>CAZGAX010000025.1:0-31869 GCA_964523745.1 uncultured Halobacteriales archaeon | reverse complement strand
CACACCGCGACTGGATGGGGTCGATGATCTGGCTGGAGTAGTTACACGAGAGGATGAACCGGACGTTGTTCGAGAACTGCTCCATCGTCCGGCGGAGGGCCGACTGCGCGTCCGAAGTCAGCGCGTCGGCCTCGTCGAGGAAGATGATCCGGTACTCGTGGCCGCCGAAGGAGGTCCGGGCGAAACTCTTGATCCGGTCCCGAACGACGTCGATGCCCCGCTCGTCGGAGGCGTTGAGTTCGAGAAAGTTTTCCTCCCAGTCGTCCTCGCCGTACAGTTCCCGGGCAACGGCCTGGGCAGCGGTCGTCTTCCCGATGCCGGCTCGTCCCGAGAAGAGCATGTGGGGCAGGTCGTTCCGGGCGACGTAGCTCTGGAGGCGCTCGACGATGGCGTCCTGGCCGACGATGTCGTCGAGCCGGCGCGGGCGGTACTGTTCGATCCAGACCTCGTCCCGGCCGGCGCGAGATTCCGCAGCTTCGCTCATGGGAGAACGGAGGGATGGAGTCTCCATAAACCCCGCGAGACTCGAGCGAAGCGACGAGTCTCGATAGCGAGCGGGGAACGAAGTGACCCGCGAGCCGAGCGAGCCGTGAGCCCCGCGAGACGCTTTCGCTGGTCGAATTTTGGAATGGGAAGCGGCGTCCGAAGAGTGCCGTGTGACACGCTGTACCGGCCATGCGACGGGTGTACACGAGTCGAGCGCCGTCCCACATCGTCACCATTTTCGCATTTTCGCCCCTCTATTCGACGTGTCCCGCTCGCTGCCCCTCTCGCTGTTCGTCGCACTGTCGCTGCTGTGGGGGCTGTCCTTCCCGGCCATCGCTGTCGGCCTGGACTACCTGCCTCCGCTGCTGTTCGCTGCCGCGCGGTACGACGTGGCGGCCGTCCTCCTGCTGGGCTACACTGCGCTCCGCGTCGACGACTGGTGGCCCACCCGCGCCAACGACCGTATCGCCGTCCTCGGCGGCGGCCTCTTCCTCGTCGCCGGCAACGGCCTGCTGTTCGTCGGCCAGCAGACCGTCCCGAGTGCCGTGGCAGCCATCCTCCAGGCGCTCGCGCCCATCCTGACGGCGCTCTGGGCGCTGGCCCTGCTGGACGAACGACTGTCGCTGCTGGGCGCCCTCGGCGTCCTCGTCGGCTTCCTCGGCATCGCCATCGTCGTCCAGCCCGACACCGGGAACCTCTTCGCCGGCGGCACGCTCGGCCGGCTGCTCGTCGTCGGCCAGGTCGTCAGCGTCTCGCTCGGCGGCGTCCTCGTCCAGCGGGCCTCTCCCTCGCTCGACCGGGTCCCGCTGGTCGGCTGGTCGATGCTGGTCGGCTCACTCGTCCTCCACGCCGGCAGCCTCGCCGTCGGCGAGGTTCCAGCCGGTGGCCTCCTCGCTCCGACAGCCGTCGCGGCCATCGTCTACCTCGGCGTGTTCTCCACGGCGTTCGCCTTCCTGGCGTACTTCTATCTCCTCGAGGAGCGCGGCGCGTTCGAGACCAACCTCGTCACTTACCTGGTGCCCGTGGTGGCGACGGTCGCCGGCGTGGTCCTGCTCGACGAACGGATCGGCCTCCAGGCGCTCGGCGGCTTCGCAGTCGTCGCGCTGGGTTTCGTGCTCCTGAAGCGCCAGGCCATCGTCGACGTCGTGGACTCCCCCGTGCCGGGGTCCTGATTTCTCCCGTCTCCTCACCGGGGCTCGCTCGGACCACACCGAGGTCCGCCGCGCCGTCGACACGCTGAAGCCCGCAGAGCCAAACCACCACCTATGCGCGTCACGGTGGAGCTGGTCGGCGAAGAAACCCGCGAAATCGAGGTCTCCGAGACCGGGACCTATGCCGACCTCGTCGAGCCCCTGCCGGTCAGCGTCCACCAGGTTTCGGTCCTCGTCGACGACCGCCACGTCGCCGAGGACGCCCGCATCGACCCCGACGTCGACACCGTCCGAATCGTCCGGCTGGTCAAGGGTGGGTAGCGTGGTCGCGATTCGGGAAGCCACTGCCGAGGATAGTGCCGCCGTCCGGAACGTCATCGACGGAGCGAACCTGGCGCTGGACGACGAGCGGTTCGAAGCCGGCCTCGCTGGCGACGGTGCCTACGTCGCCGAGTCCGAAGGGCGCGGCGTCGTAGTCGGCGCGCTGGTCTGTGACGGCCAGGAGGTGCTGGCGGTCGCCGTTCGGCCCCGACGGCGGGACCAGGGCATCGGGTCCGAACTGGTCGAAGCCGCGTTGGCCGACCGGGACCGGATCGTGGCCGAGTTCGATCCGCGAGTTCGGGCTTTCTGGGAGTCCCTGGGCTTCGATATCGGTTCGGCCGGCGACGGCGACCGACTGCGTGGCGTGTTCGAGGTGCAGGCGTAGCCGATGAAGCCGACATTTCGGAGCCGTCCCGGACCTCGCAAGGTAATTTCGATTACTGTACCAGAGTAATTATTGGCCGATTCTACGAGCTACTACCCGTCGTATGACTCAGCCACCGTCGCTCGATTCCGTCGGACAGCCCGAAGCGACCACGAACGAACCATCGGTGGGCCGGCGCGAATTTCTCCGGACGAGCACCGGACTTGCGGCCACGACGATCGGCATCGCCACGCTCGGCGGGCAGGCCGCCGCTCACTTTCCGTCGGACCTCACCATCGACGTCAGACCCGGTTGCGACCGGAACCCGATCAATCCGAACAGTCGCGGATTGATTCCGGTTGCTGTCCTGGGGACCGAGGAGTTCGATCCGACCAGCGAGGACGTGCGGTATCGGTTCGGTGCGCCCGACGCCGTCAGTGGTGGTGGCGGCGCACGGCCAGCACACGGCGGCCACGTCGCGGACGTCGACGGAGACGGGCAAGAGGACCTCCTGCTTCACTTCCCGGCGTGTGAAACCGGTTTCGACGGCGACGAATCCGAAGCCAGACTCGAGTGGGAGCGCTCTTCGGCCGGTCACCACGGACTGTCTGGAACGGACACGGTCACGGTCGTGGGTCGTCCCAGTCGGTGAGGACGGCCACCATCCCCACTCACCGTTGGTGGTCGGTCGTAGGGCTACCGACCCGCTGACGGTCGATTCGCCGTTTCAGACTAACGGCTCGACCAGATCGCTGCCCTCGTCCAGCAGCGCCTGGACGCGGTCTGCGGAGTCGCTTTCGGCGTAGATCCGCATCTTCGGCTCCGTTCCCGAGGGACGGACCAGCAACCACCCTCCATCCTCGAGAGCGATCTTAAACCCGTCAACCGTGTTCACGTCGGCGACCGGGCTTCCGGCGACTTCCTCAGGCAGGGCGTCCTCGAGGTCTGCCAGCACCGGCTCCTTCCGGTCGTCCGGGCAGTCGACGCTGACGCGGTCCTGGTGAACCTCACCGTACGCCTCGGCCAGTGCGGCGATCCGCTCGTCGTAGGACCGCTCTCTCGTCGCCGCGGCGGCGACGAGCGCCAGGAGCACGCCGTCCTTGTTCCGGAGGTGCCCCCTGATGGCGAAGCCGGCGCTCTCCTCGCCGCCGAACAGGGCATCGTGGTCTTTCATCGCCTGGGCGACCCACTTGAAGCCCACTGCCGTCTCGTGGACGTCCTGGCCGTGATCCTCCGCCACGCCGTCGACCAGACTGCTCGTCGATACGGTGCGGACGACGTCGCCCGACTCGTCTTCGAGGAGGTAGTCGTAGGTCGCGGCGAGGAAGTGGTTCGGGTCGAGGAACCCTCGCTCGGGGGTGACGACCCCGATGCGGTCGGCGTCGCCGTCGTTGACGATGCCCAGGTCGGCGTCACCTTCGGTGACCCGCTCGACGAGTTCCGGGACGCGCTCTTCAGCCGGTTCGGGAGCCGTCCCGCCGAACTCGGGGTCCTGCTCGCACCGCAGCCGGTCGACTCTGGCGCCGGCACGCTCCAGGAGCTGGTCGGTGACGCCGCGGCCGCTGCCGTGCATCGCGTCGTAGGCGACGCTGAGCCCGTTCAGGTCGGCGTCGACGAATCGGCGGGCGTGGCCGAGGTACGGACCGACCAGGTCGTCTTCCCGGATGGTGCCGTACTCGCCGTCGATGGGTCGGGGATCGGCCAGCCGGTCGACGATGGCGTCGGTGACCGGTGGGAGGGCCGGCGCGCCGTCGCCGGGCAGGAACTTCACGCCGTTGTACTCCGGGGGGTTGTGGGAGGCTGTCACCATCAGTCCGCCGGCGAGGTCGCGCTCGGTCAGCGTCCAGGCGAGAACCGGCGTCGGGCAGTCTCGCTCGGCGATGGTCACGTCGCGACCGTTTGCGGCGACGACCCGGGCGAGCTGTTCGGCGAAGTTCCTGGAGGTCGGCCGGGCGTCGTAGCCAACCGCGACGTCGCCCTCGATGCCCTCGTCGTCGAGGTAGGTCGCGACGGCCTGGCCGACCATCCGCACCCTCGGCTCCGTGAACTCGTCGAGGGTCGCCCGCCACCCGTCGGTTCCGAACGCAATCGCCGCGGCGTCCTCGTCGTCCATACCCTTCCTGGCGGCCGGGTAACCAAAAAGCCACCCCGGTTTTAGCAGGCGCTACGGATACGGGGCTATCAGCCGGCGTCTCGCTGGATTCCCGGGACGGCACGCCGAACTCCCGCCTCGACCGCCTCGGGGCGCTGGTCAGGCCACGGGCGGTCTGGTCCCGCTTTCGCTCAAAAACTCTCGCCCGTTTCGTCGACGAGGCGCTCTTTCTCGGCCCTGGAGAACTGCTTTATCTCGTACTCTCTGGCCTGGGCGGCCGACCGGCTCTCGAAGGCTTCGACGTGGACGAGTTCGAGGGGAGTTCGGCCCCGGGTGTACTTTGCCCCCTCGCCGTCTTGGTGTTCCTCGAGGCGGCGCTCCACGTCGGTCGTGTAGCCGGTGTACAGCGTGTCGTCGCCACACCGGAGGACGTAGACGTAGTGCGGGCCGTCGGTCACGGCACGACGGTCTGCGGGGCGGGGAGATACGCCTTGCGAAGGCAGCGTCGCTCGGGTGTCAGTCCAGGCCGGCGTCGACCGTCCTGGCGATCAGGCCGGCCTGGGCGCCCGCCGTGAAGCCGGCGTCGACGTTGACGACCGAGAGCGCCGTACAGGACTGGAGCATTCCCGAGAGGGCCGCCTCGCCCTCGCCGCCGTGGCCGTAGCCCGTCGACACCGGGAGGCCGATGACCGGCGTGTCGACCAGGCCCGCGATTACGGTCGGCAGGGCCCCCTCCCGGCCCGCGGCGACCACGAGGACGTCCAGCGCCCGGAGGTCCTCGACCCGGTCAGTGACTCTCGTGAGGGCGGCGACGCCGACGTCGGTGATCCGCTCGACGTCGGCGCCCATCTCGGCGGCGATGACTGCCGCCTCGCTCGCCGGGACGGCGTCGGACGTTCCCGCCGTGACGACGCCGACGCTCGCTGCGAGGTCGGGCCGCTCGAACTCCGGGGCGTGGACCACCAGGACGCCGGCCCTGTCGTCGAGAGTGAGGCTCGCTTCGGGATGGTCGGCTGCCACCGCCTGCCTGGTCGCGGCGACCTGGGCACCGGATAGTCGCGTGGCGATAGCCCGCCCGGTGGTCTCCAGACTGGTCGTCACAAGGTCGGCCACCTCGTCGGAGGTCTTGTCGTCGCCCAGCACCGCCTCGGGGACGCCGCTTCTGGATACTCTTGCGGCGTCGAATCGCCCGGCGTCGCCGGTAGCGTAGCCCCGTAGCTCAGCCTCGGCCTCCGCCGGGGTCAGGTCGCCGGCGGCGACCGCCTCCAGTACGTCCCGCATGGCCGACCGATGGACCCCCTGGTACTCAGACGTGTCGGTCCCGACCTGTACTGGCCGGACCTCCTCCACGCGGAACCGTCGACGCGGAACCGTCGACACGCCGCGCGAGACGGCCGAGGACGGTCTCTGGCCACGGATCTGTGCCGGCTGTGTGCTCGATCCCTGCGAAAAACGTTCGTCTGAGCGTCACTTCGGCCCTCGGAGGGCCTGAAACACCCGTTATTACCGGCGAGAGGACGCGGGAACGGGAAAGCTTATAAAGCATCCTCCGGAAAGGGCCGTTTGTATGGCAGACCTGATCGTCAAGGCAGCCGTCAAGGAAGCGCTCGATGACATGAACGTCGCCTCGGACTTCTACGACTCGCTCGACGCCGAGGTCGAGGAACTCCTCCAGGACGCTGCTCGCCGGGCAGAGGAGAACGAC
Organism: uncultured Halobacteriales archaeon; assembly: GCA_964523745.1. Classification (GTDB taxonomy): domain Archaea; phylum Halobacteriota; class Halobacteria; order Halobacteriales; family Haloarculaceae; genus CAZGAX01. The sequence continues at coordinate 25,750 of CAZGAX010000025.1, read as the reverse complement.
CGAAAGACCGTTCAGCCGCGCGACCTGTAAGGGTCCCGGCTGTTTCCTCCATCAGTCCACGATCTGACTACCGACAGGACTGTTCAGTCACGTGGTTCGTACCGTCACGCCTGTTCCGGTCCCGACGTATATCGAATCTGCCAGGTCGACGAACAGCCCGTGCTCGACGACGCCGGGGATTTCGGACAGCTCGGCCGCCAGCACTGCCGGATCGTGGATGACGCCGAAGTCACAGTCCAGGACGAGGTTGCCGTTGTCCGTAACTACGGGGCCGTCCTTGCGTCGAGCCGCCCGGAGCGTCACCTCGCCGCCGCGGTCAGCGACCGCAGCACTCGCCGTCGCCTCGGCAGCCGGCAGCACCTCGACCGGGACTGGTTCGTCGAGGACGTCGCTTTCCTTCCGGTCGTCGACGACGACAAGGAATCGGTCGGCGGCGGCGTCGACCACCTTCTCTCTGGCGTGGGCAGCGCCGCCTCCCTTGATCAGTTGGCCGTCGGCCACCTGGTCGGCACCGTCGATTGCGACGTCGGGCGTGGCCTCGTCGAGGCTGGTAAGGGGGATGCCGACCTCGCGGGCCAGTTTGCGAGACTGGTAGGACGTGGGGATGCCTTGGATGTCGAGGCCGTCGTCGACGGATCGGCCGAGCGCTCGGATGGCGAACGCGGCGGTGCTGCCGGTGCCGAGACCGACGACGTCGCCGTCTTCGACCTGGTCGGCTGCCTCCTCGCCGGCTCGTCGCTTGGCCGCCTCGGGCCCCCCGCTCATGGTCGGTTTCTCCCGCTCAGTCGTTAAAAGGGTTCGTACTGACGCGATGGTATTGACTGCCGCTCTCGGCGATTTGGCGGCGTCGACGCTTTCTGGCTGTCCTCGGCCAGCGTGCGGACGCTGCTCGCGACTCACCAGTCGACTCCATTCAGCTCCTAGGCAACGACATAACAAAGGGGGAGCCAGTCGCACTCCGTCGCATGTTCGGAACCAGCGGAATCCGGGGCCCCGTGGGGGAGGAAGTCACCGCCGACCTGGCACTGTCGGTCGGCCGAGCGGTCTCCATCGACGCCGACCGAGTCGTCGTCGGCCGGGACCCCCGCGAGAGCGGCCGGTTCCTCCTCGACGCCTTCGCCGCCGGCTGCCGGGAGTCGGGCACCGACGTGGTCGACCTCGGCCTGGCGGCGACGCCGACGGTCGCCCGGGCCGTCGCCTGGGAGGGCGCCGACGCCGGCGTCTCGATCACCGCCTCGCACAACCCGCCCCAGGACAACGGCATCAAGCTCTGGCAGCCCTCCGGCCAGGCCTACGACGAGGACCTCCGGCAAACCATCACCGCCCGAATTCGCAACGACGAGGCGTTCCTGGCCTCCTGGGACGGACTGGGAACCAGACAGTCCATCGACGCGACCCGTCGACACCGCGACGCCCTCGTCGACGCAGTCGACCTCTCCGACCCCTTGTCGGTCGTCGTCGACGTGGGCAACGGCGCCGGCGGCGTCACCGTCGACGCGCTGGAGGCGCTTGGCTGTGCTGTCGAGACGCTCAACGCCCAGCCCGACGGCAGCTTTCCCGGCCGGCCCAGCGAACCCAAAGCCGAGAACTGCGAATCACTAGCTACCCTCGTAGGAAATACGGGCGCTGATCTCGGCGTCGCCCACGACGGCGACGCCGACCGACTCCGGGCCGTCGCCGGTGATGGGACCTTCCTCTCGGGTGACGCGCTGCTCGCCATCTTCGCCGGCGAGGCCGCTGAACCCGGAGATAGCGTCGCTGTACCGGTCGATACCAGCCTCGCCGTTGCCGACGCGCTGGCGGCCGACGACGTCGACGTCGAGCGAACTCCGGTGGGCGACGTGTACGTCGCTGCAGCGGCCGCCAGGGACGGGGTCGCTTTCGGCGGCGAACCGAGCGGTGCGTGGATCTGGCCCGAGGAGACGCTCTGTCCGGACGGACCGCTGGCGGCTTGCAAACTGGTCGAACTCGCTTCCGACCGTTCTCTGGCAGACCGAGCCGCCGCCTTCGAGGCCTATCCCATCCGACGCGACAGCGTCGAGGTGGCCGACAAGGCGGCGGTGATGGACCGGGTGCAAGAGACCGTGGCGGCCCGCTACGAATCCGTGACGACCCTCGACGGCGTTCGCGTCGACCTGGGCGACGCCTGGTTCCTGCTGCGGGCCAGCGGCACGCAACCGCTCGTCCGGATCACTGCCGAGGCCAGAGACCCGGAGCGGGCCGATGCGGCCTTCGAGGAAGCCAGCGAGGTGTTGGCTGGCGCTCGCGAGTGAGACAGGGTGGGCGGAACCGCCCGCAGAAACGAACCGTTAGCTCCGGCGCGTCGACCGGGCCTGCCGGACGTCGGCACCGTCGCGGATCTTGTCCTCGCACTGCGGACAGACCCGGGGTTTCTCTATCCCGTTCGGTGTAAAGACACGAGCGTAGTCAGCCGTTACGAATGCACCGCAGTTCTGGCATTCCGGCATACGTTTGTTGGGTTGTCGCCACCCATCTTAATGGTTGGTGGTATGGTACTGTCACGCATTCACCGCCGGATGTACGTCCGTCGAATACGCCTATCGCGTCGTCTTCCTGCTGTTTTCCGGTCGATGCCCTCGAACGAATTAATCGATTCGAGGTATTTGGTTGCCAGATATATCCCACGTGGGAAATCAGAGTGAAAACGGCGAAATGTCGGCCGTCGCTCAGAACTCTCCGGTCGCCTCGCCCTCGTCGTCGACCTCGACCACGCCGTCGAACAGGCTGCGGTACTCCTCGACGACGTCGCCGTCGTGGACGCCTCGAGCCAGGTGAAACAGGCCGATGGCGTCGTAGTCTGCAAGCAGGTCCACCAGGTCGCTCGTCGCGTCCTGGACCGATTCGTGGTCGGCGTAGTAGATCAGTTCGGTCAGCGAATCGACGCTGACGCGGCGCTTGCCGTCGGTGGACTCGAGGAACTCCCGGGTGTGGTCGACGATGCCCGCCAGGTCGTCGGGCGACGTGAGATACGTCACGTCGGGGGACTGTCGGCGGGTGTAGCCACGCTCGACGGACAGGGTGTCGAGGATGTCGACTTCGGCGTCGTCGACGCCGTAGTGTTCGAGCTTCTGCCGGACTTCGGGGGCCGTCGTCCGCGTCGAAACGATCAGCAAGGCGTCGGTGTCGGTCTGGAAGAACTGGGTGTCGAACCGGTCGGTTTCGACGGTGCTGGGGTGGACCAGCAACGTGGCACACCCCCCGCCAACCGTCTCCGGTGCGCCGTCTATCGCCAGCGAGTATTCCATGTGGACGGGAGGGCGACGGGAGCGACTGTAAGCCTTCGGGCTAGGGACGCCCTGATACCCCCGAACACACCCGACGTTAGCTTCGTCTGCTTGCCCGACGCAAACGTTTACGTGCTGGCCGCCGACCGGGTGGACGTGCCAGACCGCCGCCGGAGACTCGTGCTCGCCGCCGTCCTGGGGGTCCTCGCGCTCGCCGGGATGGTTCTCCTCCAGCGCGTCCTCGGGACGGTCTTTTTCGCCGTCACGGTGGCCTACGTGCTGTATCCGCTTCGGGAGTGGATCGTCCGGCGCGGCCTCGGCAAGCGCGTCGCCGCCGGGGTCTGTACGCTCGTGGCGTTTCTCGCCGCCCTCGCCGTCATATCGCCGCTACTCGCGTTCGTCATCAACCGTCGCGAGGCCTTGTTCGACTTCGTACGGCAGTTCCCCAGGACGTTCTCGTACACGATCGGAGACGTCACGTACACCGTCGAATTCGAAACTCTCGTGGCCGAATCGCAGGGCTATCTGCAATCGCTCGGTCTCGACCTCGCCAGGGCAATGCCGGTCCTCGCACTGAAGCTGTTCCTCTTTGCTATCCTCGTCTACGGCCTCTTGCTCGCCCCACACCGACTCCGCACCGCCCTCTTCAAGCCGGTCCCGGCGGCGTACCACGACGTCGTGCAGGCCTTCCACGAGCGGACGAAGTCGATCCTCTACGCGATCTACGTCCTCCAGGCCGCCACGGCCGTCGGGACGTTCCTGATGGGCTACGTCGTCTTCTGGGCGCTCGGCTACGACCAGGCGTTCGTCCTCGCCGTGCTTTCGGGACTCCTCCAGTTCATCCCCATTCTGGGACCGAGTATCGTGGTTGTGGCCGTCGCCGGTGTGGACGTTCTGGCCGGCGACGTCGCCTCGGCGATTACGGTCCTGGGATTCGGGCTGTTGCTCGTGGGCTTCCTGCCGGACGCCCTGATCCGGCCCCGGCTGGCCCAGTGGACCTCGGGCATTCCCGGGAGCCTCTACTTCGTGGGATTCGTGGGTGGGGTGCTCTCGGTGGGGGCCGTCGGGGTCATTGCCGGGCCGGTGGTCGTGGCGCTGCTGGTCGAGGCGGTCGAACAACTCTCGGCGGAGAACCACTCGACGCAACAGCAGCTGGAGTGAGAACGTAGGGTAAGTTCGGCTCCGTTACCCGACTGCTTCACCACTGCACCGAAGAAGAATGTCCTCACCTCGCTGGATACAGAATTGAGCTGTCCTGTACGTACTACAGCCGCCACCGCAATAACGAAGAAAGCCCTCACCTCGCTGGCTCACGGCTCCCTCCGGTCGCCGTTCGCCTTGCCGAGACTCTCACTCCGGTCGAGTCTCGCTCTTGGCGGTCGCTGAGGCGGATATCCTCACTGCGTTCGGATAGTGCCGCCTCAGCGACTGAATTGCACGCCACCGAGGTTCGCCCTTTCAGTCCGCCAGGAAGCGGCTGGTCCGTGGGCTGTGGCGCGCTGGCTCGGCGCCCGAACGCTAGTGAGGGGCCGAGCCGGCATCGCGAGGGACGACTGAGCGACCGGAGGGAGTGGTTCGAAAGACGGCGCTCTGCGCCGTCTTTCGTCATGACAAGAGACGCCGACGGCGTCTCTTGAACCACGAGGGAGGCGGCTGGGGAGGGTGCGTGGCGGCGGAGCCGCCACGTTATAGGTGGTCGGCTCCGCCGACCACCCCCGTGGCGCGGTGCGGTGGTGCGGTCCTGGCGGATTGAAAGGGCGAGGCCCGCGTGGCGGCGAACGAAGTAAGCACCGCAGCGAAGCGAGGAGCACAGCGAGTCGTAGCCCGCCAGCGGGCCGAGGGCTTTCCTGCCGTTGCAGTCTTTCAAGCAGCTATAACCGCTCTCAGCCGGCCGATTCCACGGGCCGACCCGAAGCCTCCCACTCGGTAAGGCTGCCCTCGTAGAAGGCCAGGTCCTCGTAGCCCAGATGTCGAAGCACCACGTAGGTGTGGCTGATCCGCCGGGCGGTATTGCAGTACAGAAGGATCCGCCGGTCCCTCGTCACCCCTCGCTCCGCCAGAATGTCCTCGATCTGGTCCGTCGGCTTCAGCCCCCGCGTCTCGTCGTCGACCAGTTCGCGCCAGTCCAGTCGAACTGCCCCGGGAATGTGACCCTCCTCGTACTCCCAGTCCTCGCGAGTGTCGACGATGACGGTTTCCTCGTCGTCGATAGCGTCTGCGACGGCGTCGGCGTCGACGAGCGGCGTCTCCTCCGGCGGCTCTATCACGTAGTCAGTCCGCTCCCGGTCGACTGCATCCGAGTTGGTCTCCCGCTCTCGCTGCCAGGCGCTGAAGTCGCCGTCGAGGAGGTGGAGCTTCTCGAACGGATGGCCGTACAGCTCCGCCGTCACGAGAAAGCGGGCTGCGAAGACGCCGTGGTGGTCGTCGTAGGCCACCAGGTCGTCGTTTCGGCTGATCCCCGCCTCGCTCAGGAGGTCCGCGAAGACGTCCTCGCCGGGGAGCATCCCCTCGCCACCGTCGTTTTCAGCGCCTTTCCCATCGCCCTCCTCAGTGCCTTCCTCAGCTTCGGCCGCGTGTTCCTCGGCGCGGAAGCTATCGAACGGGATGCTTACCGCGCCGGGGAGGTGGCCGATGCCGTCGTACTCCCAGCCGTCCCGGACGTCCACCAGCACCACGTCGTCCAGCCTGTCGGTCACCCAGTCGGCCGATACCACTGTCTCGCTCGTCGTTTCGCCGGTAGTTTCGCTCGTCGGTTCGCTCATTGACGCTCCCTTGTCACCCACCGCGTTTCAAGGTGACCACCCATGCTAACCCGGCCGCCAGTCGAAGATACAGGAAAATATTGCAGGCTATTGCCGGTCCGGGCGGCGCTCGGGAGACGGCGCGAACGGGCCCTGACCCGTCGACTCAGCCAGTCTCGCCCGACCGGCGCCAGGTAGGGGCAGAATCTGCCGGCACGGGGGAGGAGTGGTGGTTCATGCCGAATGTCGTGGGACTTTATGGATCGGCTTCGTGGGAGTAGATGCACCATGACCGACTACGCCAAGGACGTCCTCGTCTCCGCCGACTGGGTCGAGGACCGACTCGACGAGTTCCAGAGCGACGACCCCGACCTCCGACTGGTAGAGGTCGACGTCGACACCGAGCTGTACGATGAGAGCCACGCACCCGGTGCCATCGGGTGGAACTGGGAGACCCAGCTCCAGGACCAGACGACCCGCGACATCCTCTCGAAGGAGGACTTCGAGGACCTCCTCGGGAGTCACGGCATCACCGAGGACTCGACGGTCGTCCTCTACGGTGACAACGCCAACTGGTTCGCCGCCTACACCTACTGGCAGTTCAAGTACTACGGCCACGACGACGTCCGCCTGCTCGACGGCGGCCGCGACTACTGGGTCGAGAACGACTATCCCCTAACGGACGAAGTGCCGGACTTCAGCGCCCAGGAGTACAACGCCTCCGGGCCCCGCGAGTCCATCCGGGCCTACCGCGAGGACGTCGAGAACGCCATCGAGCGCGGCCTTCCGCTGGTCGACGTTCGCTCCCCCGAGGAGTTCACCGGTGAGATCCTCGCGCCGCCAGGACTGCAGGAGACCGCCCAGCGCGGCGGTCACGTCCCCGGCGCGAAGAACATCTCGTGGGCCGCCGTCACGAACGACGACGGCCGCTTCAAGGACGCCGACGAGATCCGCGAACTCTACGCCGAGGAAGGCATCGACGGCGAGGGCACGACCGTCGCCTACTGCCGCATCGGCGAGCGCTCGTCGGTCGCCTGGTTCGCCCTGCACGAACTGCTGGGCTACGAGGACGCCATCAACTACGACGGCTCCTGGACCGAGTGGGGCAACCTGGTTGGGGCGCCTATCGAGAAGGGCGAGGCTGACGACTGAACGAAGTGAAGGAGGAAGCCTCGAATCGGAGCGGCGACCGGCAGGGAGCCGCGGAGAAGGGCGAGGCTGAGTGACCGCAGGGAACGAGGCCTCGGACAGGCGAGCGGGGAACGGAGTGACCCGCGAGCAGGGCGAAGCTGAGTAAGTCGGCCACGTTTCTTGTTTTTTCTGATCTGAGTGGCCACACAGCTTCCACAGAGGCGAGAAAGCCTTCACCTCGCTCGCGGTCACTTCGTTTCACGCTTGCTCATTCGGCGGCGCTCTCCCCGTTCTCGCCGCCCGGCTGGCCGTCGCTGTGAGACCCTTACGCTCCGCAGGTCGGCTACTGGGCGCACTCCCTCCGGGGTGGGCACACCGCTACGAGCCGGCCAACGCGGCCTCACTTCCGTAGCAGACGACGTCGGTCTGTCGGTCGGAAAATCAAGACATAACTTTCGGACCTGTACAATTACGATATGGGTAGTAATCGCCGGTCGGTTCTGTTCGTCCTTCTCGCCATCGTGTGGGGTTCTGCCTACGTAGGTATCAAAGCCGGTCTTCCGTACTTCCCGCCGATTCTCTACGCAGCATTGCGGTACGAGATCGGCGGGCTGGTGATCTTGATCGGCGCCGCCGTGTTTTCCGATCGGTGGTTGCCACGCACTCGCAACGACCGCGTTCAGATCGGGATTCGCGCGCTGTTCATCTTCGCCGGGTTTCACGTCTTCCTCTTTCTCGGCCAGCGAGCGGTCACGAGTGCCGTCGGTGCGGTCGTCGTCGGCATGAGCCCGATTCTCACCGGCGTTTTCGCAACGGCCCTCCTGGCGGAGACGCGAATCTCACGGCAGGAGGGACTCGGCCTGGTCCTCGGGTTCGCGGGCGTCGTCGTCCTGGCGCACCCGACGCCGGCGACGCTGCTGTCGGCGAACGTCGTCGGGATTGCCTTCGTACTGTGTGGTGCGGCGTCGCTTGCGCTGGGAAGTGTCCTGACCGAGCGGGTGCCGATGCGGCTCGACGCATTCGTGGTCACGGGCTGGTCGATGTTCCTGGGCGCGTTGCTGACCCACGGCGTGAGCCTTCTCGTGGGCGAGTCCGTTGGCGCGGTCGAGTGGACGACAAAGGGGCTGTTCTGGCTCGGCTTCATTGCACTCGTACCGGGAGCGCTCGGCTTCTACCTCTACTTCGCGCTGTTGGACCGGGTCGGATCGTTCGAGACCAATCTCGTCCAGTACGTCGTTCCGCTCTTTACCGCGCTGTTCGGTTGGCTCGTCCTCGCCGAGCCGGTCGACCGCTGGCTCGGCGGGGGCTTCGTGCTGATTTCCCTCGGCTTTCTGACGCTCAAAGCGGGCGAAATCAGCCGGCTCGTCGGAACAGTTCGATCGACCGTCGAGGAGAGCAACTAGCACAGCCGTTACGACGGCGTCGCCGTGATCTCGAGAGGCGAGTGCGTGTGTCGGCGTTGGGCGCCATCGACTGGATATGGTCTTGACCAGTTCGAGGGACTGGGCCCAGCAGGCGCCGCCGTGTAGGGTGCCCGTGGAGTCGATCCGGATCAGATCACCAGTGTTTGGATGGGGAATCACCCTCTTTGCCCGAGCGCCGTAGTTCTTGTTTGAGGCATCGTAGTAGACGAGCCGCCGCGTACTCCCGTCGTAGGTGTACTCGACGGTCTTCCGGCCCTGTTTCATGAGCTCCTCGTCGAGGAATCCCTCGGAAACAGCCTCGCGAAGTCCGTACCTTCATTCGGGACCCTCTCGAACGACGCGTCATGCCGACTGACGACGGTGGACCGGGCCCGTCGCGGGACACCCACGAAGTCCTGATGGACGCCACCTACCGGACGCTGGCAGAGTCGGGCTACGGCGACCTCTCGCTTCGCGCAGTCGCCGAAGAAGCCGGCAAGAGCCGCGGCCTCGTCCACTATCACTTCGAATCCAAACACGACCTGGTCGTCTCGCTGCTCGACTACCTCCTCGAGGGCCTCGAAGCCGACGTCGAAGTCACCGAGGGCGACGACCCCGAGTCCGCCCTCCGGCGACTGCTCGACCGCGTCGGCTACGGTCCCGAGGACGGCGACCCCGACGCCTACTACCGGGCGCTGTACGCCATCCGGAGCCAGGCACCCTTCGACGAGGAGATCCGGGCCCGACTCACCCGCAACTACGGGACGCTGGTCGACCAGGCGACTGCGATAATCGAGGCCGGTATCGACGCCGGCGACTTCAGGGAGGTCGACCCCGAGTCGACCGCTGCCTTCCTCGTCGTCACCGTCGACGGCGCACGAAACACCGACCTCTCGCTCGATACTGACCGGACGAGAGAACAGGTGTTCGAGACACTCGACGCCGTCGTCCTCCCCCGGTTACGCGCCGACGACTGACAGCGCACACCGGATTTGGCCGATCGGCCAATTTATGGTCGTGTGGACCGTATCGGTCGTATGTCCTCAGCACAGCCGACCGCCACGGAGACGCTCGAACTCGACCCCGTCCAGCCCTTCGACTTCCAGCAGTCGCTCGCCTTCGTCGACAGTTTCGCGCCGTGTGCCGGCGACCACCGGTGTACGACTGACTCGCTGACGACCGGCGGCTACGCTGCCGGCGACCCCTTCGCCGCCACCGTCACCGCTGCCGAGGATTCGGGGGCTGGACGGACGCTCGCCGTGACTGTCGAGTGGTTGGCCGGCCCGGGTGGCTCGTCGACCGACACCGGCGACGCAACGGCCGTCGCCGACCACCTCCGTGCCCACCTCTCGCTGGACGACGACCTCGGCCCGCTCTACGCCGCTGCCGACGACGACGACCCGGCGTTCGGTAGCGTCGTCGACGACCTCTACGGCTACCACCACGTCCGTTTCCCGACGCCGTTCGAGGCGGCGTGCTGGGCAGCCCTCTCCCAGCGAACGCCCTGGCAGGTCGCGCAGTCCCTAAAGCGGTCCCTCGTCGAGGCTGCCGGCACCGTCCTCGAGCGGAACGACGAGGAAGTCGCCCTGTTTCCGACACCGGAGGGAGTCCTGGCGAACGAGTCGGCCGTCGAGGCTGCCATCGACCACGACCGGAAGCGCAAGACGGTCCTGGCTGCGGCCGAGGTGTTCGTCAGCGAGGACATGGACGCGCTCAGCGACGACGCACTGCGCAGTCGTCTGGCCGAGGTCTGGGGCTTCGGCGAGTGGTCCAGCGAGTTCGTCACACTCCGGGGCTTTGGCCGGATGGGAAACCTGCCACGGTCCGAACGCCGCCTTCGCGAGGCCGTTGCCGACGTGTACGGTCTCGACGAAGAGGCTGCCGACGACGCCGACCTCGACCGCCTGAGCGACTCCTACTCGCCGCTCGCAGGCTACTGGGCGCACTACCTCCGGGTCTGGGAACACCGTTCTGACGGCGATACCGGCCGATGACCCCGTTTCCCGGTACATTCTAGTACACATAAGAAAAGTTTCAAAAGTGCAGTTCCGCGAGCGGTTATAGGGCTTCGGAGTCGATTCGATATCGATGACCGCAGGTGAACCTCACCTCGTCGCTCTCGCCGGGAGTCTCCGGGCAGAGAGCTACACGTACCGTGCACTGGAACTGGTCTGCGCCGAGGCCGAGGCCGTCGGCGCGACCGCGGACCTGGTCGACCTCTCCGCACTCGACCTGCCGCTGTTCGACCCGGATGCCGGGGAGGCCGGCGACGCGAGCGAACTCAGCCGGCGGGTCGACGCGGCCGACGTCGTCGTCCTCGGGACGCCGATGTACCACGGGTCGTACTCGTCGCCGCTGAAGACGGCACTCGACTACCTGGGTGGCGAGGAGTTCGACGGCAAGACCGTCGGGCTGCTGGCCGTCGCCGGCGGGTCGTTCCCGCTGCCCGCTCTCGAACACCTCCGGACCGTCTGTCGCTCGCTCGGTGCCTGGGTGTTGCCCCACCAGGTCGCGATCCCTACCGCCAGCGATGCATTCGACGGCCGGACGCTCACCGACGCCGACGTCGAAGACCGCATCGAGACGCTGGCTCGCGAGGCCATCCGCCACGTCGCCATCGAACCCAAACTGGTCCCCTCCGAGTGTAGCGATCCCTCGATGTACGGCTCGACGTCGGACTGAGGGCGGTGCGGCAAGATGCCGAACCGGTTCGATCGGTAACAGCTTTATCGAGCCCGTCCGTCAAATGACAAACGACTGATGTCGGACCTTGACCCATTCGAGGACGACGCGGGCCGCGTGCCGGACTCGTCAGAGGCGATCTTCTCGACGCTCGGCAGCCAGATCCGGCTCGACATCCTCTTCGCCCTCGCCGAAGCCCAGCACGAACGCGGCGGCCCGGTCACCTTCGCGGAGATCCATCGCCGGGTCGACATGCGTGACAGCAGCAAGTTCAACTACCACCTCTCGGTCCTCCGTGACCACTTCGTCGAGAAGACCGACGCTGGCTACCAGCTCAAACACGTCGGCAAACTCGTCTACCGGGCGGTCAACGCCGAGACGTACGACGGCAGCCACGAGTTTCCGCCGGAACCGATCGACAGCGAGTGTTACAAGTGCGGGGCCGACCTCCTCGCGGGCTACGACGACGGCCAGCTAACGATCCGGTGTGCGGACTGTGTCGACCTGTCCTACCGCATCTCATTGCCACCGAGTGCACTGGCCGACCGCTCGCTTCCGGAAGTTCTCCACGCCGCCGACCGCCGGGTTCGAGCTGACTTCCAGCTTGCCGCCAGCGGGGTCTGCCCCTCCTGTGCCGGGACGACCGTTCCCCACCGGGCCGACCCGGCGACGACGCCGACGGACAACGTGTATTTCGACCACGTCTGCCTGCAGTGCGAGCAGCGCGTGGCACGGACGACCGTCGGCGAGTCGCTGCTCTACCACCCTGACGTCGTCGCGTTTCACCGCGAACGGGGCGTCGAACCCACCGACGGACCGGTGTGGGAACTTGGCTTTTGCGTCTGTGACGTCGAACACGTCGACGTCGTCTCCGATGACCCGTGGCGAGCCCGGCTGGAGATACCGCTCGACGGCGACGTGCTCCGACTAATGCTCGACGCTGATCTCTCGGTCGTCGAGACGACCGTCGACGCTGACGTGGCTACTTGAGGCGGCTCACCCCTCGTCGTCCGTCGTCATCCGCTCATCGAGCCACTCCCACTCCTTCGTCAACTGCCCCGTCTCTGCCAGGTTCCAGGGGTCGCCGTCCTCGATCTTCGGGCCGACCCGGGCCGACTGCGCCAGGTTGTAGAGCCAGATCGGGACGCTGGCACCCACGATGTAGCCGCCAGCGGAGGCGACCTGCTGGAGCAGTTCGTACGTTTCGGGGTATTCGGCCATCCGTCGGGGCAGGCCGTCCATGCCGATCACGAGCAGAATGTTGAACGTCAGAACTGTACCCGTGAGAAAGAGGACAGCGTGGACCATCGCCAGCCTGCGGTCGTACATCCGCCGGGTGACGAGGGGGAACCAGTAGTAGCTCGCGGCGAAGATCGCTCCCGAAATGACGCCGACGACGATGAGGTGGAAGTGGCCGACGACGTAGTAGGTGCCGTGGACCAGCAGGTCGACCGGGATGGCCGCGAGGAACACGCCGGTGATGCCGCCGACGATGAACGTCCCGATGGCGCCGACGCAGAACACCATCGGCGCCGTCAGGCGGATCGACCCGTTGTACATCGTCGTCAGCCAGTTGAAGGTCTTGATGGCGCTCGGCACGGCGATGGCCAGCGAGACGGCCATAAAGGAGACCGCCAGCCGCGGGTCCATCGTCGTCGCGAACATGTGGTGGGCCCAGACGCCGAAGGAGAGGACGCCGATGGCCAGCGTCGAGTAGACGATGAACCGGAAGCCGAACAGCTTCCGGCCGGAGAACCGCGGAATCACGAGGCTGAGGACGCCGAAGGCAGGCAGGACGAGGATGTACACCTCCGGGTGGCCGAAAAACCAGAACAGGTGCTGCCAGAGGATGGGCCCGCCACCCTCCATCGCGAAGAACGTCGTCCCGACGACCCGGTCCGAGAGTAACATCACCAGGGCGCTGCCCAGCGTCGGAAAGGCAAACAGGATGATCGCACTCGTGGTCAGCATCGTCCAGGAGAAGATGTCCAGCGTCCCCCAGGTGACGTCCTCGGCGCGCTCGGTGACGATGGTGACGATGAAGTTGATCGCGGCCAGGACCGTCGCGATGCCGCTGAGGTGTAACCCCAGGAGCAACAGGTCGATCTGTGGGTTGGCCATCTCGGCGCTCATCGGCGTGTACAGCGTCCAGCCGAGGTTGGGCGGCGCCAGTTCGAGCAGCCCGCCGACGGCGACTCCGAGCGGCGCCAGCATCTTTCCTACGACGTCGGTCACCAGACCGGCCCGGGCGATCAACAGCGCCGGCGGGAGTAACCAGAAGGCGATGGCGTTGATGCGGGGCATCGCCATGTCGTCGGCCCCGACGAGCAGGGGAATGAGGTAGTTCCCGAAGCCGGTGAACGCCGGCGTGACGAAGAAAAATAGCATCGTCAGCCCGTGCATCGTGAACAACGCGTCGTAGGTTTCCGCGTTCCAGACCGTGGCGTCGGCGGTCAGCAGCTCCGTCCGGATCATCATGGCGTCCGTCGCTCCCCAGAGCCCGGCGACGAGCGCAAAGCCCAGGTACAGCAAGCCGATGTCGCGGTGGTTGACGGTGGTGAAGACGCGGAGTATTCCAGAGGGGAGGGCCGACCCGTAGCTCTGGCGCGCTGCCGTGCCGCCGTCCGGCGCAGCCGACTCCCCCTGGAATCGCCGCCAGGCGGACCAGACCAGAACCAGCAGGGCAACGGCTACGACCACGGCGACCCAGGGGATCATTGCCGGCGGTTGCTCCAGGTATGCCTTTGTTAGCATGCTGCTAAGGGGGGTCTGTTGCAGTTCGCCATCGTTCTACTCGCCGGCTCTCCGTCCGCCGGGCCCGGTCTCCGACCCGACCGGCCTGGCCAGGTGTGCGGTCACTGCGCCGAGGACGAAGCCGTAGGCCAGGTGTGCCAGCAGCGTAAAGACGGCGTAAATAAACAACTCGGGACCGGTGAGGTCACCCCGGCCGATGACTGCGAAGGGGACCCAGAGGGCGGCGCCGAACAACAGGCCTGCTGCCGCCGGGTCGTCCCGCGGGAGATAGTCTTCGACGGCCAGAAAGAGCAGGGGCCAGGCGACGATTCCAGCCGCGACGAAGACGGCAAACCCGAGCGATATCTGGCCGGGCATTCCCGCAAACCTGGCGATAGCATCGAAGATGCCCAGCGCCTCCCGCGTCTCCACCTCGAGAAAGAGGAGCAACAGCGACAGGACTGCCGTTCCCGCGACCCCTCCGGCGATGGCGTTTGCTGGTCGTCGCATCGAGGCCCCCTACGTACCGGTGCCCCAAAACGGTACGCCGTCGACCCCGCCTTCCAGCACCCTGGGACGATGGTTACAAACCCTCCGAGAGCCACGTCACGGACATGGACGCAACGGACCTCGTCGAGGCCGTCAGGGAGGAGAACAACACGGAACTCTCGCGGCTCGGCTCTTCGAAGTCGCTGTACGCCGACACGGACGGCGAGATGGACCCGGATGCGGTGCTGGCCGCGATGGCCGACGCGACGTACTTCCTGGCGGAAACGACCGATGGCTGGGCGAACGAAAACGACGGCTACGCCGACACCTACGAGTCGGTCGCGGCGACCGAACGCGACCACTACGACGCCATCGCCGGCAACCTCGACGCCCACGAACCGGGCGAGCGGCCGGCGGCACTCGAAGTCCTGCGGGGGCTGGAGAGCCCCCTGTCCCGTCTCGGCGGACTGCTCGGCTGGACGCTCGTCGTCGAGGCCAAGGCGAGTCAGGCGACGGGCTTTTTCACCGGCCAGGCGGACCCGCAGACGGCGAGCCTCTTTCGTGAATTCGGCGACGACTACGAGTCTGTCCGTGGTGACCTCGTCGACGCCATCGAGGCCGCCGCGGCCGACGAAGACGTCGCCGACGCGCTGGCGGAGACCGGCGACGACGTCGAGTACGGCGTCGACGAAGACGAGGCCGACACCGACCGCAACACGTCGGCCATGGACGACGACGCCGACGCTGACCACGAGACGATCCGCGACGACGACGCGCTCGACGCGGCCAGGGCCGCCGCCGACGCCGTGGTCGGCGCGGCCTACGACGAATACGTCGAGCGGCTGGAGGCCCAGGGCGTCAACCCGAAGCCGGTCTGCTGAGCGGCGAGCGACCCGGTCGGCCCGGTTTCGACCGGTACCTTTTGTAGGATCCCGACCCATTCCTGGTCAATGGCCGCGCTGGGCGCTTACGAGGGAGCGTTGGTCTTCTCGACGCTAATCTGTGTGGCTGTCGTTGCGGTGGCAGTCCGTCGGCGCGAGGAACCCGGCAGCGTCACGCTCGCTATCCTCATGGGGGGCGCCGGGCTCTGGAGCGGGGCTGCCCTGGCCAGCGCGCTCGTCTCGGACCCACAACTCGACCGGCTCGCCCAGCAGTTGGTCTTCGTCGGCACGGTGGTCGTCGTCCTGTTTTTCCTGCTGTTCGCTCTCGAATTCGTCGGCCGGTCCGACCTGGTGACCGGCCGACTGATCGCCGTGCTGTCCGTCGAACCCGCTATCGTACTGTTTCTCGTCTTTTCGAACCCGTCGCTTCACCTGTTCTGGTCCCCCGAGGGACCCGTCACGATGGCCTTCTGGATCCACACCACCTACTCCTATCTGCTCCTCACCATCGCGACGCTCGTCTTGCTCCGGGCGGCACTCCGGACCGAACGGCTCTACCAGGGCCAGTTTGCAGCGCTCATCGTCGCCGTCTTCGGCCCGTGGATGGCCAACGTCCTCTACCTGTTCGGCCCGCTCGCCACGGACCTGACGCCCGTCGCCTTCGCCATCAGCGGGGTCGCCCTCGCCGTCGCAATCCGGGAGTTTGGCTTCATGGACGTCGCTCCCGTCGCACGGGACGTCCTCGTCGACACCATCGACAACGCGATGGTCGTCGTCGACGCCGACGACCGCGTCATCGACACGAACGAGACGTTCGAAACGCTGTTCCAGGTCGAGGGCATCGCCGGCAAGCGACTCGACGCCGTTCTCCCGTCGGACTCCCCGCTGCCCGACGCGATCGCCGCTGCCGACGACTCCGGGACGGTGGTCGACCTCGACACCTCGGCCGGCGAACGTTGTTTCGAGGTGACCGTCTCGCCCGTACGGGACCGACGGGACCGCCGCCTGGGACGACTCGTGCTGTTGCACGACGTCACCGACCGACTGGAACGCGAACGGGCCCTGGAGGAGCGCGAACAGACCTACCGGACGCTCGCAGAGCACTTCCCCCGGGGACTGACCGCGCTCTTCGACGACGACCTCCGGTACACGCTCGTCGACGGCGGCGTGTTCGACTACGTCGACTGGCAACCCGGTGAGTTCGAAGGCCACCGCATCGACGAAGTCCACGACGACGGCTTCGGCGAGCGGTTTCTCGAGTACTACGACGCGGTCTTCGACGGCGAAGAACACACGTTCACGTTTTCCCTCGAAGGTAGCCACTACCGTACCCAGGTCGTGCCGGTGACCGACGCCGACGGTGAGGTGCTGACGGGGATGGCGGTCACGACCGACATCACCGAACTCAAAGAGCGTGAACGGGAACTCGAGCAGTACGAGACCATCGTCGAGACCGTGCCGGACGGCGTGTTCGTCCTCGACGAGGACGGCATCCTCGAACGGACCAACGCCGAGGGATCACGACTCGTCGGCTACGAACCGGGCGAACTCGACGGCGAACCGATACGCAAACTCGTCGACGACGGCGTCATGTCGGCGGCTGGCGTCCAGCGCTACACGGCGGCCATCAGGGACCTCCTCTCCTCGAAGACCGACCGGGCGGAAACCATCTTCACCCACTCGATCACTCCCAAAAACGGCGACGAGCGGATCGTCGAGACGCACCTCTGTCTTCGCCCGTTCGAGGACGAGTTCCGTGGCACTATCGGCGTCTTCAGGGACGTCACCGAACGCGAGGAGACGCGGCGCGAACTCGAACGACAGAACGACCGCCTCGAACAGGTGGCCGGCGTCATCTCCCACGACCTTCGCAACCCGCTCAACGTCGCCAGCGGCCGCGTCTCGCTGGTCCGCGAGACCGGCGACCTCTCCCACCTCGACGCCGTCGAGGCCGCCCACGACCGGATGGCCCGCCTCATCGACGACGTCCTCTCGCTGGCTCGAGACGGCCGGACGATACGCGAGATGGAGCCGGTCGACCTGGCGTCGGTGGCCCGCGACGCCTGGGCCCACGTCGACACCGCCGACGCGACGCTCTCCGTCGACGCTGACGTGACCGTCGAGGCCGACGCGGGCCGCCTCTCCCAGGTGTTCGAAAACCTCTACCGGAACGCCGTCCAGCACGGCGGCCCCGAAGTATCGGTGACGGTTCGGTCCACTGACGACGGTTTCGTCGTGGCCGACGATGGTCCCGGCATCCCCGAATCCGACCGGGACGCGGTGTTCGACGCAGGCTACACCGACCACGACGACGGTACCGGTCTCGGGCTGGCGATCGCCCGGACGATCGTCGAGGCCCACGGCTGGTCGGTCGCCATCGGGGAGTCGCCCGAGGGGGGCGCGGAGTTCCGATTTACCGACCTACAGGCCGCAGTCGAACCGCCCGCCGAAGAAAACTGAGTGAGACGTCTTCCGGACAGACGCTCCCCGGCCGTCGGGACGTTCCCCTCCACGACCGTCACGACGAGCGTTTGGAGTGGTGTGGGAGGTCTCGTGACACACCACCCAAATCGGTTTCTCCGGCCCGCTCCCAGCCGGGGTTGATGCCCGACGTACGCGACCTCGATCCCGACGACGCCCAGGCGCTGACTGCGCTCTACCGCGACTACGACTGGTGGTCCGACCGCGAGGAGGCCGACGTCCGGCGAGCCCTTGCCGAGTCCGAGGTCGCCGTCGGCGTCGAAGACGCCGGCACTCTCGTCGCTGCGGCACGGGTGCTGACCGACTACACCTACTACGCCACCGTCTTCGACGTCATCGTCGCGGCCGACCGCCGCGAAGAGGGTCTGGGCCGCGACCTGATGGCGGCGGTCCGGGACCACCCGGACCTGCAGGACCTGCCCGGCCTTTCGCTGCTTTGCCGGCGCGGCCTGGTGTCCTTCTACGAATCCGTCGGTTTCGAACTGTACGATGGAGACGTCGACGTGCCAGAGGGCGGGACCGAGGAACTGGTGCGGATGACGTACCAGCACGAGGAGTGACGGGGAAGAATGGGGGTAGGGGGGCTAGGGACGTTTGGGTCCGGTACTGTCACGGTTCAGCGACCACGACGAGCGGACTCGCCCCCCGTTCCAGCGCCGTGCCGTCGAGGCCGCTGTAGAGCGTCACGTCCGAAAAGCCAGACCGTTCGAGAAGGCGCCGTATCTCGACGGGCGAATAGAGGCGCGTGTTCCAGGGGACCTCACCGAGGAATTCGTACCCATCGTCGACTTTCCGGAACTTCGTAATGTGGGCCTCGAGGCGGCCGGTCTCTGGCCGGTACTCGCGTCGCTCGACTTGCAGGACGTCTCCCTTGAAACTCGCGAGAGTCTCCCTGTCGTCTCCCAGTTCGGCCTCCGCGTTGTCCACCCCGAGTACCAGTGTGCCGGTACCGGCCACTCGCTCCCGGAGTTGCTCGGCTATCGACTCGTTGACCGCGTCGTCGAAATAGCCGAACGCGAACCAGTGCAGGACGAGGTCGTACTCCTCGTCGACCGATTTCAACTCCCGAACGTCCATGACGTCGAACGCCGTCCTGTCGGAGACGCCGGCGGCATCAGCCCGCTCGCGGGCCGTCTCGACGTACTTTGGAGAGATGTCGACGCCGTCCACGTCGACCCCGGCCCGGGCCAGCTCGACGGAGTGGCGTCCTATCCCACAGGCGACGTCGAGCGCCCGGTCCGGGTCGACGTCGTGGTCGGCAGCTAACGCCAGCAGGTTCGAGACGTCCTCGTCCGCTCGCTCGACGACGCGGTGCATGCTTTCCCCGATAACTCCGGGCGACTCGACGTACGTTTCCTCGGTCCAGTGTGCCATCGATACGGTACGAGACTCGCTACGCCACCTATCAGTACTGCCGGTTATAACCTGCTACCATCCGAACGCCTTCGTCGGATCCTGGTATCCGGGCGGAACTTGCCCGTCCGTCGGCAATCGAGCGCCGACCGGCCGGGTCACCTCGGCGGTCCAGGAACCTGACGGACGAACAGTGACGGCCCGAGCGCTACGTCGTGAACTCGCCACGGCCGTCTCCCAGGGTACCGTCCAGTAGATTTTGCTCGGCTCGTCGGAGGTGTTCGAGGACAGTCGACTTGTCGAGCCCTATCTCCGCCGCGAGTTCGTCCGGCGTCACACCCCGGGGGACGTCGAAGTAATCCCGCTCGTAGGCGGTCACGAGGACCTCGTGCTGGCGTTCCGTGAGCCCATCGGTGTGGCCTGACCGGCCGGAGTATTTTCCGACGCGTAACACTTCGAACGCCGTACCCAGGTCGGCAACTGCACCCACAGCGGTACTGAGACTATCCAGCGCCTCCTGGGTGGCAATGGCCGTAAACGTGAGGCCGTCCTCGCCGAGGGAGAGCGGGCCATCGACGTAGAACTCGCCCTCTCGCTCGTCGAACACGTCGGCACACCGGGGAAGTTCCATGCGGACGAGGTACTCGAACCGGTCGGGTCCGTGGCCCACGAGGTCGAACGAATCGACGTATCCGAGTGTCTCGAACCGGTCTTTGTTCACGCGCCGGTCCGCTTCGATCATACACGTTCCCGAACTCCCCCTGCAGGAAAGCGAGCGAAAGCGGACCTGGGTACACTCGTCCTGCAGTGAGAGGAGTTCCTCGACGCCCAGCGCCGCGAACCCCGACCGCGTCAGCCGCAACCGAACTTCCCGCAGGTGTGTCCCGTCGCTTCCGTCCCCGTGGTCGTCGACGCTACTACTCATGTCCCGGGATCACCGCCGCGACCAGGCCCGCCTCGCTTTCGAGCGTCCTCGTGAACGTCCACGCCGTCACCGTCCCGAGACCGACCGCCAGGACGACCAGCAACCCCGCCGCCGGCACGACGTCTGCCCAGACCCAGCCGTCGATAGCGAGTGTTCGCATGCCGGAGATGGCCACCGAGACCGGGTTCCAGTCCGCGAGCGTTCCCAGCCACTCTGGCATGAACGAGGTCGGGACGAAGGCGTTGCTCACGAACAGGACCGGCAACACCAGGAAGGACGTGACCACCGAGAACGCGAACTCGTACTTGAGCCCGTAGGCCACGAACAGGGAGAACGCGGTGGCGGCGACGGTCATCAGGGCGGCCAGCGCGACGATGGCAACCGCCCCCGGGAGTCCGGTCGCCAGCCTGACGCCGTCGGCGTAGGCCAGACCCAGGAGGAGCGAGGTCTGGATCGCGTTCGTCGTCACCATCACGACGATTCGGGCAGCGACGACGGCGGAGCGACTGACGGGTGCGGCCCAGAGCTTCCCGATGAATCCGGTACTGATGTCGTCTACGACGCACTGTCCACCGAGGACCACGTATTCGATGGCCATCAGCGCCGCGACGCCGGGGAGGATGAACGCCCTGTAGTTCTCGGCGGGAAACGCCGGCAAGGACGTCACCTGCTGGAAGAGGCTGCCGAACAGCAGGTACCAGAGCACCGGTTTGATGGCCAGCATGACCGCCAGGCCGACCGGTGAGATGGTAAACTCGCGGAACCACCGCAGGCTCAGCCCCCGGACGACCCGTAGCTCTGCCCGAACGTTCGACGCCCGTCCGGTGCTCATGCGACCACCTCACCCGCCGTTATCGTTTCGAAGGCGTCGCCAAACGAGTCGTCGTGACGTTCCTTTAGCGCGTCCGGGCTGTCGACGGCCGCGACCTCACCGTCAGCCAGCACGGCGACGCGGCCACACAGTTCGGCGGCCTCGTCCAGGTAGTGCGTCGAGATGACGACCGTCGCACCGGCGGCTCGCAGTTCGCGGACGTACTCCCAGGTCTGGCGGCGCATCGCCGGATCCAGGCCGAGCGTCGGCTCGTCGAAGATGACCAGCTGTGGGTCGTGGAGGAGGCCGGCCGCGATTTCGAGACGGCGTTTCATCCCGCCGGAGTAGCCGTCGACGCGTTCGTCGGCTCGTTCTGCCAGGTCGACCCGGTCGAGAACCCGTTCGATACGACTCTCGCGCTCGGCCACCGGAACCTTGTACACGTCCGCAAACAGGGAGAGGACCTGTCGCCCGGTCAGCCAGTGGTCGAGCGCCGTCTTCTGGGGAATGTACCCGACGCGGGAGCGAACGTCGTCCGGCCGGTCGACGACGTCGATACCGTCGACAGTGACCCGGCCGCCCGTCGGCTCGGTCAGCGTCGCCACCACTTTCATCAGCGTGCTCTTTCCCGCACCGTTAGGTCCCAGCAGGCCGAACGCTTCGCCGCGCTCGACCGACAGCGAGACGTCGTCGAGAGCGGTCGTCGTCCCGTACCGTTTCGAGAGACCCGATATCTCCACGAGGGGTTCTTCGGCTGTCATGCTTCGAGACGACATATCGGTTCCACCGCGGTGGGGCTTGCTCCCAACGTGTGGGTAGGTTTTAAGTCACCCGTCGTTTGCCTCGTACAGTTACGTCCCCGATCGGGAACGAAACGACCGTTGGAAGCGGCTGATCCGCTCGCTCAGCGACCCTCCCTCCCGATTTTACCGGAATCCGCTTTCTCTCCCCGATAGCGACTGGAACGCGTTCGGACTCTGGCGATCGGATTTGATATAGCGAAATACAATATATTATATAAGCGGTGCCGTTATACCTGCATCCATCGTAGCCGTACCAGAATGGGCTCCTACCCTTCGAAAAGGCGATTCAGAGGGTTCTAACGACTGCTATCCTCTGCCGGCGATCAGGACTGCAGCACGCCCAGCACCTCGGGGGCCTCGTAGACCTTGTTGCGCTCCTTGCCGGTCGTCTCGACTACGATGCCTTCGCTCTCCAAGGCCTCGATGGCGTCGTAGACGGCGGGCTTCGACCGGTCGATGGCCTCGACGGCCCGTGGACCGGTCAGGTAGGGCTGCTCGAACAGGTAGTCGACTATCTCTCTGGCCACCGGCGAATTCGGGAACCGGCTCCGGTACTCCGTTCGCAGGTCGGTCAACTGGACGCCGCAGTCGTGGGCGTCGATGGCCTGCTCGGCGATGGCGTCACAGACCAGCGTCACCCACGCCTCCCAGGCACCCCTCCGGCTCACCGCCAGGAGTCCCTCGCGGTACTCCTGGCCGTGGCGCCGGAAGTACGCACTCAGGTAGAGGTACGGCCCGGGGAGCAGGCCGGCGTCGTACAGCTGGAGCATCATCAGCAAGCGCCCGATTCGGCCGTTGCCGTCCCGGAACGGGTGGATAGCCTCGAAGGTGTAGTGGGCGAGGGCGACGTCGATCACCGGCGGATACTCCCCGCGGCGGACGTAGTTCAACAACTGGTCGAGCAGGAGTCCGTTGTAGTCGGGACTCGACGGGATGAACGCCGCGTCCTCCGGCGTCCCGTCGGGTGACCCGATGTAGACCGGGACGTCCCGCAGTTCGCCGGGGTTGTCTTCCTCGCCGCGAACGCCGCCCAGCAGTATCTCGTGGAGGTCACAGACGAGGTTGCGGTCGATCTCTCCACCCGAATCCAGGTGGTGAAAGCCGTGGGTGACGGCGTCGACGTAGTTGTAGGCCTCCCGGACGTCGGCGTATTCGGCGGCCGATCTGGCCGGTTCGGCGTCCACTTCGTGCTGGTAGATGTCCGAGATGGTGACGTTCGTGCCCTCGACCTGGGAGGACATCGCCGCCTCGCGGTGGACGAAGGGTGCAATGAGCAGGTTCGGGTTCTCGATGTCCCGGTGCAAGGTCGCGAGGCGACCCAGGGCGTACTGGGCGTCGCCGTAGACCGCCAGCAGATCCTCGGTGTAGCGTAGTTCGGGGGGTAGATTCGGCGGGCGATAGCACGGTAGCCCGTCGTAGTCGTCGATTTGCCCCGGGCCGTCCGCGAAGTCCGCTGGGTCCATGCTGAACTACTGAGCGTGCCAGGACCAAATAAGTTAGCAGATAGGCGAATTAGTTAACTTACTGTTCGATTTGGCCGCCCGCAGTAAGCGGCGGGTCAGTTACCGAGTTGGCTCGTCGGTTGGCCGGACCCCTGGGAGTTACTGTATCCCATCGCGGCGGCAGCGAGCATCAGGATACCCGCGAGTAGCGTCAGGTACAGGCCGATGCCTGGGCTGATCGATATCGAGAGTCCCGTTCCGGAGCCGCCTAAGCTCGCCAGCGAATCGATGTCGCTGTAGCTCATGCCACCGATCACCAGGGTAAGCAGGCCCAGGACGCCGACGCCGACCTGGTCCATTTGCTCCCAGTCACGCATGAGGATCAGACCGCCGGCTGCGACGCCGAACACCAGCGTAAGGACGCCGTCGCCGTCGAGACCGCTGATGGACTGATTCATGACCGACGCCCAGGGGAGGAACGCGCCGACCACTGCCAGCACGCCGCCGCCGAGGCCTACTTTCTCGCCCGTCGTCAGGTCGTCTAACTCCATGCTCCCCTCATTATACCGATGTGGTATAAATTTGGTCACCTGTTGGTCACCGGTCGAACCGTCTGCCGCGGCCGATTTCGTATAGCGACCAGGGGTTCAGCACGTGGGCAAACCTGTCTGGACAGAAGACTGTTCCAGACGTGCCGAAATCCGAACCGTTCGACGAACTGTGCCTGTGGGGCCTCCTGGGACTGTTGCCCGGCGGTTCGACAACTGGTCTATCGCGGCCGGCGATCTGCGGCCTGGACCGCATACCAGGTATTTCGTCACTCGACGGTCGCCAACCGCGTTTCGAGCGAGTACCCGGGCATCGCCCGTCGTAAGCCGGTCGAGCTACCCTCTGGTGGGATAGTACGGGTCTGGCCCTTTCAGACCGCGCTCTCGGTCGATGACCCGAGGGAGGTCAAAATTTTGACATCGCGTCCGACAGCCGTCTGCCGCTGTACACCGCACAACGCGATACCAAATCCACTGCGACCGGTCGAATTCTGTCTCGAACGGGTGGGCCCGACGAAGCCCGTCGCCTCCAATTGTCGCTCGCTCCAGAACGTTCGGCCAAAATCGCGGTGCTCACGGCAGTTCGACCGCGGTAGGGGGGAGTACTGCCCCCGCTTCTGGCCGGAAGACGTACCTGCCGCCGCGTCAGCGGTGGGCCTCCAGCCTGGACCGAATCGCTACCTCGGCAGCCCGTTCCTGGTCGGCCGTCGCGCCTTTCACCTGTGGCCACGTCTCGATCAGGTTCATCGACCGGCATAGCGAGAGGTGTTCGTAACACGCTCGATTTCGGTCGAATTGCGTCGTGGCGGTCGTCTTCCCCGGCTCGGTATAGCCCTCGAGGAGTTCGGTTTGAATGACAAAATTCGTCCGGGATCCGGCACCACTGGCGCCGTCTTGCCAACGCTGCCAGCCACGACGACCGCAGATTCCAGGTCGAATTTCCTGCTACGTTCTCGATTTGATATAGTGGCTGACGGTTCAACTTATAAGCGGCCGCCGCCAGAACCCCACTTGGACCGGTCGTTCAGCGAACGTGACTGGCTGTACTGTCGGACCGGATCCGCCCTGGGATGTGTGATCGCCAGACTTTATTCGACGCTATCACGAACTCCGAGGCATGGCAGCGACCTCCCTCGAAGCGCTCGTCGAGACGGACTCGACGGCAGCGGGGCTCGCGACGGTGCTCGCCAGGGCCGACGCCGGCGACGGCACCGTCACCTGGGACCGGGTGAGCGACGCGATGGCGCCGGAGACGTGGGGCCGTCTCGTCGCGAGTGACATCCTCATCGAAGCCGGCGACGCGTTCGTCGTCAACGACCTGCCCGCCGTCCGGCGTGCTCTCGACGATGCCGGTATCGAAATCACCGCACAGCCTCCGACGAAGACCACGGACGATACCGAAGGCGGCTGGCGAACTGTGGACAAGGCCGCAGGCGTCGGTGCCCTGGTCCTGATGAGCGGCTACCAGGTCGACGCGGTCCAGGCGCCAGTCGTCGCTGCACTGGACGCCGTCCTCGGCCCCGTAGCTGCGGTAGTCCCGTTCCCGATCCTCGTGTTGCTCCTCGCACTCGGGACGGCGACCGTCTCGACGGTCGTCCGCCGCCAGCTGCTCGACCAGGACCGGATCGACCGCCAGAAAGAACGGCTGAAACAGGTCCAGCGGCGTCTCGAGGCCGCCAGGGACCGCGGCGACGAAGCCGCCGTCGAGCGTCTCGAGGCCGAGCAGTTGGACCTGACGAAAGCCCAGTTCGGCCAGTTTACACGGATGCTCCGGCCGATGGCCTGGACGATGCTCGTCACGGTGCCGGTGTTCCTCTGGCTGTCCTGGCTCGTGGTCTCGCCGGGCAGTGCGCTGGTCCACGCAGCTCCGCTGATCCCCGTCGTCGACCGGCTATCCTGGACGGCACGGGTCGTGGGACCGATGCGCCTCTGGATGGTCTGGTACTTCGCCTGCACCCTCCTCTCGAACGTCGCCGTCAAGCGAGGGATCGGTCACGTCAGTGACCGGTTGTCGGCGGACGTCTGAGCTCGGTCTGGGACCGGCTCGACTACTCGTCGTCGACCGCTTCGTGGACGAATCAG
>CAZGAX010000024.1:0-31928 GCA_964523745.1 uncultured Halobacteriales archaeon | reverse complement strand
CGGCGAACGGCGAAGCCGTGAGCCAGTGAGGCGGTCGAGCCGTCGGCGCGAGGGAGTCGGCTGGGGAGGGTCGTGGCTGCGGTGGCGGTGCGGTCCTGGCGGATTGAAAGGGCGAGGCCCGGGTGGCTCGACCGGAGGGAGAGCCACCGAATGGCCGAACGGGGAGCGGGTGGCCGACCGAAGGGAGGCCACCGCCTGCTCGAACGGCCGGAGGCCGTGAGAGCGAAGCGACCCGTGAGGCCCGTCTGGCGTTTATCTAGTCGGAGAATCGGCCCTATCCGAGCCACCGACGGGAGCGAGGATATCCGATTCTCCGACCGCCAGCGGGCCGAGGGCTTTCCCGACGTTGCGGTAGCAACTCTTCGAACTCGATCGCCAGACTCGCAGAAACCGTATTGGCCGTAACGGAACGAGCGCGGTTCGGCTTATCCTGCACCGCGAAAAACGTACAGCCATGACCCAGGACGCACTCCCCAGCCTCGACCCGGGACTCACCCACCTCCGGAGTCCCCACCCACGCTCGACGGCGCTCCACCGTCTCGTCGTGAACGAACTCCGGGACCGCGAGGGACCGGTCTACTGGCTCGACGTCCGCAACGTCGCCGCCACCTACCCGCTGTACGAACTCGCCCCGCACCACAGCCTGCTCGACGGCATCCAGGTGGCCCGGGCGTTCACCGCCTACCAGCACCACAGCCTCGCCAGGCAGGTCGTCCGCACCGCCTCGCCCCGCACCGCCATGGTCGTCGCGCCGAACGTCGGGTCGCTCTACGAGGACGACGACGTGCCCGACTACGAGCAGGACGACCTCTACGCCGCGACGGCAACCGTGCTGGGCGAGGTCGGGAAGACTCACGGCTTCCCGGTGCTCGTCACCACCGACGCCTCCGGCGCAGCGCTCCCACCGGCCGTCGCCGACGCTGCCAGCGTCGTCGAGTGCGTCCAGACCCGGATGGGGCTGCGCTACGCCGCCGAGGACTTCGAGACGACGGTCTACGTCGAGGACGGCTACTGGCAAACCACAATCCCTTACTGGGTCGACCTGTTCGGTGCCGTCGACGCACCACGGCGGGCCGCCCACCCCGCGCCGGTCGAACCCGACGCGGTCCCCCTCGAAATCGCCGCCCGCAGCCAGTGAGGCCGGGATATTCGACCCAAATCCGCCGTCCTCTGGCGATTTCGAAGAATCGAGCGCCGACGTGGTACCGCTCGCGCCGAGTATCGAGGGCGGAGTCGAGGTAACCTCTCCGGAAAGTGAACAGTATCCCGTTCTTCGTCGTTTACGACGATTTCGATTCCAGATCGCTTCCACGTCCATCGGTTCGATAGCATATAACACCTGTTATTAACGATTACTTCCGGGGAGGTCCGTAGACTTATGCGAGGCCGGGTGGATTTTTCGGGTCACGAGCGTCGCCGAGACGATTGACAGGAACTAGAAACGATGGAGTGTCTCGCCTGCACCAGGTCGACGACCAGGGTGCGCGAAGCGGTGGACGTCGTGGCCGACCGCCGGGTCGGCCACTGCTGTGAGCTGTGCCTCCGCCGGCGGTTCGGCTGGACCATCACCGACCCGGCCTGGCAGCGCGAGACGGGATGTGCGGTCTGCGAGCGAGACGCCTCGTTCGTCCTCCGAACGCCGGAGAAACCGGTAGATAGCGAGGTGATCTTTGCCGACGGCGGTGTGGAGTCGGTCGCCGACGTGGGGCTGTGTGACGAGCACTTTCACTCCCTGGTGACCGACCGCGACGGGACCGGCGTCGGCCACCAGGACGGCACCCAGCAGGGACCACGAGCGCCGCCGGACAGGCGCTGACGAACCACGACGACGCTTCTGGACGACACTCGAACCATATCTAGTAACTCTGATACTTCTGCGAGCGTCCCGTCGTCAGACGTGCGTCAGCCGGGCGTATGACGATCGTCATACACGGCAGCAGGGATACTTCTAATAATTCCGATACCGAACGTCATACAAACCGATGAATGGGCTCGATACGGAGAGTATGCCGGAAAATTCGTTCGAACGAGGGTGTCAGTACCGCTAGTAAAAAGTTAATAACCAACCAAATTCGGGGTCAGTTCCGGAGCGAGCGGATCTTGTCGATGTTCCACTCGTAGCCCTTGTCGTCGACCGGGGTTTCGAGGACCATCGGGAGGTCGCGGAGCGCGTCGTGGTTGATCAGGGTCTCGAAGGGCTGATCGCCGATTTCACCCTCACCGATGTGCTGGTGCTCGTCTTTTTCCGAACCGAGGGGATGTTTGGAGTCGTTGAGGTGGAGGTAGTGGAGGTTCTCGAGGCCGAAGGTGTCCTCGATTTCGTCGACGAGGTCGTCCAGGTCGTCGTCGGTCGTGAAGTCGTAGCCCGCCGCCCAGAGGTGACAGGAGTCCAGGCAGACGCCGACGTCGTCGTAGCCGTAATCGGAGGCTTCGACCATGCGTTCTAGGTGTTCCATCTCCTTGCCGAGCGTGGTTCCCTTGCCGGCCGTGTTTTCGAGCAGGAGCGTCGTCTCCTCGGGGATGTCCAGCCGGGAGATGCGGTCGGCGACGTTCTCAAGGCCGGTGTCGACGCCGGCGCCGGTGTGGGCGCCGGGGTGGAAGACGTAGTAGGGGATGCCGAGGGCCGCGCTGGCGTCGAGTTCGGCCTGGACGCAGTCGACGGACTTGTCGGCAAGGTCGTCCTTGGGAGTGGCGAAGTTGATCAGGTACGTCCCGTGGACGATCCAGGGGCCGACGTCGGCGTCGGCGGATGCGTCCCGAAACTCGCTCGCTTCGTCGGGGTCGACGTCGGAGACCGACCAGGTGCGCGGGGAGCCGACGAATATCTGGCCGGCGTTGCCGCCGAGTTCGACCTGTTCGTCGACGGCGTTGGGGACGCCGCCGCTGATGGAGACGTGGGCACCGATCCGTAGCATAGTCGAAACTGGGCGTAGGCCGACCATAAAACCCGCAGAAACGCATCGTCACCGGGCCCTCCGGCGGTCGGGCCGACCCACGAAGCATTTAAGCCGTACCGACCAAGGAGGGAACCGAATGAGCGACGAGCGGCTCGCGGTCTCCGAAGAGGACGACGTCAGCCTGCCCATGGTCGACATCCTGACCGGGCGGGGCTTCGTCACTGGCAAGTCCGGCAGCGGGAAGTCCAACACGGTCAACGTCCTCGTCGAGGAGATACTCGACCGGAACCAGCCGCTCCTGATCATCGACACGGACGGGGAGTACTGGGGGCTCAAGGAACACTACAGCATCCTCCACCTCGGCAACGGCGAGCAGTGTGACGTCCGCGTCACCTCGACGGACGCCGAGACCATCGTCGACCTCGCGCTGGTCGAACACGTCCCCATCATCCTCGACATCTCCGGATTCCTCCACAGCGAGGACGCCCAGGAGATCACCCACAGAGTCATCCGCGAGCTGTTCCACCGCGAGAAGACGCTCAAAGAGCCCTTCCTCCTCATCGTCGAGGAGGTCCACGAGTACATCCCGGAGACCGGCGGGCTCTCGGACATGGGCGAGATGCTCATCCAGGTCGCGAAACGGGGCCGAAAGCACGGCCTGGGATTCCTGGGCGTCTCCCAGCGTCCGGCCTCGGTGGACAAGGACTTCATCACCCAGTGTGACTGGATCGTCTGGCACCGCCTGACCTGGAAGAACGACACCGACGTCGTAAGCACCATCCTGGGCAACGACGCCGCCGACACCGTCGAGGACTTAGACCCCGGCGAAGCTCTGCTGATGGCCGACTGGAACGACCAGACCACCCAGGTCCAGATGCGCAAGAAGTCCACCTACGACGCGGGTGCAACGCCGGGCTTCGAGGAGTGGGACCCGCCCGAACTCATTCCGGTGAATCCCGCCTGGCTCAAGCGCTTCGACGAGCGCCGCCGCAACGTCGACTACGGCGACCTCGACGACGAGGAGGCACCCGACGAGGTGGAGTCGGACGACGCGGCCGCCGACGAGGACGCGGAGGCAAACGAGGACGACGGTGACGAGGGCAGCCAGCCGGCCGAGACCGTCGCAATCGAGGACGGGACGGACGCAGACGACGAACAGGCCGAACTCGACGATGCCGTCGACGCCGAAGCTGAAGCCGACGCCGTGGACGAACCGGCCGGCGAGATGGAGCCGGCCGCGCCGTCCCCCGAAGCGCCGCCGGAGGCCGGGGAGGACAGCCAGCCCGTCCAGACTGTCGAGGACGGCGACGCCCTGGACCGGTCGGAGGTCAAGGAGGCCGAGGTCATCCGCCAGCGCAGTCGGAATTCGCCGGGCAAGAACAACCGGAACCGTGGGCCCAACGGTCCCTCCGGCGGGCAGACCGCGCCGCCGTCGAGCAGCGAGGGCATCGTCCTGGAGTTCGCCCAGATGCTGTTCTACCTCGCCGGTCGGACTCGGACCAAGATCGGTCGGGGGCTGGCCGCCGTGCAGCGTCGGATCGCGTCGGGCGTCAGCACCGTCCGGACCCGGACTGCCCTCGACGACGAGGACGTCGTCGTGGCCGGCTGGCTCGCCATCGTCCTCCTGTTTATCGTCCTGCTCGCGCTGGCGCTGGTCTACGTCGTGTGAGGTGAGGCGGCTACACCGCCACCGCAACGGCGAAGAAAGCCCTCGCCTCGCTGGCGGTCGCTCTGGCGGATATCTTCACTCGCTTCGCTCGTTCAGATAGCGCCGCCAGAGCGACTCCACTTGGGCTCGCGGGTCACTTCGTTCCCCGCTCGCTTTGCCGGAGGTTCTCCCTTCGGTCGAACTTCCCCAGTAGAAACATTCATTTCCCACGCACCCGGCCACCACTCACGTGGACCGGAAGCTCGTCGGCACGGTCGTCGCCCTCATCAGCGTCTCGACGCTGCTCATCACCAGTAGCATCGTCGGCGTCCTGGCGCTGACGTCCGGCGAAGCGACCGGCATCTCGGGGCGCATCCCCTACTACGTCCTCCTGGCGGCCCTGGTTTTCACGGGCCTTCTCGTGACTCTGGAGATCAAACTCGAGGACGGCAGCGAGATTATCTCGACGAGCGGTGCCGTCGCCATCGTCGCGTTCGTCGTCATTTCGCTGGGCATCGAGGGACTGTACTTCACCTACGACAAGCCCGGCAGGGTACTGAACAACCTCCTGCCGTACTTCCTCGCGGCCGGCCTCGTCTCGACTGGCCTCATCATCTGGGGCGTCCGCCACTGGCGGGAGTTCACCACCCAACACTACGTTCGGTGACCTACCACGGAAGTGAGCACTCCCTCCTCCCCCTTCTTCCCACTTCCCCCAGCAGACGAACTAGGATCTAGTATTTCTAGGAAAATTATAGTCCCACTCTCTAGTAACGTCGGGGGACGGCGGCGTGGTAGAGACTCCCTACTGGGCTACATCCCCGGTGTACAAAGTTTTAAGTTCTGCGTCTGGTATGTCTAGGTGGATACACAACCCCCGTGGGAGGGAACATGGATTGCCTCGTATGCCACCAGCAGGCCGGGTACAACCGGGCCGTGGTCGACGTCCTTAGCGGCACGACCGTCGGCGCGCTCTGTCGGAACTGCGAGCTGGACCACTTCGGTCACCGGCTCGAGATCCGCGAGAGCGACGCCGACGGCTGTGCCTTCTGCGAGCGGGACGGCCACTACGCCCTGGCGAAGTGGCTGCCCCAGACCAGTCGGGAGGGCGACGCCGTCCGCACCTCCGTCGACTACCGCGTCACCGACGACACCGTCCACCTCTGTGACGAGCACCTCACCGAGCTGCGCGAACTGCCCGCCGACCCGCCGACCACCGTCACGGGTGGCCAGCCATGACTGCCGGCGAGGTGCGTCGGTAATGTCCGTCGACGTCCGCCCCGAGGGCGACGACCCGGCCGAGGCGGACGACGGCGCTGAATCGGACGATGCCAGCGGGAACGCCCAGCCCGTCGACGTCCAGTCGGCCGACACTGGAACAGGTGACGCCGACGCGACGGCCACTCCCACCGACCAGCGCAACGGCGTCGCCGTCCACTTCGACGACGGCACCGTCGCCAACTACGCCTTCGTCGTCCGGCCGAGCGAGGGCACCTGGCTCCACGCCGAGCGTCTCGTCGGCGACGGCGACGGTCTCGACGAAGAGGAGGTCGAGGCGATCAACGTCGACGCCGTCCGGCGGGTGCGGTCGGCCGACGTTCACGTCGTGGACGGCTGTGCCGTCCACTGTGGATCGGGTCTGCTCGTCGATCCCGAAGCGCTCCTCGCCGAGTGCGGCCTCGCCGACTGACCTACTTTCACTTCCGGCCCGGCACTGGCCGGCCCTTACCTCGCCAGCCGTCCCAGTCCCGACTCCATGACGCCGACGCAACCAACGAGTCGAGCCAACCACACGGGAGGGACCCATGGGACGAACTAACCCCACGTTTCGCGACCTGCTGCGCCAGCGTCGCCAGGACTGGAACAGCTACCGGCGGGGGCTGCGCGCCGCCCACAAGCCGGCCTTCGACGCGCTGTTCGAGGACGCCACCACCTACGCCGACGCCGCCGGCCTCCAGAACGCCCGCGAGCCGATGTTCCCCATCCTCGTCTCGATGCTGCTGGCCCAGAAACGCCAGATCCGAAGCCTCGAAGACCGGGTCCAGAAACTCGAATCCGGGCCGTCCGACGGACCGTAGCGATGCCGTTCACGTTCGAGTTCGACGGCTCGACGGTCAGGGAGTGGCACGCCACGCCGGACGGGGCCCGGTACGAGGAAGTCGAGGACTACCGCCCCACGCTCTACGTCCGGCCGCCCGCCGGCCAGTTCGACCCGCTGGCCGACCGCCTCGCCAGCGACCCCAAGGTCGTCGAGACGACCGTCGAACGGAAGTACTGCGAACTCGACGCCGACGAACGCTCCCGGGTTCTCCGGGTCGACGTCGAGCGCCTGGCCGACGTGACGCCGCTCGCCAGGGAATGCAAACACGACCACGAACGGGCCCTGGCCGCGCCGGGCACCTACCGGCTGTTCAACGTCGACCTCGCGCCGCAGTTCCGCTACGCCCTCGAAACCGACACCAGCCCAGTGCCTTCGAGAGAACTATCCCGGCTTCGCATCGACATCTCCGAGAAGGCGCTGGCTGACGGCGACATCGCGGCGGTCGAGGTAGCGGGAGAGTGCGTCGGCGACGACCCGGCGAGCGTCCTCGAAGCGGTCGACCGCCGGCTCGACCGCGAGGACCCCGACGTGCTCGTCCTGCGGACGGCTGACCTGGTGCCGTTCCTGAGCCAGGCCGCCGAGCGCCACGACGTCGACCTGCAACTGGGGCGACTGCCAGGATTCGACCAGCTCGCCGGGGAGAGCACCTACGAGAGCTACGGTCGGGTGGGCCACTCGCCGGCCCGGTACGACGTCCCCGGCCGAGTAATCCTGGACCGGTCGAACAGCTTCATGTGGCACCACTCGAACGTCAGCGGGCTGGTCTACCTCGTCGAACGCTCCCACAAGCCGGCCCAGGAGGTCGGCTGGGCCAGCATCGGCAACATTCTGACGGCGATCCAGATCCGCGAGGCCGTCGAGCGGGACGTGCTGATCCCCTGGAACAAGTGGCGACCGGAGGAGTTCAAGGACCTGCAGACGCTCCAGGCTGCCGACTGTGGCGGCCTCACCTACCAGCCCGAGGTCGGCCTCCACGAGGACGTCTACGAGGTGGACTTCGCCTCCCTCTATCCGCGGATCATCTGCGAGTGGAACATCAGTCCCGACACTATCCTCTGTGACTGCCACCCGGACCGCACGAAAATACCGGAACTGGACTACAACGTCTGCGAGGAAGACGGCTTTCTACCCGACGTGCTGCAGCGGCTCGTCGACCACCGCGGCGCGATCAAGGACGAACTGGCCGCCAGGGATAGCGATTCCTACGAAGGAAGCTTACCGGCGACAGAAGGTTCCCACGAGGGAACTAATCAGACCGTCGACCTGACGAAGGCGGCGGAGGATCTGAAGGCCATCTCCAGCGCGCTGAAGTGGATCCTCGTGTCGTGTTTCGGCTACCAGGGGTATCGCAACAGCAAGTTCGGACGCATCGAGTGCCACGAGGCGATCAACGCCGTCGCGCGAGACATCCTTCTCGGCGCGAAGGAGGCCGCCGAAGAACGGGGCTGGCATCTCATCCACGGCATCGTCGACAGCCTCTGGCTCACCCCCAACGCGGATGACGCCGCACCGATCGAAGCCGTCACGGACGCTGTCTCGGCGGAGGTCGGCATCTCCCTGGTCCGCCAGGCACACTACGACTGGGTGGCGTTCGTGCCCAACAGTAGCGCGGACGGCGGAGCGCTCAACCGGTACTTCGGCAGGCAGACAGACGGCGAGTTCAAGGTCCGGGGCATCGAGGCCCGCCAGCGCTCGACCCCGGCTTTCGTCGCGGCCGTCCAGCGCGACCTCCTGGCGGTGCTCGACGAAACCCGGGACCCACAGGCAGTCTGCGACCACCTCCGGGAGGCCATCGGCAAGCTTCGCGCCCGGCAGGTCGACCCCGACGACCTGGTCATCTGCAAGCGCGTCTCGAAGTCCCTCGCCGAGTACAGCCAGCGGACGCGGACGGTGGCGGCACTCCAGCGCCACCGCCTCCACGGCGTCGACCGCAGCCCCGGCCAGGACGTTCGGTTCGTCGTGGTCGACGACGACGCCGACGGCCGAGAGCGAGTTCGACTGCACTTCGAGGACGTACCCGACTACGACGCCGACTTCTACGCCACCCTGCTGGTCCGGGCCTGCGAGAGCGTCACGGCGCCGCTGGGCTGGGACCGGGTCGATATTCGGCGGTACCTCGGCGGCACGGAGAACTACGAGCTATCGGCTTTCTCGTGAGCCAGGGACCGACACGGCCGAAGTGTCGGGAACCGACGGCGGGTGAATTATGTCGACGCTGGTCCTACCGCGCCCCATGACGGGGCAGACGGACGACGCGGTCGTCGTCGAACAACTCACCCCCGAGGAGTCCTTCGAGTGCCTGGCCCACGAGGTGCGGATGCAAACGGTCAGGGTTCTCGACGAACAGGGGCCGCTGGCACACGGTGAGTTGCGCGAACGGGTCGGCGTCGACGACTCGGGCCGGTTCAACTACCACCTGCAGAAACTCGACGGGCAGTTCGTCCGGAAGGGCGAAGAGGGGTACG
The DNA here is from genome assembly GCA_964523745.1 of uncultured Halobacteriales archaeon. Lineage (GTDB taxonomy): Archaea > Halobacteriota > Halobacteria > Halobacteriales > Haloarculaceae > CAZGAX01. The sequence goes on along the minus strand of CAZGAX010000024.1, from coordinate 22,817 downwards.
AACTCACGGCGGCCGGCCGGCGGGTCGTCGGCGCTGTCGTCTCCGGCAGTTTCACGTCCGACCTCGAGGGGAAGGAGGTTCCCTCCGAGGCGGAGTGTTTCCGGTGTGGCGGGACCCTCGCGACCCACCTGGAAAAGGGCGGGGCCAACATGACCTGCATGGACTGTGGCCAGCGCCTGAACAGCGTCGATATTCCGCCCAGAGTGCTGGAAGGGTGTGCGACCGCGGACCTCCACGGACTCGTCGACCGGTGGGTGAAGCGGCGCGTCTCCAGCGTCGAGTACGGCTTCTGTCACCGGTGTGATGGCCCCGTCGAAGACCAACTCGTCCTGGCGACGGGCCCGGAAACCCCCCGGTGGCTGGACGACCTTCCGGTGGAAGCGGCCGTGCACCAGCGGTGTTCCAGGTGCGGCGTCGAATACCACGCGCTGGTCCCCGGAATCGCAGTCCTTCACCCTGCAGCGATGGGCTTTCACTACGACCACGGCGTGGACGTGCGCAAGACTCCGATGGCCGACCTCGACTGGCTCCAGATGGGCGTAACGGCCGTCGAATCGACGGACCCGCTCGTCGTCTCGGTGCCGATGGCGCTCGACGACGAGACGCTCGTCCTCGAGTTCGACGAGGAAATGGCGCTGGTCGACGAGTACCGACACTGACCGGATTCCTGTCTGCTCGCGTACTGAACTGTATTTCTATTCTTCCAGCTACAGAAATGTCTTTCAGCGAACATTTACCAGGGTTGCAGGCGCGACTCGATGCATGGTCGACGTCCGGTCACGGATGCCGACGGTGTTCGGCGACCTGCGGCACAACCGGTCGTTTCTCAACCTGTTCGCGGGACGGCTGGTCACGAACGCCGGCGACAGCCTCTACTACATCGCGGCGATGTGGCTCGTGTTCGAACTCACGGGGTCGCCGGTGTACACGGGCATCGCCGGTTTCCTGGTGCGGGCGCCGTCGGCGCTAACGTTCCTGACCGGACCGCTCGTCGACCGCTGGGCGCTTCGCCGCGTCCTCGTCAGCACCCAACTGATCAACGGGCTCCTGGTCCTGACGGTCCCCCTGGCGGCCTGGACGGGCAACCTCTCGGTCTGGGTCATCCTCGCTGTCCTGCCGCTGGTGACCCTCGTGAACCAGTTCGTCTACCCCGCACAGACCGCGGCCCTCCCGCAGCTCGTCGCCGACGACAACCTCGCGAAGGCGAATTCGCTCCTGTCGGCGGCCTACCAGGGCGCCGACCTGGTGTTCAACGCCGCGAGCGGTGTCCTCATCGCCCTCGTCGGCGCCGTGACGCTGTTCGTCGTCGATTCGATGACGTTCGGTCTGGCGCTCGTGTTGTTCCTCGGCGTCACGGTTGCCGACACGAGCCCGACCGAAAGCCAGGAGGCTGTGTCAGCCGACGACACCGATGACAACACCGACACCGCCGACGGCGAGTCAGCAGATGCCGAGGACCCAGCCGACGAGGCCCAGACAGATTACCTCGGCGAACTCCGCGACGGCTTCACCTACATCCGTGGCTCGCTGTTGACCGTCCTGCTGATCGGCGTCGTCGTGGTGAACTTCAGCGCCGGGGCGATGTTCGGCGTGATGCCGGCCTTCGCTGCCACGCTCGGCGGTGCCAGCACCTACGGCCTGCTGATGGCGGCGTACGCCGGGGGCTCGCTGGCCGGCACGCTCGGTGCCTCCTACGTCGAGGACCGGCCGCTTGGCCGAATCCTCGTCGGCGCCAACGTCGTCGCCGGCCTCCTCATGACCGTTGCCCTCGTCACCCCCTGGTTCCCCGCCACGCTCGGCCTGTTCTTCCTGGCGTTCGTCCCCATCGGGACCTTCAACGTCCTGTTTTGGACGGCCCTCCAGTCGGCGGTGGACAACGACCTCCTCGGTCGCGTCTCCTCGCTCGTCACGAGCGCCGCCACCGTCGCCGTGCCGGTTGGGTCCGCCGTCGGCGGTCCCGTGGCCAGCGCCTTCGGCAGCAGGACGGTCATCTTCGGCTGGGCGATCGGGAACTTCGTCTTCGGTATCTACGTCGTGCTCCGGCCGCAACTCCGGTCGCTACCGGCCGCTGCCGAGATAGACGCCGAGATGCTGGCCGTCGGGTTCAGTGGAGGGGCGACGGCGACGGACGAGAACGGGCCGGCCGTCGCCACTGGGACGACCGATTGAAGGTAGCAGCACCATTACCGACGGACGCGAGCCGCCCCAGCGAGACTACCGACGAGACCTGCGACGAGGACCAGAACCGAGAGGTCTGGCGTTACGAAAGCCAAAGGAACGGCGACGAGTACGAGCCCGCCGCCAATTCGACCTGCTGTAAGGGCGAGAGGACGAGAAATTCCGGAGCGCGATCCGTACGAAGCGTAGTCGAATACGGCCTTGACGAGTGCTACCGCTGCGACGAGAGTCACGACCGCCGCTGCCATGAGGTAATAGCTGCCGATCGGTACCTCGTAACAGCAGCGATTCGCCGTTCGAACCATGAGCCACACCGAGAGTAACAGCAGCGAACCGGCCGCACAGCCGTTGACGATGGCAGCCTGATACGCTGGCCGGGTAGCAACGGTTCTGACGATCCCCGCCAACCTCTGGAAACGCATGCCTCGGCCGTGACAATCAGATGGCAAGTATCTTGTGTGATGACCGGGACGAGTGGCATCCCGCACAGCTTTTCCCTCTCGCTCGGTAGATACTGCCAATGGAGTACGCCGACCTGGTCGCGGTCTACGAGCGCCTCGACGCCACGGAGGCCAACCTCGAACTCACGGACATCGTGGCCGAGGCCTTTGCCGACGCGGACGCGGAACACCTCCCGCTGCTGGTCAAACTGATCCGGGGAGAACCGTTTGCGGCCTGGAAACCCCACGAACTCGGTCTCTCCTCGAATCTCACGAAAGAAGCTATCGTCAGAGCGACCGGTGTCGACGAAGACGACGTCGAGGCACAGTGGCGCGAGACGGGCGACCTCGGTAGCGCCGCAGCCTGGGCCGTCGCGAACGAACGCCAGCAGACGCTCTTCTCCGAGGACCTGACCGTCCGCGAGGTCCACGACAAACTCCAGGAGATTGCTACCTACGAAGGCAAAGGGAGTCAGGACCGGCGCATCGACGCCATCGCGGGCCTCATCGCCGACGCCGACCCCGACGAGGCCAAGTACGTCGTCAGGACGGTGCTGGGTCACCTCCGATTGGGCGTCGGCGAGGGCACCATTCGGGACGCCATCGCCCAGGCATTCCTCGCCGACCGCGAAGACGACGTAGTCGAAGACGAAGCTGAGGAGAGCGAAGAGGGCGAAGAGGGCGAAGAGGGCGAAGAGGGTGAAGAGGAGTTCGAGACAGCCGTCGAGGCCGTCGAACGGGCCTTCCAGGTGACCAACGACTACCGCGAAGTGGCCGAGACGGCCCGCGACGACGGGGTTTCGGGCCTGAACGACCTCGACGTCGAACTGTTCCGCCCGCTGCGGGTCATGCTGGCGAAGAAAGCCGACGGGCTGGAGGACGCGTTCGAAACCGTCGCTGGCGACGCCGTCCCCGAAGACGCCGACCAGCCCTGGGGTGACGCCCTGCTGGAGTACAAACTCGACGGCTTTCGCATCCAGATCCACAAGCAGGGCGACGACGTCACAGTATTCACCCGCCGGCTGGAGGACGTCACCGAGCAGTTCCCCGACGTCGTCGAGCGGGTCCACGACTGCATCACCGCCGAGGAGTGCATCGTCGAGGGCGAGGTATTGGCCTACGACGCCGAGACGGGCGAACCCCGGCCGTTCCAGGACCTCTCCCAGCGCATCAAGCGCAAGTACGAAATCGACCGGATGGTCGAGGAGATTCCTGTCGGGGTTCACCTGTTCGACCTCCTCTATCTCGACGGCGAGACGTACCTCGCAGCGCCCCTGGAGGACCGCCTCGCCGCGCTCGACTCCATCCTCGATCCCGAGGCGAAGTACTTCCAGCGGATGGCCAATCGGACGACTGCGGACCCCGACGTGGCCCAGTCGTTCTACGCCAACGCCCTGGAGGCCGGCCAGGAGGGGCTGATGCTGAAAAACCTGGGCGCGGCCTACCAGCCCGGTAACCGAGTTGGATACATGGTCAAGGTCAAGCCGACGATGGAACCCTTAGACCTCACCGTCGTCAAGGCAAAGTGGAGCGAGGGCCGGCGGAGCAACAACCTCGGCCGGCTCTTCCTGGGCTGTCGCGACCCCGAAACGGATGACTTCCTGACGGTCGGCCGTCTGTCGACGGGCTTCACCGACGAGGAACTGGCCGAGATGACCGAACGCCTCGAACCCACCATCGTCGAGGAGGACGGCCGCGAAGTCGTCTTCGAAGCCCAGGAGGTCATCGAGGTGGAGTACGAGGAGATCCAGGAGTCACCGGAATACGAGTCGGGATACGCCCTGCGATTCCCGCGCTTCCTCCGCTTCCGGGACGACCTCGGGCTGGACGACGTCGACACCGCCGATCGGGTAGCGGACCTCTACGAAGACCAGCACTGAACTACCGTGACCGAACGCATCGACTACGGCGACGGGCTGACGATCGAGTTGGCGAGTGGCGAGACCGTGGTCGCCGACGCTTCGAATCCCGACGGCGACGTCGCCGTCCACAGCCACGCTCACGCCGACCACCTCTACACGACGCCACCCGAAGAGATGGTCTGTTCGGAACTGACGCGGGACCTCGCCGCAGTGCGCCGGGACGCCGACACGCCGCCGGTCGTCGACCATCCCGCCATCGACCTCCTCGACGCTGGCCACGTCCCTGGTTCGAGTGCAGCCCTCGTCGAAGGAGACCGAACCTACCTCTACACAGGCGACGTCAACACCCGGGACCGCCTCTACCTGGAGGGGTTCGACCCACCGTCTGCCGACGTCCTGATCGTCGAGTCGACCTACGGCACTCCGGACTACGAGTTCCCGCCGCTCTCCGAGGAGCGGGCCAACTTCGAGGACTGGCTGGCGGTGAACGCCGACGTGCCGGTCATCTGCTTCGGCTACGCCCTGGGACGGGCCCAGGAAGTCGAGTACCTCCTGGGCGAGTCGGACCGCGACCGGGTCTTCGCCTCGGACGCGATTCGGGAGATCGATTCGGTGATCGAGGGGTACCTCGACGTGGAGTTTCCGGGGATGGCCTGGGACGAGGACGTGGAGCTTGGGCCAGGTGACGCGCTGGTCCTGCCGAGTCAGACGGGCAGATTCGCCTGGGTGGAGTCGCTGGTCGAGGAGACCGGTGCGGTGACTGCGGGATTCTCGGGCTGGGCGGTCGACGCCGGCTTCAAGTTCGGCCGAGGCTACGACGAGACGTTCGTACTCTCGGACCACTGTGACTTCCCAGAACTGTGTGGGTTAGTCGAAGCGGTGGACCCCGAGGAAGTCTACACGCTGCACGGATCTGCCGACGAATTCGCGGCCCACCTGACGAGTGAGATGGGGTACAACGCGACGGCCCTGAAGCGAGACCAGAGTCGATTGTCCCAGTTCTCTTGATCTGAGGGGTCAAACTCGGTTGCTCGGGGTACAACCAGGGGACGGCCAGCGTCAGCCGCTCGTCTGAATTTGGGCCGAACGATGGCTGGTGTCGTCTGACGGCTGGCGTCCCGAGGGCAGACGCAGTGAATTGTACCATTTTGGGTACGGGTCGTGACGAGACCACGATTACAGCAACTTCAAAAGCCCTCACCTCGCTGGCAATGGAATCGAATAGCTGCTCTCATCACTGCAACCGCCGCCGCAACTACGTTGAAATCCCTCACCTCGCTGGCGGTCGCTGGACGACCCCTATCGAGCGAACGGAGTGAGCGAAGATATGTCGTCCAGCGACTCCACTTCGACGCCAGCGAGGTTCGCCCTTTCAGTCCACCAGGGGACATTTGTGGCGGATGCTGTGGCGCGCTGGCTCGGCTCCCGAACGTCAGTGAGGGGCCGAGCCCTTACGCGAGGGACGACCGAGGGAACGGAGTGACCGAGGGAGTCGGCTGGGGAGGGTCGTGGCTCGCGGTTGCGGTGCGGTGCCTGGTGGATGAAAGGGCGAGGCCCGCGTGACGGCTGCGCCGTCACGTTATAGGAGGCCGGCTCAGCCGGCCTCCCCGGTGGCGTTCATTGTAGTCGCTCTGCCGGCACTATCCGAACGAAGTGAGGATATCCGGCAGAGCGACCGCCAGCGAGCCGAGGGCTTTCCCTGCTGCGCGGTTGCGGTCTCAGTAGGAACAACCGAATTGGATAGCCAAGGGCCGAGGGCTTTCAGGCCCTCGTTTTTCCAAGAGTAGAGACCTCCAGCGATGCCATTCTATTGCTGAATCCTGACAGAAGGTCCAGAATCCACGAGAAACACAGTTCCACCCGAAAACAGTCGCACGACCGTCAGACGCTCTGAGAGTCCAGTTGCTCGTTTGCCAACTGCATTACCATCAGCGTCGTACGTTCGTCTGACTGGCCAATTTTCGACAGGCGCGACAGCCGTGTTCCATCCGAAATCAGTCGCACGGCCGTCTGACGATCTGAAACCGCAGTTGTAAGATCTACAACCAAAATTTCACAAGTGCCGGCCATCGAGCCATACAGCCCGAAAATCCGCAGATCTCCAGTCGAAACGAGTCGCACGCGCGTCAGACACGTGTCGAAAAGCCGAGACAGGGCGGGATGGAACGCCGAAGCAGGCCTAGTCCAACTGTTCGCTGAGTTCTTCGAACCGGGAGTCGGACATCAGCACGCCCATCGTCTCCTCCTGGGGCACCGAGAGGCTGATCTCCTTGGTCCGGCCATATCTCCCCTTGGAGACGACGATCGCGTTGACGATGCCCAGCATGTCGAGTTCGCTAATGAGGTCGGTGACGCGGCGCTGGGTCAGGACGTCGAAGTCGATGCGCTTGCAGAGTTTCTTGTAGGTGTTGTACACCTCGCCCGTGTTGATCGAGTCGGTTCCCTGCTCCTCCAGGCGGATGATGGCCATGAGGATGAGCTTCGACTGCGGCGGGAGGGTCCGGACCGCCTCCGCGACGCGGTCGAGTTCGATCTTCTGCTGGGCCTTGCGGACGTGCTGCTGGCGTACCTGGTCGTACTTCGAGCGCTCGGCCAGTTCGCCGGCAGTCCGGAGGAGGTCCAGCGCCCGGCGTGCGTCGCCGTGTTCCTGTGCGGCGAATGCCGAACACAGCGGGATGACCCCCTCGCCCAGGGCATCGCCTTTGAATGCAATCGACGCGCGCTGCTCCAGGATGTCCTGGAGGTGGTTGGCGTCGTACGGCGGGAAGACGATTTCCTCCTCGCCGAGGCTCGACTTCACCCGAGGGTCCAGGAAGTCGGTGAACTTCAGGTCGTTCGAGATGCCCATGATAGAGACCCGGGAGTTCGTCAGATCCGAGTTCATGCGCGAGAGATTGTAGAGGGTGTCGTCCCCGCTCTTCTCGACGAGCTTGTCCACCTCGTCGAGCATGATGACGACCACGCGCTCCTGGTAGTCGACGGCGTCGAAGAAGTACTGGTAGACCCGGTCGGTCGGCCACCCCGTCATGGGGACCTCCTCCTGGCGCTCGTCGAGTTCGGCGTTGAGGTCGTCGATGCGCTCGGAGATCGCCTCGACGCTCGAGAACTCCGTCGCGTTGATGGAGATCATCCCCTCCGTGACGTCCGAGCGGATCTCCTGGAGCGCCTGTATCTGTTCGCGCAAGGTCTGCTTGTTGCGCTCGATGAACTTGTTTGCCAGCTGGGCCAGCACCCGGTACTGGGTGTCGGTCACCTCGCAGTTGATGTACTGGACCAGGCAGGGGACGTCGTACTTCTCCGAGGTGATCTGGAGTTCCTGACTGACGTACTTCGCACACGCCGTCTTTCCGGTGCCCGTCTTCCCGTAGATCAGGATGTTAGAGGGCGTGTCGCCGCGCAACGCCGAGGCCAGGATAGACGCCATCTTGTTAATCTGTTCTTCCCGATGCGGCAGCTTCTTCGGGGTATAGCTCGGCCGCATCACCTCCTTGGATTCGAATATCGGATCGCCCTGCAGGATGTCGTCGAACAGGCCCGCGTCCCCATCCGCGTCGGCGCCGTCCTCCAGAAGCTCCTCCGTGAATCCCTCCTCCGGATCCGACTCCGGGGACGGACTCACGTCCGAAGGGACGGCGAAACTCTCGAGCGGCCGCTCGACCCTGTCCTGTTGCGGGCGCCCATCTCGTGTCATAGGCTCATCATTCTCGTTCATTGTTGCCCTGTCTGAACCGGCCCGCGCGAGACACCGCCAGGTCGACCGAGTGGGCGGGCCGTGAAACCGCCGAAATCCGGCGTATCTGGGTACGTACTCGCGCTCCGTTGATGCACTCCATACCCATGGGGGAGTGCATAATAAAATCTTCCTTCACTCAAAGCATACGATAATTTTCAAATGTATTCGGGTAGTTCCTCCGTGTGGGTGAGTCACGACCTGGCAAAGCCTCGGTCCGGTCTGCGAGTGAACAGTTTCCACGGTTCCGTTAGTTTGTCATAGATCGAATCTTTCCGCGCCGGCGAGTCGGCTCTTCCTACGGCCCAACTGGCCCCGGACCGTCCCGATGTATTGACGGCGTTCTTCCATCGACTTCCGAAATTACGTCAGAGAACCAATAATCAGTGGCGGGCCGGCGACCGGCGACTAGGCGGTTCTTTCGCGTCGTCAAACGTCCGCTACGGAGTCTCGGACCGGAGACAAAAACCGCGTAGTCAGGTCCCGTCTCGTCAGTGTAAGTCGAGTCACCGAATGTCAGTCGTTGCTACGCTTCACCAGCCATGGCGCCCTCGGGATCGACGCCCGAGAGGCGCATGGCGTTGCCGGTGACGCCGACGGTCATCCCCGCATCACCGAGCAGGACGGCCAGCCAGATGGGCACGTAACCGAAGGGAACCAGGGCCGCGAGCGTCGCCTTCGCGCCGAGACTCGACCAGACGTTCTGGCGGATGACGCCGTTTGTCTGCCCCGCCAGGGCCCGAAGGTACGGGAGTCGAGAGAGGTCGTCGCCGAGCAGTGCCACGTCGGCGGTTTCGAGGGCAGTGTCCGTCCCCGCGGCCCCCATCGCGATTCCGACGGACGCCGTCGCCAGCGCCGGGGCGTCGTTGATGCCGTCGCCCACCATCGCGACGCCGTCGTGAGAGTCCCGGAGGTCCTCGAGGGCCTCGACCTTCTCCTCGGGCAGGAGTTCGGCGCGAACGTCGTCGATGCCCACCTCGTCGGCGACCGCCCGGGCAGTCCGCTCGTTGTCGCCGGTAAGCATCACCGTCCGGTCGACGCCCAGTTCCCGAAGACGCTCGACGGTCCGGCGGGCCTCCGGGCGGACCTCGTCGGCGACGGCGACGAGGCCCTCGATCTCGTCTTCGGTCCCGACCAGGACGACCGTCTTGCCTTCGGACTGCAGGCGCGGAATCGTCTCCTCGACCAGGTCGACGCAGTCGTTGCGTTCGCACAGTTTCCGGGTCGTTCTCGTCACCTGGCCGCCGTCGGTCGCGGCGTGGACGTGCGAGAGGTCGAATCCCAGGTCGGCGAACAGCGATGGCTTGCCTGCGTAGTGGTCGGTGTCTCCGAGAGTCGCCTGGACACCCTTTCCGGTGAGTGCTTCGAACTCGCTGACGTTCGGCGGATCGACTGCTTCCTCGTCTGCACGCTCCACGATTGCTTCGCCGATCGGGTGTTCACTACGCTGTTCCAGGCCACGGGCACACCGGAGCACGTCGGCCTCGTCGTAGCCGTTGAGCGGGACGACGTCGGTGACGGCGAGTTCCCCGGTCGTGAGCGTCCCCGTCTTGTCGAAGGCGACGACGTCGACTTCGCCCATCGCCTCGAGGTAGTTCCCGCCTTTCACCAGGACGCCGTTCTTGGCGGCGCTCGTCACGCCGGAGACGACCGAGACCGGCGTGCTGATGACGAACGCACAGGGACAGGCCAGCACCAGAAACGTGAGGCCGCGGACGAACCACGTCTCCCAGGCCCCGCCGAGGACCAGCGGTGGGCCCAATGCGGTCAGGACCGCCACTCCGACGACGACAGGGGTGTACGATCCGGCGAACCGCTCGACGAACTGCTCCCGGTCGGTCTTCTTCGACCTGGCTTGCTCGACCAGGTCGATGACCCGCGAGAGGGTGTCCTCGCCCGGCGGCGCCGACACCTGGACCTCGAGATAGCCCTCCTCGGCGATGGTACCCGCGAACACCTCGTCGCCGACGGTCTTGTCGACCGGGACGCTCTCGCCGGTGACCGGCGCCTGGTTGACGGCACTCTCGCCGTCCACCACTTCGCCGTCGACGGGAATCTTCTCCCCTGGTCGGACGACGACCCGGTCACCGACCACGAGGTCGGAGACGGGGACCACTTCCTCCTCACCGTCACGCAGGACAGTCGCTTCGTCCGGCGAGAGGTCCATCAGTTCCCGGAGCGACCGTCGGGCTCGGTCCATCGAGTGACGTTCCAGCAGTTCGGCGACGTTCACCAGGACGGCCAGCGTCGCTGCTTCCAGGTAGAGTGACTCCGCGAAGACCAGGCTGGCCGTCACGGCGCCGACGATGGCCGCACTCATCAGGAAGTCCATGTCCAGCGAGCGGTTCCGGGCCGAATAGTACCCGTTCCGGAGGATCACCTGACCGCCGACGGCTACCGCCAGCAGGAACAACACGTCGGCGACGCTGTGTGGTGTCCCCAGTATCGTGGCGACGACCGAATCGAACGACGGAACGAGAAACGCGAGTACCAGCCCGGCGGCGAGAAAGACCGCACTGATCCCGGTCTTCAGGGCTCGGGGACTGCGCCAGAGCGGTTCGCGCTCGGTAGTGTCGCTCTCGTCGTCGGCGTCTGTCCCGGCGACCTCGTAACCGGCATCCTCCACCGCCCCCTGGATGGGGGTTGGCCCGGTCTGCTCGGGGTCGTAGTCGACGAACGTGACCCCGGAAGTAGCGTCCGTCCGGACGTCCGCTACACCCTCGACGCCCTCCACGGACCCCGAAACGGTCTCGGCACACGACGGGCAGTCCATCCCGGGCACCGAAAGTCGGAGCGAACGCGCGCCGTCGCTCGACGGCTCGTCTGTCATACGCGACGCTAAGCCGGCGCGTCTTATTAACTCACCTGTTATATACCCCCACCTAATTAATAAGCTTGCGCAACTTCACTGACCTGCGTTGTCAAGTCCGGCGGCGTGTCGGTGGGTCGTTCGGGGGTTCGGTGTCACTCAGACTCCGATGTCACTCGGAGTCCGATTCGTCACCCGGGTCGGGCCGGGCGCTCGGCCCGCGCAGGTCGAGCGGTCTGAGCCAGCCCGCCCAGAGAACCACCACGGTCGTCCCGTAGCCGACGATCCAGAACGCAGTCCCGAGGCGCGGATAGCCCGCGGTTGCGAACGCCGCCTGGACGAGGCCGGTCCCGACGACGCCCACGACCAGCACCACGAGGAACGCCTGGCGGGAGCTGAGTTCCATTGCTACGGGCTTGGAACTCGACAGTGAATCACCTTTCGAACCTCGACAGTGTTTCTCGCGCCCCCCCCCATTCGATTCAGCGCCCGTCGCCGTCCCAGTCCATCCGGCAGTCGTCGTCACAGAAGTGTGCAGTCTCGACGGCACCGTCCTCCACCCACGTGATGACGCGATGGTCGGGGTCACCCAGGATCGGGTCCCCACACGTCGCACACCGGGGGGCGTCCTCCTCGGTGACGTCCTCCCCCAGGTCAGAAGTCGGATCAACCATGTTGTGTCCCTTTCCGACCCGCCCCTACTTAACCCCATATATCGACGCCAATGATCACGAACGTCCACCGTAGTTGCGGCGTTCGGCGCCGACCACTACCGGTCGCGCAGCACCGTCTCGCCGGGTTTGGTGCTGGCACCCGGTGACAGCGTCACGCCGGCGTTCAGGCTGGTGTTGATACCGGTCCGTGCACCCTCGCCGACGACGACGCCGAACTTCCGCCGGCCGGTCGAGACGCGTTCGCCCTTGACGGTCAGTTGTACGTCCTCGTCGTCGTGTCGCAGGTTCGCGACGTTCGTTCCGGCGCCGAGATTTACGTCTTCCCCGAGGACGCTGTCGCCGACGTACGAGAGGTGCGGGACGTTCGAGTTCGCCAGGACGAGACTGTTCTTGAGTTCGACGCTCTGGCCGACGTGGCAGTTCTCCCCGACCAGCGTCGTTCCCCTGACGTAGGCGTTCGGGCCGACCTCAGCCCCGGACCGGATCAACACGGGGCCTTCGACGACGACGCCCGGTTCGACGGTCGCACCCTCCTGGACGACGACGTCGCCCCGTAGCTCTGCCGACTCGGCAACGTCGCCATCGACGGACCGGTCGAGGTCACCGATCTTCCACTCGTTTGCTTCGAGGAGTTCCCACGGACGTCCGACCCCCATCCAGCGGTCGATGTCGACGGTACGAACCTCGAACTCGTCGACGACGCGCTGGAGGACGTCGGTGATCTCGTGTTCGCCCCGCTCGCTCCGTGGGACGTCGAGCCAGTCCCGTGCTGCTGCTGGAAAGACGTACGCCCCGACGTTGACGAGGTTCGACGGCGGATCCTCGGGCTTTTCCTCGATGTCCACCACGGCCCCGTCGTCGACGGCGAAGACGCCGTACGGCCGGGGGTCCTCGACCTCGTAGGTTCCGACGGCGGGGCCGCCCTCGAACAGCGCCGCGAGTCCCGCCGGGTCGTAGAGGTCGTCGCCGTTGAGCACCGCGAAGTCGCCGTCGAGGTGGTCCTCGGCGGCTTTCACCGCGTGGGCGGTGCCCAGTTGTTCGGTCTGCTCGGCGTAACTGACGGGCACGCTCCGATACGTCTCGCCGAAGTAGTCCCGGACCATCGCCCCCTCGTAGCCGACGACGAACACCAGCTCGTCCACGCCAGCGTCGACTGCGGCGTCGGCGGTGTGAGCACAGAGTGGGCGGTCCGCCACCGGCAACATCGGCTTGGCCGTCGACGCGGTCAGTGGCCGCATCCGCGTCCCCTCGCCGGCGGCGAGAATCACTACCTGCATACACCATCACGTCTGTCGGGCGAGACAAGAGGCTACCGCTAACTGCAAGCTACCGCCGCTTCCCCCGCCGGGCCGATACGGGTGCCCGGTCGTGGAAAGAGTGCTCGCAGCTCGGGCACAGCCCCTCCTCGAAGAATACCGTCGGTCCCTCCCGCGTCTCGGGGTTCCACCGCACCCGGTAGCCGCAGTTGTCACAGACCGTGGTCTTTCGGGGCATGATCCTATCTCGGGTAGCGGTCGATATAAGATTCAGGGCGGTCCTGCGACTCGGAGGTGCGGTTCCCTGAAAAGTGCTCGGTCGGGGATTTGAACCAGAGCCAGAGGTTCCTGCTCGCTCACTCCGTTCGCTGCGCGGGCTGCCTCTGGCAGGGCTCAAATCCCCCCCCCCGCTTTTCTCACTTCGCTCGAAAAGTGCTCGGTCGGGGATTTGAACCCCGGTCATCGGCTCGAAAGGCCGAAATGATTGGCCGGACTACACCAACCGAGCTTAACGGTCTCCCGTCATTCGGATATTCGTACGGCCCTATTTAAAATCGCTGAATTGGAAGAGCGCTACTTGCCCTGGAAGTCCGGGTCCTCGTCGCTCTGGAGCTTCGAGACGCCCTCGAGGAAGTCCTCGGTGCCGATGAGGTGGCCGAAGGCCTGCGCTTCGGCCTCCAGACCGGCCTCGGTGTCGTCGCGGCCGGCGTGCATGGCACGCTTTGCGGCCTCCTGGGCCAGCGGCGGGCCGGCAGCCAGGTCCTCGGCTTGCTTCGTGGCGGCCTCGCGGAGTTCGTCGTTGCCGACGACCTCGTTCACGAAGCCGTACTCCTGCATCGTCTCGGGGTCGTAGTGGTCGGTCGTGAAGATGATCTCCTTGGCGCGGCCCTCGCCGACGATGTTCGAGAGGCGCTGGGTGCCGCCCCAGCCGGGGATGATGCCCAGGTCCATCTCGGGCTGACCGAACGTCGAGCGCTCGGTGGCGATGCGGAAGTCGGCGCAGGTCGCCAGTTCCATCCCGCCACCCAGGGTGAAGCCGTCAATGCCGGCGACGACCGGGATCGGGAGTTCTTCGAGGCGACCCCAGGTCTGCTGGCCGGTGCGGGCCAGGTCGATGGCCGCGATTGGTTCTGCGCTACCGGCCATACCCACGGCGTCGGCACCGGCACAGAAGGCGCGGTCGCCCTCGCCGGTGATCAGCAGTGCCCGCACCGAGTCGTCGTCCTCGATCTCGTCGAGGGCGGCGTCGAACTCCTCCAGCAGTTCGGGCGAGACGGTGTTGAGCTGGTGAGGCCGGTCGAGAACTATTTCGGCCACGTTCTCGGACGGGTATTCGAGGCGGATGGTGTCGAACGAGACGTCGTCACTGTCGTCCTCGTCGCCGCCGTAGAAGCCGCCGGCCTCTGCCGCTTCGCGGAGGCCCTCCGAAACTTCGTAGCGGGCGGCGCCGGTCTCCTCGTACGCGTCTTCGAGGGTCGCGATCAGGTCGTCGAGACCTGCGTCGTCGGCCATCTTGGCGGGGCCGTCGGGGTAGCCGCCGCCGAGCTTCACGGCCTTGTCGATGTCCTCCACCGGGGCGACGTCCTTCTGGCGGAGCTTGCCAACCTCGTTAGCCATCGTCGCGAGCAGCTTGTCGGCGACCTCCTCGCTGCCTGCGTCCGGCGGGTACTCGGCGCCTGGGCCGTCCTCGTAGTCGTAGAAGCCTTTACCGGCCTTCTTACCGAGTTCCTCGGCGTCGACCGTGCGCTGGAGGAGCGGGCAGGGAGCGTAGGCTTCACCCAGTTCGTCGTGCATGTAGTCGAGGACGTGGAGGGTGACGTCGTTGCCGACCTGGTCGCCCAGTTCGAAGGCACCCATCGGCAGCCCGAGGTCGTAGGCCGTCGTCGAGTCGACTTCCTCGATGGTGGCGACGCCGTCTTCGACGAGCCAGCAGGCCTCGTTCATCAGCGGCACGAGGATGCGATTGACGATGAAGCCCGGCTCGTCCTTCCGAACGCGGACCGGCGTCTTCCCCAGGTCCTCTGCGAGGTCCTCGACGACGTCGATTGTCTCGTCGCTGGTGTGAGCCCCGTAGATTACTTCGACGAGGTCCATCCGGACCGGCGGATTGAAAAAGTGCATACCACAGAACTGCTCGGGGCGGTCGGTAACCTCCGAGAGGTCCGTGATCGACAGACTCGACGTGTTGGAAGCGAAGATAGTGCGGTCCGGGGCAGTTTCGTCCAACTCCTGGTAGACGTCCTGCTTGATGGACATCTCCTCGATAATGGCCTCGATGACCACGTCCGCGTCCTGGACGGCCTCTTCCAGGTCGACGACGGGAGTAACGCCGTCTTTGGCGGCCTCGGCGTCCTCCTCGCTGATGTGGTCTTTCTCCGCGAGCTTGTCCAGGCTCCAGACGAGCTGTTCGTAGCCGTCCTGGACGATGTCCTCCTCGATGTCCCTGAGCCGGACGTCGTAGCCGGCGAGCGCTGCTACCTCCGCGATACCGTGCCCCATGGTGCCGGCGCCGAGCACCGTGATGACCTCGATGTCCTCTAGATCCATGAACAATCGGCTCATACGCCGGGGAAGGTTTGAACGTTTCTTTCTTCTTGGGCAACGTTCTAGTCGTTTATTTCCCACATTCTCCCCGTAGCGAGTATCTAACCACAGTACAGCGACTGTATCATCCGAGATCCGACAGGGAGAAACAACAGTCATCAAGTTGTTTTGCGGTTAACAATGATTATGTGTGAAACGTGAGTACGATTCGCACATGGAATTTAAACTCTCCGCCGAGCAGGAGCAGATCCGCGACGAGGTGAGACGGTTCGCCGACAACGAGATCGCGCCCGTCGCGACCGAGTACGACACAGAGGAGAAGTTCCCCCACGACATCGTCGAGAAAGCTGCCGAGATGGGGCTCACGGGACCGAACATCCCGATCGAGTACGGCGGTGCCGGCTACTCGACGCTGGACGTCGCCATCATCATCGAGGAACTGTTCGCCGTGGACCCGGGCATCGGCCTGTCCATCGCTGCGGCGTCGTTCGGCGCCGACGCCATCATCGGCTTCGGCACCGACGACCAGAAAGAGCGGTTCCTCGAACCGGTCGCGACGGGCGAGGCCGTCATGGGAGCCGCCATCAGCGAACCCGACACCGGGTCCGACGTCTCTTCTGTCTCGACCCGGGCCGAGAAAGACGGCGACGAGTGGGTCCTCAACGGCAACAAGATGTGGATCACCAACGGCTCCGTCGGCGACTACTTCGTCGTCCTCTGCCAGACCGACCCGGACGCCGACGGCCGGTACAACGGCTTCTCGCAGATCGTCGTCGAATCGGACCGTGACGGCTTCGAGGCCGAGAAGATCACCGGAAAGCTCGGGATTCGCGCGTCGGACACCGCCGAACTGCTCTTCGACGACGTGCGCGTGCCCGAAGAAAATCTCGTCGGCACCCGTGGCGCGGGCTTTCTCCAGCTCATGCAGTTCTTCGACGAGACCCGAACCGCCGTCGCTGCCCAGGGCGTCGGCATCGCGAAGGGTGCCGCCGAGCGAGCCCTGGAGTACGCCCAGGAACGCGAGCAGTTCGACCGGCCCATCTCCGACTTCCAGGCAATCCAGCACAAACTGGCCGAGATGCACACCCAGACCGAGGCCGCCCGGATGTTGACCTACAAGTCGGCCTGGAGCGTCGAACACAGCGAGGACCAGCTGACGATGCTCGCCTCGATGGCCAAGGAGTTCGCCTCGCGCGTCGCCGTCGAGGTGGCCGACGAGGCCGTCCAGATCCACGGCGGCGCCGGCTACGTCAACGACTTCGACGTCGAACGGCTCTACCGCGACGCGAAGATCACCCAGATCTACGAGGGCACCACCGAGATCCAGAAGAACATCATCGCCCGGGAACTGCTCGGCAAGGGTATGGCCTGACGCAATCAGTCGAACGCTGGACCGACCCGACGGCGGACTGTTCAATCGGTCTTTTTCGTGGCCAACCGAGCGTGGCGCTTAGTAGGGACCACTGCGTCCGTACCTGGCATGGACGACGCTGCCGTCGAGACGCTTCGGACCGACCCGATCATGGCCACACTCGTCGACCGTCACGGCCACCTGGACGTGACCCCGGTCACGGACGAATTCGAACGACTGACCGTCAGTATCGTGAATCAACAGCTCTCTACTGCAAGCGCCAGGGCCGTCAAGGAACGCCTGTTCGCCACTCTCGACGACGAAGTGACGCCCGAGCGAGTACTGGCCGCCGACGAGCAGGCCCTCCACGATGCTGGCCTCAGCAGTTCGAAAGTCGAGTACCTCCGGAACGCCGCGACGGCGTTTCGCGAAAACGACCTCACACGGGAGGGACTGGCCAACCACTCGGACGCGGAAGTCGTCGACCGACTCACCGAGATCAGGGGCGTCGGCGAGTGGACCGCCCGGATGTACCTGATCTTCGTCCTCGGCCGGGAGGACGTCCTTCCACTCGGCGACCTGGCCGTCCGGCGGGGCATCCAGCAGCTCTACGGCAACGGGACGGAGCTGAGTCGAGCGGAAATGCGGGACGTCGCGACGGACTGGCGCCCCTACCGGTCCTACGGAACCCGCTACGTCTGGCTGGAGTACGAGTCGGACTAACCACGCGGCTCGCGTCCCGGCCGTCGATACGTACCGGAACGTAGTATTCATGTCTCGAATACATTAATATATACAGAAAGCGACTATATTAGTCGTCAGTTGCGGATCGAGCGGCGATCTCGTGTTATAGTTTTATTAGGTATTCCCTAGCATTAGGAAACGATGTCGGAGCGTGGAGAACAACCCCGAGAGGACGGACAGCCAGTAAATCAAGCACAGGGCGGGCACCAGGGTGGCGGTGGCGCCCAGCAAGGGGGGTATGCGGGGCAGGCTCACGCCGGGGGACAGGAATCCATCGGCAACGTGCTCCAGCGACCCAAACCCAAGAGCTATATGCAATCGATCATCGGGTCGATGGGTGTTGCCGGCCTGTTGCTGGGGGTCGGCGTCTTCCTCGTTGCCGAGATGGGTGGCTGGTCGCTCATTCCGGGGGCAGCCACTGCGATCAGCAGTCCCGAAGTCACGACTGCACTCGCGTTTAGCCACAAGTTGACGCTGGCGTACGTGACCAACGAACTCGCCATTTTCCTGGCGTTCATTATGGCGCCGCTGTTTGGAGCCCTCGTCGGCCTCAGAATGGACGATTCGGAACGGGCAAAATACGCCACGTCTGGCGTGGGTGTCGGTATCGGCGCACTCCTGTTCGTCATGATCGTCGGATTCATCGCCTCGATGGTCGTCCCGAGCGTCCCCCAGAGCCTGAGTCAAACCGGTCAGTTCGGTGGCACTGGCATGGCGAGCCAGGTCAATCTCGGCCAGGTCCAGTTCGGCAAGCTACTCATCAACGGCATTCTCGTGGCTATTCCGGCCGGTCTAGCGGCGAGTGCGACGGCCTACTTCACCGCTGATAGCTTCGAGTAACCCATCCGGCCAGGTTTTTGCCAGACGAGCAATTCGTGGCGTACCGACAGTCAGCTATCCATCCGTTCTGAACCACCGTTTTGCACGGACGGGAGTTCCGGACAGCCTCGGTTCCTGCCGGTCCCGGTATCCTCTTGGCGCACGCCACCGGAGGGCCTGGCATGAACGCGGAAGTTTCGCAGTCGTCGGTCCGGGGGACGGCCCAGGCGCCCCCGTCGAAAAGCTACACTCACCGGGCGATCCTCGCCGCCGGCTACGCCAGCGGGGCACTGGTCCACGACCCGCTGGTCAGCGCCGACACCCGGGCGACGATGCGTGCCGTCGAGTCGTTCGGCGGGAGCGTCGAGTACCGCGAGGACCACGACGTGCTCGACGTCGACGGGTTCGACGGCCAGCCCGACGTTCCAGCGGACGTGATCGACTGTGCCAACAGCGGGACGACGATGCGACTCGTGACGGCAACGGCCGCCCTCGCCGACGGCCTCACCGTCCTGACCGGGGACACCTCCCTCCGCTCGCGTCCCCAGGGACCGCTCCTCAAGGCAATCGACAACCTCGGTGGTCGGGCCGAAAGCACACGACACAACGGCCAGGCCCCCCTGGTCGTGGGCGGCCCGATAACCGGCGGCGCGGTCCCCATCCCCGGCGACGTCTCCTCGCAGTTCGTCACCGCGCTGCTGATGGCCGGGGCGGTCACGGACGCCGGCATCGACGTGACACTCCAGACCGAACTGAAGTCGGCTCCGTACGTCCAGATTACCCTCGAGGTGCTGGACGACTTCGGCGTCAGCGCCCGCCAGACCGGCCGGGGCTTCTCGGTCGGGGGCTTCCAGTCCTACGAACCCACCGACGGCGAGTACCACGTTCCCGGCGACTTCTCCTCGATGTCCTACCTCCTGGCGGCCGGCGCACTCGCCGCCGAGGACGAGCTCGTGGTGACCAGCGCCTATCCCAGCGCCCAGGGCGACTCGGCCATCGTCGCAGTCCTCGAGGAGATGGGCGCCGACGTCGACTGGAACCGCGACGACGGCATCATCACGGTTCAGCAATCTGCCCTCGAAGGCACCGAAGTGAGCGTGGAAGACACCCCGGACTTGCTCCCCACCCTCGCCTCCTCGGCGCCGCAGCCGATGGGACGATGGAAATTACGAATGCCGAGCACGTCCGGTACAAGGAGACCGACCGGGTGAGTGCGATGGCAGAATCTCTCACGAAGCTGGGTGCAGAGGTGGAGGAGTCCGAGGATGCACTCGTCGTCCACGGCGAGGAAAGTTCCCTCGAAGGCACCACCGTGGAGGGGCAGGGCGACCACCGGATCATCATGTCGCTGGCCGTGGCGGGGCTCGTCGCTGAAGGAACGACGACCATCACCGGCGCCGAACACGTCGACGTCTCGTTCCCGGACTTCTTCGACGTGCTCTACGACCTGGGTGCTGACGTCGCCAGGAGCTAATGCCGTCCGGTCGGACGGCCGGGGAAGCCGGGTACATCTGCAACATCTAAATGCAAGCGTCTCACAGACCCACTCAATGAACGGTAACACCTTCGGCAGGCTCTTTCAGGTCACTACCTTCGGGGAGTCCCACGGGGAGGCGATGGGGTGTACGGTTTCGGGCTGTCCCGCCGGGGTCGAACTCGACGAGGACGTCATCCAGGAGCAACTGGACCGCCGCAAGCCCGGCCAGTCGATGATCACTACCTCGCGGGGCGAACCCGACGAGGTGTCGCTCAAGTCCGGCCTCCAGGACGGCTACACGACGGGGACGCCCATCGGAATGGTCATCCAGAACAAGGACGCCCGCTCGGGGAAGTACGAACCCTTCGTCACCGCTCCCCGACCGTCCCACGGCGACTACACCTACTCTGCGAAGTTCGGGACGCGCAACTGGGGCGGCGGCGGGCGCTCCTCGGCCCGCGAAACGGTCAACTGGGTGGCGGCCGGAGCCATCGCCAAGCAGGTGCTCGACCAGAGCGACTTCGACGTGGAGATCAAGGCCCACGTCAACCAGATCGGCGACATCGAGGCCCCCGAGGTGAGCTTCGAGGAGATGCTCGAACACACCGAGAACAACGAGGTTCGGTGTGCCCACCCCGAGACGGCCGAGGAGATGCGGGAGGCCATCGACCGCTATCAGCAAGAAGGCGACTCGATCGGCGGGTCGATCTACTTCGAGTGTCACGGCGTGCCGCGAGGACTGGGCGCGCCACGGTTCGATTCGTTCCCGGCCAGACTGGGCCAGGCGATGCTCGCTGTTCCTGCGACGACGGGCTTCGAGTTCGGCCTGGGAAGAGAGGCCAGGAGCGTCAGAGGCATCGACCGCAACGAGGACTGGGAGTTCGACGACGGAACGCGCGACGACGTGGTGAGCGACGTGGGGGATCCGGTACCCGTCGGCAACGACCACGGAGGGCTCCAGGGCGGCATCACGACCGGTGAACCGATCTACGGAGAGGTGACGCTCCACGCCCCCACGTCGATTCCGAAGACCCAGGAGACGGTCGACTGGGAGACTGGCGAGCGCAAAGAGATCAAGGTCGTCGGTCGCCACGATCCCTCGCTGCCGCCGCGTGGCGTCCCCGTCGTCGAGGCGATGCTGTACTGTACGGTTCTGGACTTCATGCTGCTCGGCGGTCGGATCAACCCCGACCGGCTGGACGGCCGGCCCGGCGAGTACGACACCGAGTATCACCCCAGCAGTCCCGTCGACGACCCCGACGACGCCGACACGCACGCCGAGCCGACCGAGTGACGCGCGACGACCCGGACTTAGCCGTCCGGCGCCCACTCCTTGTGTGCGGCGTCGAGTGCGCTGGCTTCCTTGCGGATGTCCGAGAGGTGCCAGACGATGTCGGTCATCGTGATGATTCCGACCAGGTCCAGGTCGTCCATCACGGGCACCTTCTTGACGCCTTCCTTCGCCATGCGATGGGCAACGTACTGGACGGTCGCCGATGGCTTGGTGGTCACCAGTGGCCGGTGAGAAAGTTTCGCGACCGGAATCTCCGACAGCGGTGCGTCGGTCTTGTAGGTCGCACGCAGCAGGTCCGTCTCGGTGACGATACCGGACGGATTGCCGTCGCCGTCTACCACGATGACGGACCCGACCTCCTCGTCGAGCAGTCGCTCTGCGGCGTCCCGCAACGTCCCGTCGCCGCGAACCGTCACGACGTCGGTCGTCATCAGAGACTCGACGAGCATCAGTAGTCGTAGGCGCCCGAGAGTTATAAGTTACCAACCCACATACGCCGAGCAGTCACCAGTACGGCGTCGACCGCCAGCGGCCCGACGGGCCGCCGAGGAGGACGAATCCGACCAGTGAGGCCGCGACGACTGCGAGCACTGCCAGCGCCGCCGTCTGCAAGTCGGAACTGCTGAGCAACGGATTCGTGCCGGCGAGCGTGACGACGACGCCGGCCACCGCCAGCACGACGCCAACCACGGCAATTCCGCCAGCGAGCGTACGCCAGTCCATACCAGACCCTCTCGCGGGCCGAGTATAAAAGGCCAAGGCGTCGAAGGGCCGAGAGTCGTCCATGCCCACCGTCGCCGTGCTGGCCGACCCGCCCGTCGAAGGCACAGTCCTGACGGAGTTGACCGAGACGACGCCGCTGTCGGCGGCGGCCGCCACGCGGCTCTACGAGGCCATGCTGGCCGACGTCTGCCGGGCCATCCAGGCCGGTGGCGCCGACCTGCTGGTGAACTACCGCCAGCCCGACCAGGTGCCCACCGACGTGGACCCCGAGGCTACGCTCCGCCAGACGCTCACAGACCTCCTGGACTATCCCGACGAGGCTCGCTACGAGGTCCAGGTCGGGGAGACGAAGTCGGGACGCGTCGGCAACACGGTCGGTCACCTCCTGACAGAAGAAGGGGAGGACGGGGCTGCAGCCATCGAGCCGACGGCAGCCTTCCTCTCGCGGGAGCACCTCGGCACGGCGGCGATGAAACTCCGCTCGGCCGACGTCGTCCTGGGACCGACGACCGATGGTCGGGTCTACTTCGCCGGCTTCGGCGAGCCGATAGACTTCACGGACGCCTACTGCCCGCCGGCCGTCGAGACCATCACCGACCGCGCCCGAGACGCCGGTCTCGACGTTGACTTCATGCCGATGTTGCCAGTATTCGAGACGGCCGACGACCTCGTCACGGCGGTGTCGCTGTTGCGGGCCAGACAGCGGGCGGACCGGAACGTTCCGCCGCTGACGGCCGCGACGCTGGACGACCTGGGCGTCGAGGTGGTTGACGGCGCGGTGTCTGTCGGTTCCGATAGTACTTAGGGTCAGTCGGCAGTACTAGGGAGCGCGGTGGGGTGGCAGAGCGGCCCAACGCGCCTGCCTTGAGAGCAGGTGTCCGAGAGGACTCATGGGTTCAAATCCCATCCCCACCGC
>CAZGAX010000023.1:0-32500 GCA_964523745.1 uncultured Halobacteriales archaeon | reverse complement strand
AGACCGCCGACACGCTCTCGGCGCTCCGGGAGGCGCGCGGCCGCGGCGCGCGGACGCTGGCCGTGACGAACGTCGTCGGCTCGACGGCCGCCCGGGAGTGTGACCACGTCCTCTACATCCGCGCCGGCCCCGAAATCGGCGTGGCTGCGTCGAAGACGTTCTCCTCGCAGCTTGCGGCGCTCAATCTGCTCTCGCTGGCGACCGCCGGGGCCGACGACGTTCGCGACGTGGTGTCGGCGCTGCGCGACCTCCCTGGCGACGTCCAGGCGCTACTCGACGAGTCCGGGGCGAAGGCGGTGGCGACCGACTATGCCGAGTCCGACGCCTACTTCTTCATCGGCCGGGGCTATCACTACCCCGTGGCGCTGGAAGGAGCGCTAAAGCTCAAGGAGATAAGCTACAAGCACGCCGAGGGCTTCGCCGCCGGCGAACTCAAACACGGCACGCTGGCGCTGGTGACCGAGGAGACGCCGGTGTTCGCGGTGGTGACCGGCGACGGGGGGCCGGCCCAGAAAACCCTGGGGAACGTCAAGGAAGTCGAGGCCCGCGGCGCGCCGGTGGTCGCGGTAACCGACGGCCAGACGGAGGTCGGCCGGTACGCCGACGACGTGCTGGAGGTGCCCGAGACCCACCCACGGGCGGCGGCGGTGCTGGCGAACGTCCAGTTGCAACTGGTGGCCTACCACGTGGCGAACGAACTGGGGCGGTCTATCGACAAGCCGCGGAACCTGGCGAAGAGCGTGACTGTCGAATAACGCCCGCACGTTTTCGGACGCAGGTATCGACCACGCGAGGTCGTTCTGGTAACTACCTGCGAGGCTTATCAGTAGCGGTATCCGTATCTATTGTGTCATTCGTTCTCGAGACCGGCCCGTACAGACTCGATACGCCGGCGGTCGGCCGGTGTGAGTCGAGCGCCGCTCGCCTGCCGGATAGGTGACACCTGGCTAACAGAATGCATCCACGTCCGTCCCGAACCGTCCGATTACTCCCCAATAACCGACTAATTCACCCGAAATGGTTCTCTGGCTTACAAAGTCGCCTCCCCGTGAAGCATTGGTGAGGAATTGTCAATCATGTACCGTGGTCAAACGATCGGGGTCGTCGTACCTGCCTACAACGAAGCCGACTTCGTTGGGTCGGTGATCCGGTCGTTACCCGAGTTCGTCGACCGAACATACGTTATCGACGACTGCTCAACGGACGCCACGTGGCAAGCGATTCAGGCCACGTCGACGGCAATCAACGAGACGCGCGAGGATACCGAGACGGACCGCGTCGAAACTGACGGCGGGCAGGTGTTCGACAACCCGATTCAGCCGATCCGCCACGACCGCAATCGCGGCGTCGGCGGGGCGATCAAGACCGGCTATCGGAGAGCGCTGGAGGACGGTATCGACGTCGTCGCCGTAATCAGTGGCGACGGGCAGATGGACCCCGACATACTCGACGAGTTTCTCGATCCGATCGTCACGGGCGCCGTCGACTTCACGAAGGGCGACCGCCTGACGCCGGAGTTTCGGTCGGGAATGCCACCCTGGCGACGGTTCGGCAGCTACCTGCTGACCAGGCTGACGCGAATTGCCAGCGGCTACTGGGAGATGTCGGACTCCCAGAACGGGTACACGGCCATCTCCCGGGAAGCCCTCGAGGCGATCGACCTCGACCGGCTCTACGAGGGCTACGGGTTCATCAACGACCTGCTCATCCAGCTGAACGTCCACGACCTGCGTATCGCCGACGTGGAGATGGAGCCACGGTACGGCGACGAGACGAGCCACATCCGCTATTCGGAGTTCGTCCCGAAACTGTCCTGGCTCCTCCTGCGGCGGACGGTCTGGCGATACCGGACGAAGTACACGCTCGGCAGTCTCCACCCGTGTATCGTCTTCCCCCTGGTCGGGGTTCTGGGGTCGATACTGGGCGTCGGCGTCTCCGCGTGGTCCCTGGTCGAAGCGGAACCGGGTACAGTCTTCGGGTCCGTCTCGACGCTTCTCCTGGCGCTCGGCGCCTGTTGCTGGCTGTTGACGCTGGTCGCCGACCGGTACGTCAATCGTGACCTCCAGGCCACGTTGAGCGACACACTGGACGTGTCGAGCGATTAAACGCGCCCCGGTCCCCGCCGTCTGCCGTCCAGCCCAGGCCGTCTAAGTTGTCTGTCGCAGGCTGTCCGGGGAGTGGCACGGAACCGGGCTGGTATACGGGTATTACCACCTCCGGGGGTCGCGGGGTGGCCGACACGGTGTGACTACGCCACTCGACCCGCGCGACCTCTCACAGAACTGAGACGATTACAAAGGGACCGGCCGGCGATGGACGAGACCGTATGCGCAGTCGACTGGGTTACGATCTACGCACCCGGGGTGCGAGATGAGCATCGACGTGTCGGTCGCGACCGGGGACGAACTCGACCGCTGGAATTCCTACGTCGCGCAGTCGCCACAGGGTACCGTCTGTCACGAGATCGAGCCGCTACGGGTCCTGGCCGAACACGCAAACGGCACGCTGCATCCGCTGATCGGGTACAAGGGACAGGAGCCGGTGGGGCTGTTTCCGGTGTTCGAGATCAGAAAGCGGTTCGTCACGACCGCCTTCTCGCCGCCGCCACACCTCCGAGTGCCCTATCTCGGGCCGGCGTACCTGAACGTGGAGAAGCTGAAACGGCGAAAGCGGGACCGACGCAAGGAACGGTTCCTCGAGGGGTGTTTCGAGTGGATTCGCGGTGCAATCGCGCCGAAGTACACGCACGTCCGGACCGGTCCGGCCGTCGCCGACTCGCGTCCGTTCAAGTGGAACGACTACGAGACCACGCCGAAGTACACGTACGTCGTCGACCTCAGTCCCGGGCGGGAGGAGGTCTTACAGCAGTTCAGCAGCGACGCCCGGAACAACGTCACGAACGCGCCACCGGAACGCTACGACGTCGAGGTCGGCGGGGAGACCGCGATCAGACAGATCGTCGAGCAGGTGCGCCGACGGTACGAGTCACAGGGGATCGGCTTCGACGTCCCGGCCGAGTTCGTCGTCGACCTCTACGAGGCAGCCAACCGGGGGGACGTCCGGCCGTTTACGATCACCGTCGACGACGAGTTCGTCGGCGGGATCCTGGCGCTCGAGTACGGCGAGACGACGAGCCGCTGGATTGGCGGCGTCCGGACGGACGCGGACGTCGACCTGCCGACGAACGACCTGCTGGACTGGGCGATCATGGAGCGTGCCATCGACGACGGGTTGGCGGCCTACGACCTCGTCGGGGCGGACACGCGCCGTATCAACCGCTACAAGTCCAAGTTCAATCCGTCGCTCCGGACGTACTACGGGTTCGAACGGGGAAGCTGGGCGATGCGGACGGCCGCCAGCCTCTATGAATCGATCAAGTAACGATGGGCGGGACGAGGCACCGCCGACCGGACCGGTGCTGTCGGGCCGAACCGACGCGATGACGGGCGACTCGAACCTGCACACGCTGCTGGTCGGTATCGACGCCGCCTGCCACCGGGTGCTGGATCCGCTGTTCGAAGCGGACGCCCTCCCGACGCTGGCGGGCATCGTCAGGGACGGGGCGAGCGGGCCGCTGCAGTCCCAGATCCCGCCGTGGACGGCGTCTGCCTGGCCGTCCATCTACACGGGGATGAACCCCGGCAAACACGGCGTCTTCAGCTTCCTCGACTTCGACGGCTACGACTGGACGGTCGCTAACGCCAGCCACGTCCGGGAACGTACTCTCTGGGAACTGTTCGATTCGCACGGCATCTCGAGCGTCGTCGTGAACGCGCCGGTCACCGCGCCGGTGCGGCCCTTCGACGGTGCGCTCGTCCCCGGCTACATGGCTCCGGAAGACCCCGATTGTCACCCCGAAGGATTGCTCGACGACGTGCGGTCGGCCATCGGTGACTACCGGGTGTATCCCGACCTGGACGGTAGCGACGACCCCGAGACCGCCTACACCGACTGCGTCCGTCAGCGCGGCGCGGCCTTCCGGTACCTCGCCGCCCGGTTCGAACCGGCATTCGGGTTCGTCCAGTTCCAGGCCACGGACTCGGTCTTCCACCGACGGCCGGACGACGAGGCGACGATCCGGGCGATATACGAGGCGGTCGACCGGGAACTCCGGGCCACCTTCGAGGCGTGTGACCCGACGAACGTCGTCGTCGTCAGCGACCACGGGATGGGACCGTACCACGGCGTCGAAGTTCGAGTGAACGACGTCCTCCGCGAGGCGGGGTTCGTCGAGACGACCGACGGCGGGCGAGGGATGCCAAGCTGGGCGACGGTCCGCGAGAACGAACTCAAGACCGGCGGGAATCGGTATCGCCAGGACGGCGGAGTTGCCGAGCGGGCGATGGCGGCCGCCGCCCGTCTCGGACTGACCAGCCAGCGGATCGGGAACGCCCTCTCGCGAGTCGGCCTCGCCGACGCCGTCGCGGCCCACGCGCCGAGTTCGCTGGTGAGCGCCGGCTCGACGCAGGTGGACTTCCCGGCGTCGGCGGCCTACGTGCGCTCCCGGATCGAACTCGGGGTGCGAATCAACCTCGACGGCCGGGAACCCGACGGCGTCGTCCCCGAGGCGGAGTACGAGGCCGTTCGCTCGGAACTCGCTGACCGACTCCGGGCACTCACGACGCCGTCCGGCGACCCCGTCTTCGCCGAAGTCGGGCCCCGCGAGGACTACTTTACCGGTCCCGAGAGCCACCGCGCCGTCGACGTCGTCGCGGTCCCGGATTCCTTCGACCACATCCTCTCGGCGACGGTCCACGGCGAGCCGTTCGGCCCGCTGCCCGAGCCCTGGAACCACAAACTGACGGGCATCGTCGCTGCGCGTGGCGGCGACGTCGACGAGACCGCTCGCCTCGATGACGCGCACATCTTCGACGTCGCGCCGACGGTCCTGGCGACGTTCGGCGTGCCCTACGACGAGCGGATGGACGGCAGCCCGCTCCCGATAGTCGGCCCGGCCGGGAGCAGGAGCTACGAACGGCTGGAACGCGCCGAATCGAGCGGTCTCGCCGACGAAGGCGTCGAAGACCGACTGTCCGACCTGGGGTACCTCGAATGACCGATTCGGACGAGGACCATCCCGACTCCCGGGTCGACGTGGCGTCGTTGCCGCGAGACCGGTCTTCCCTCCCGGACGACGCCACGTTCGCCCTGTGTCTCACCCACGACGTCGACCGGCCGTACAAGGGGCTCCGGTCGCTGTTCTACGCCGCCCAGGAGCGACCGGCCTACCACCTCCGGACGCTCCTCTCCGGGGAGAACCCGTACTGGCAGTTCGAGCGCATCATGGCACTCGAGAACGCGCTCGGGGTCCGGTCGGCGTTCTACTTCCTGGACGAACAACACCTCCTGGCGGACCGACCGGTCCGGGACTGGGCGTCGGTGCGCCACTGGGTCGAACACCTCGGCCGGTACGACGTCACGAGGGCCGACGTCGCGACCGTCATCCGGGACCTGGACGACGCCGGCTGGGAGGTCGGGCTCCACGGGTCCTATCACACGAAGGACGACCCGGAGCGCCTCACAGTCGAAGCGGCGGTGCTCGAAGAACTCGTCGGGCACTCGCTCGCCGGCGGCCGCCAGCACTACCTCCGGCTGTCGGTGCCGGAAACCTGGCGCCACTACCGGGACGTCGGGCTCCGGTACGACAGTTCGCTGGGTTCGGGCACGACCTGTGGCTTCCAGTACGGCTACCGCCCGATCAGGCCGTTCGACGACGGCTTCCGCGTGTTCCCGCTGACGATCATGGAGCAAGCGCTCCCCGACCCGGCAGAGAACGGCGACTCGGCCCGGGAGACGTGCGAACGGCTCCTCCAGGAAGCCCGGGCCAACGACGCCGTGATGACGGTGCTCTGGCACCCCCGCTACTTCGCCGAGCGGGAGTTTCCCGGCCACCGGGACCTCTATCGATGGCTCGTCGAGCGAGCCCAGGAACTCGGGGCGTGGGTCGGGACGCCGGCGCGTCTGTGTGACGCGCTGGACGACGCGTCACACGGCCCTTCCCGTGACGCGCCGCGGCGGTCCTAGTGGTTCGCGGAACGCGAGGGACTAGCTCACTGCTCGTTACGGCTCGACGTCGACGGTCGGGGACGCGGTCGGCTCGACAGTGTGGGGGTACTCGTGAAGGGCGTCCAGCGCTGCGACCCGGCCCTGGACCCGGGCGACGTCGACGAGCAGGTCCGTGAGGTTGACCATGTCCGCGAGATAGGCGTCGCGTCGACGCTGCCACGCCGTTTGCACGCCGTCGGCCCGCAGCAACTCCGTCGACAGCGCGCGCAGCTCCTCGAAGGTGGGGACGTTGCGGACCAACCCGACGTCCTCGAGTTCGAGGAAGTTGCCCATGTCGTCCTCGCCGACGAACGAGTTCGACCGGATGGCGGGCGTTCCCAGGAGTGCGGCCTCCGTGACCATCGTTTGCGTGTCGGCGACCAGCAGGTCGGCCGCCGCCAGGGCGTCGTGCATCCGAGCCGGGTGGAGGTCGAACGACCGCGCCGGGAGGTCCTCCAGCGCCATGTCGCCGCCCTCGTCCGAGACCAGCACCGTCGCCTCTTCGGCGAGGAGCCGGACGAGCTGGCGACGCTGTGCCTCGGAGATACCCTCCCGGCCGACGTCGTGCCCGGAGCCGAAGGCGTTCAGCCGGAGGACGACGAACCGCTCGTCGGGCTCGAGGCCGAGGTGGTCGCGGACGTCCTCGGCCGGCGAAGCGACGTCCGGGTGGAGGTACGCACACTCCTTGAGGCCCCTGAAGACGTAGTGGCGGTCGCCCAGGTCCTTCCGGAAGGTGTGGGGCGTGAGGATCGCCCGGGGGAACGGTTTCGAGATGGCGTGGTCGAGGTCCGCCGGTTCCGAGTCGTTCACCAGGACCGAGGGGGTCCGAACGACGGCGGCGACGTGGGCGGCGTAACAGCCCGTCCCGAAGACGAGGTCGGGGTCGAACCGTCGGGCCTGGCGGGCCGCCCGGAGGTAGTGGGCCGGGAGCTGCGCGAACACGGAGTACTTCGACGTGCCGCAGTAGCCGACCACCTCGTGGGGCAGGTCGTAGTACTCCAGCAGGTCGACGGTGCAGGTGTAGTCCCGCGCAAGGACCAGCACCTCGTGGCCCGCGTCCTCGAGCCGCTCGACCGGGTGTCGATACAGGTGAACGTGCGCCGGGGTGTTTGTAAAGAACAGGTAGTTCACGGTCTCTCCGTACTGATAGGGAGGTCGGTGGCGGCGATGTTTGTTATAGATGGAATATTTGCGCCCCTCGCGGTCCGCCGGCCGAGCCACACCGTCGCAGGCGGTCCCGACGGCCGGGTACCCGGTGAATACCAAAGCCGTCGCTGTCGCACCGGTATTCCAATGGAAACCAGACGACTCGACCTCGCCGAGTGGGGAACTGCGCTGCCACGCGCCGGCTACGAGGTGTTCCACGAACCGGCCGCCCTCGGCGTCCTCGACGACCACGCGGACGGCGACCTGCGACTGTACGGCGCGTTCAAGGGCGAACAGGCGGTCGGGCTGCTCCCGGTGTTCGTCGCGGAGCGGGCCGTCGGCCGGACGGTGTTCTCGCCGCCGATCTCGCTCGGCGTGCCCCGACTCGGGCCGATCCTCAGTCCGAACAGTCCCAAGCGGACGAAACGCGAGCGGATCAACGCCGAACTGGTCGAGGCGGTGCTCGCGGACGTCGACGCCACCGGGCGGGCCACGCTCTTCCGGATGACCTGTCCCACCGGCTACGACCCGCGCCCTTTCCAGTGGAACGACCTCTCGCTCGACCCCCGGTTTACGTACGTCCTCGACCTCGACGGGGGCGACCTGGCCGACCTGCTGGGCGGCTTCAGCAGCAGCCTGCGCAAGGAGATGCGCCGCCTCGACGACGTCGACCTCACCATCGAGACCGAAGGAGTCGACGCCGCCCGCCGGATCAGTCGGGACGTCGTCGACCGCTACGCCGACCGCGACGACTCGGCGCCGGTCACCCCGAGGTTCGTCGACGACCTGCTGTCGGCCCTGGACGACGACAACTGGCGGGTCTACGTCGCCCGGACACCCGACGGCGAGTACCAGAGTGGTATCGTCGCGCTGTACGGCCCCGACACGGCATACTACTGGCAAGGCGGCGTCACGGCCTCCTACGACGGCGTGAGCGTAAACAACCTCCTCCAGCACCGGATACTGGCGGACCTGTTCCAGGACCCGGCGTTCGAGTCGGTGACGGCCTACGACCTCGTCGGCGCCAACACCGAGCACCTCTGTGACTACAAGGCGAAGTTCAACGGCGACCTCCGGCCGTACTTCGTGGTCGAATCCGCCGGGATCGAGATGCAGGTCGCGAAGTCGGTCTACCAGCGCGTGGCGAACACGATGAAGTGACCGCTCGACGGTCGATTAAAAAAAGCGCGGATTCTCCTACCGGCGTCGGACGGCGACGAGTGCGATCGCCAGGAGGCCCACGATGCCGGCGGCGACGAGGTACGCGATGCCTGGCACGTCAGGCAGCAAGGAACCCGACGCCTGGGCTCCTTTCGAGGACGACTCGTCGGTGACGTGTACCTTCGCAGTCTTGTCCTGGACGGTGACGGAGTGCTCGCCGGACGAATTGAACGACACTGACGTCCGGACGGTCGCCTCCTCGTCGGGTTCGAGAGACACTTTCTGTTTCTCGACGACCTTCCCGTCGACGCTGATCGGGATCTCGAACGTCCCCGCCTGGGCGCCGTCGTTGACGACGGTCGCCTCGACCGTCGTCGATTCGCCGACCGTCGCGTTCTCGGACACCTGCACGTTCTGGACGCTAACGCCCGAGCACGTACCCGGCTGGATCGTGATCGAGCGGTTCATTTCCAGTTGCTCGGAGGTGTACCCGGTGGGACTGTCAGAGAGCACCAGCCACTCGGAGAGGACGCTCTCGTTCTGTTGGGAGTCGGTCTCGATGTTGAACCGCGGGCTGATCGTGATCTCGAAGTCGTCGTCCAGCCCACCGCGGAAGGCGCCGCCGTCGGTCCGGCCCTCACCGTAGACCCAGGTGATCCGACTGGCGGACTCGCTGTGGACGAAGTCGTCGTCGGGCCCGCCGCTGATGTTCTCGCTGTAGGTGTCGTCCTGGACTACCCACTTGCCGTTCTCGGGCATGCCTTCGAACGCCATCGAGACGGTGCCGCCGGGCGAACCGCCGAACAGCTTGTCGTGGACGACGACCAGCGAGAGTCCCTTGCTTCCCTTGAAGAGGAAGAGCAGACTCGCGTCGTTCTTCTGGTAGCTGATCGTGCCGTGGGAGCTGTACGTGGAGGCGTTGGGCTCCGTCTCCGGGGTCCGATAGTCGTAGAACTCTTCTACCGGTTCGACGCCGACGCCGATCGGCGTGATCGTCATACACTTCTCACCTTGCGTCACGGAGAACGTCTCGTTCGACGACTCGTCGTCAGCCGCAGCCGCGGCCGGAGCGAGGGCGACTGTCGCTATCACGACGACGAGAACGACGGAGACAGTGAGCAACCGAGACGGGGTGGTACTGTGGGGGATTGTTGTACGTTGGCTTGACGCCATCGATACCACGAATTCATTCGTCGGTCGTGTCGCATTGTTATGGCCTCAGTACAGGTCGGCACGGAGACGGTGGCCAGAACCGACGGCCCGGACGACGCTCGCTCACTGGTGGCGACGAGAATGCCTCCTATCGCAGGCAGTTAGTCTCGCGTCTACCGCCCGAGACTCCCGGACAGGCTACGCCAACGTGGCGCGTCCCGTTCGGCTTGTGGCCGGTTGCGTGCCTCTCAGCCCGAACTACTCGCGGAATACCCGCGTCCATAAACGGGTCCTAGTCACCGGGCCTGGGTCGCCTGGCCAGATAAGCACCACAAACTCGTGGGTCGCCGGCGGCGGCCACCGGTCACTGGTGGGTCACGAACTAGCCGCCCCTCGTGACGTTCGTCGTCGGGGCCCCGTCGGGCCCCGTAAACGCGGCCACGTCGTCGGTAGCGTACACCTTGTGCCACCGTTCGAGGTCGTCCCAGGCCGGCGAACTCGCTTCCAGGTACACCTCGCCGTACCGGAACGTCGGGCTCCGGTCGTAGGCGGTGGTCGGGAACGCCTGGAGGCCGCGCTCGCGGAGTTCGCTCGTCCGAAGCACCACGACGTTGCCGTCGTCGCCGGTGAGTAGTTCGGTCTGGTCCGGGTCCGTCTGGAGGACGGTACAGTCCTTATAGCGGGTGTTTGCGAGGTACTTGCAGCCGATGACGTCCGTGAGGACCCGACCGGGCGCCAGCGCCGACACCGTCCCGTAGCCGTCGAGTTCGGACTCGGACAGGTAGAAGTTGTAGAACTCCCGTTCGACCGTTGGATTGTCCGACGCGACGAAGTCGTTCGAAACCGCCAGGAAGGCCGTCGAGAAGACGAGTACGACGACGAGTCCCCGGAAGGCCGTCCGGGTCCGCGGACCGCCGACGCGGACGTCGCCGTCGAAGAGCGTGACCGCGCCGACCGCACCGGCGATCCCGATGAGCGGGAAGGTGTACTGGCCGAACCGGAGTATGTTGAAGTTCGAGGCGAACTTGCTGAGAAGCAACGTCGGTCCCGGAAACGAGACGACCGAGACGAGGGCGCCGGAGAGAATCGTCACCTTCCCCAGCCAGGGGAGTCGGTCCGAGCGCAGGCCGACCAGCACGGCCACGGCCACCAGTAGCAACAGGAAACTGAACTGGAGGTAGTTCACGAGTTCGGCGGCCGGATTGGGGATGCTCGCGCCGGTGCCGCCGACGCCGGCCGTCCCGGAGATACCGGCGGCCGTCAGGCGGGTGAGGAGCTTCCGATAGAGGTCGCGGGCGACGAGCCCCCAGTACGCCAGTTGCACGCCGCCGATCAGCAGGAAGTGCCGGTAGTGAACCGGGTCGTTCACCCAGCCGTCCCCGAAGAGATTCTGGACGAGGTAGACCGCGCCGAGCATCACAAGGACGAACGGGATCGAGACCGGGTGGTACACCAGTACGCCGCCGAGGAGCACGAGGAACACGACCGTCGCCCGGGGTCCCCGGTCGACCAGGACGACGAGCAGGAACACGCTCAGGACGGCGACGGCGCTCCGCGGGATGGAATACATGCCGTAGAGGATGACCCAGGTGTTGAGCGCGGTGAAGAGGGACGCCGCGAGGGCGACCCGCTGTGCGTCGACGAGTCGGCGGGCCAGCAGGTAGATGCCGCCCACGAGGGCGGCGTAGGCGAGGCCGTTCGTCAGGAAGAAGAAGTACCGCGGCGGGACGGGTATCCCGAGGTAGAGGCGTTCGATGGCCGCCAGGACGTGCCACAGCGGGAACCACTGGTAGTTCTCGAATGCCGCGGTGACGTGCCCGGTGTCGACGACCTGGGTCGCGTAGGCGGCGTGGGGGAAGACGTCCGACCGGCCGAAGAAGAACTCGTACTTGAAGGTCACGCCCCACAGGAGGTTCAGGACCAGGGCGCCACACTGGGCGAGGACGAGGCCGACCCGCGTCGAGGTCAGCCTCGCCCGGAGCATCTGGAGGAACAGAAACACGACCCCGGCCGCGACCACGAGGAAGTACGCCGTGGGGCGAACCGGCGACAGGACAAGCAGGGCGAGCGACCCCGCCTGGCAGGCGACGAATCCGACGACGAGCGGTTTGAACGGCAGGGTTGGCCGACGCCCGGAGTCGAGGCTGCGGTCGGGATACCGGACGGTGAGGGAGACGACAGTCCCGAGGACGAGCGGGATGGCGACGTAGACCCCCAGGATGGCAAACGTCTCGCGGCCCAGGGCCAGCGGTACACCGACGCCCACCAGGGCGAACACGGGAAAGAGGACGGCGAGGGGTCGGTAGAGTCGTTCGAACCGAAGGGAGAGCACTGTCGGGTAGCCCGCGGCCACCCCCATTAGAATTGAGGCGGTACCCCGGCCGAAGACGGGCATTACCGGTCGGTACCGGGCACATGCTTTAGGACGGGAGCCCCGTGGGTCCGCCGATGGCACACGCCGACGAGCAGCCGACGGCACCGGCCGACCGGCCGCGGTACCCGTACAGCCTGCTGGGGGTCGGCGTCCTCGGCCTGGTCGGATGGCTGTTGCCGTTCGTCCCGGTCACGGTCCCCTCCGGCCCGACCGTCGCACTCCGTGCCGCGTTGCTCGTCCCGCTCGTCCTCCTGGCGCCGGGCTACGCCGTCGTCGCGGCGCTGGCACCGGAAGGCCAACAGGCCGCCGCCGAGCGACGGTTCCGTGGCCTCTCGAACGTCGAGCGCCTGACGTTCTCCTTCGTGGTGAGCCTCGTTGTCGTCCCCCTGGTCGGGTTCGGGCTGACGTTCACGACGCCGGGCGTCCGGCTCGTTCCGGTGGCCAGCAGCGTCGGCACACTCACCCTGGTCGCGACTGCCGTCGCCCTCTACCGCTGGCAGGCCCTCCCAGGGCAGGACCGGTTTTCGCTCGGCACGCGTCGTCACCTGACCCAGCTGTGGCAGGACCTGCTGGCGGTCGACTCGCCCGCCGACTACCTGCTCAACGCGGTGTTGATCCTCTCGCTCGTCGTCGGCGGTGCGGCCGTCGCCTACGGCGCCGTCGAAGACACGAGCGACACCGGCCACACGGAGGTGTACCTGGCGACGGAAGCACCGAACGGCAGTCTCGTCCTGGGCGACTACCCGACGAACTTCACGGCCGGCGAGTCTCGGCAGGTCGTGGTCGGTCTCGAGAACCGGGCCGACGGTCCCCGGTCCTACACCGTCGTCGCCGCCGTCGAACGGGTCGAGAACGGGTCGGTCGTCGACCGGCAGGTCCTCGAGCGGTACCAGCCGACACTCGGGAGTGGCGAGCGGTGGCTCCGGCGGACGGACGTGGCACCGACGCTGGTCGGCGAGGACCTCCGCCTGCAGTACGAGGTCTACGCCGGCGTCGGCCCGGACGACGTGAACGGGACCGACCCGGACTACACGACGCACCTCGGGATCGACGTCGCGTCGGGCGAGAACGGCGACTGACGGCAGGTCGGCAGCCGCGCTGGCCGGTGGCGGTCCCCGCGGCGAGTCAGGTCTGGAACAGCCGCCGGAGGCGGAGCGGGACCGGCACGGGCACCTGGTCGAGGATGTGGGCGACCTCCGACCGGGCGATGGCGCCGGTCCAGAACGCCGCGAGGGTGTAGACGACGAACCCGACGGGCGGGACGACGACCAGTGCCAGGAGGTCGGGTTCGACGACGCGACGCAGACCGAAGACCACCGGCGCCGTCGCTCCCGCCGTCAGGGCGAGCGAACCCAGCCGGAGGTCGCCGAGGGGGTCGAACCCTACCCGGTATGACCCCCACAGCGAGAACAGGAACACCGAGCCGTAGCCGACGGTCGTCGCCACTGCGGCCCCCTGCATCCCGAAGCGCGGAATCAGGACGAGGTTCAGGACGAGATTGAGCGCCGCCGACCCCGCCGTGGCGGCGACGAGGACGCGCATCTGTCCGCTGCCTTTGACGATGCCGATCAGCGGGCGAGCCAGGGCGTAGCCCAGCGCACCGGGCAGCAGAATCAACAGCGGCAGCACCGTCGCGTCGAAGCTCGGGCCGAAGTAGAGACGAACGAACGGCTCGGCCAGCGCCGCCACGCCGAGGGCAAGGAGGGCGTGGAGCAAGAGCGTGTAGCGGGTGATACGGGAGGCGTACAGGTCGATGCTGTCGTACTGTTCGTCGGCCCACATCGAGGAGGTGACGTGGACGAGCGAGTTCTGGACGGCGAGGGGCACCACCCACAGGAACTCCGCGACGAGCAGTGCGGCCTTGTAGTGGGCGGTCGGTTCGGCCCCCGTGAGGGGTCGGAGGAGCAGGATGTCGACGTGGTACAGAGAGTTGAACAGCAGGCTCAGCACGACGCTCATCGAACTGTACCGGAGCAGCGTTTCCCGGGGAAACGACGCGGGCTGCCAGGAGAGGACGGCCCGGACCCGGATGCGCCGGGCGACCAGCACCAGGCCGGCCACCATTACGAGCGTCGTCGCCACGATGTCGCCGAGGAGGACGCCCGCGACGCCGTAGCCCGTGGCAGCCATCCCGACGCCGAAGACGCCGAACAGCAGGCGGTGAAGCGAATAGAGCGGCTCCGAGAGCTGCTCGCGGCCCAGCCCCATCAGCGCGCTGTTGCTGACGATGAAAAAGACCCGGGCGACCAGCATGCCCCCGAGCAGGTAGAAGTACAGTTCGAATTCGGCGCCGAGGAGGCGCCGGACCAGGTCGAACTCGACGGCGGCGACGAACCCGAGGACGACCACGGCGGCGACGGCACTGGCCGCGTGGACGTAGAAGCTGAACACCGAGGCGTGCCAGTCGGCGTCGTCGGCCCGTTCGGCGAGGAACTTCCGGAGGCCGTCGTAGACGCCGCCGTTCAGGAACAGCGTCGCGATCGCCAGCACCGAGATCACGAAGGTGTAGTTGCCGTAGTCTGCGCCGAGAAACCGGATGAGCAGTGGGGCGATCAGGAAGGTGAGGAACACTTCGCCGACTTTCGCGCTGACGATGAACGTGACTGCGCGGTAGATGTCCTGTTTCATTGCTCACCAGGTCTGGTGCAACGGGCCGTCCGGGACGCCGCCGGTCCCGGGCCTGCGGCTGGCAAGCCGCCCGTCGAGCGGCGCACGACGCCTCGCCACACGGTCCCTGCCGGCACCCGTGGCCGGACTACGGCATTGTTATTCCCCACCGAGTGGGCCACGAGTAACCCGTACCATCACCTTACGTCGATCCAACCGCGGCCCAGCCGTGGCACATCCGACTGGCATCCGTCCCGATCGGACGACGAACAGGGAGTAATGGCTCCCTACCGGGCCGTGTCGGTCGAGTTCCGGTCACTCAGTCGGTGACGAGTTTCTACGTAGCTGCGTCGTAAACTGTGTGTATCTGGTCAGTATTGTGCGTGATCTCCATGCAATCTCGGACTGATAAAACCGTACGCGCAAATACGCCTTTCTGCGTTAGGTTCAGCTTACCCACCGTATGGTACACGACCGGCAGCGGTTGCCGACAGGCGACGACTCAGAGACAACCACCGGACGGGACGGCAGTCGGATGGGTAGGAGAACCGTACTCAAGCTAACCGGGTCGGCACTCGGCGGCCTGGCGTTCGCCGGGAGCGCGTCCGCCGCCTCCTCCGGCGGGAAAATTGCGATCGACTACGACGACTACAGCTCGCCAGACGAAGTCTACAACGTCAACGACAACCGTAGCGGCATCTCGCCGGACTTCGTGTCGTCGCCCGTCTACGAGGGTGACCAGGCGCTTCGGCTGCGCTACGCCAGCGGCCAGCCCAAGGCGGCCAACGTCGAGTATCGCTTCCCCGAGCACGGACACGGGATGCCCCGGGAGATGTACACCAGCTTCCGCATCTACCCCAAGATGTCGAACCTGAATCCGGACACGACCGTTCGGATCTTCTGGCTCCCGCTCACGAACGGCTCCGGCTCGTCCGGCGGCCGGTGTACCGACGGGACGAACGGGTTCTCGAACGCCATCGGCTTTGCCAACCGGAACGGGTCGCCCGCCTCCGAGGACGGCTACAAGTTCTTCAGCTACTGCTATCACCTCGACAGACCCGGAGGGAGGTGTGCGTCGGGCGACTTCCAGATGACCGACGAGGTGGTCTGGACGAACGAGTGGAACCGCATAGAGGGCTACTTCCGCTGTAACACCTGGGACGGGAGCACGCCGAACGCCGACGGTGTCATGCGGTACTGGGTCAACGGCAACCTGGCGTTCGAGCAGACGAACCTCCGAGTCACGGTCAGCGACGACAACCTGATCCAGGGGACCGGCCCGCTGGGCTACGTCCTCTACGACGACCCCGGGGGCTGGGAACAGATCTACGACGAGCACTACGTCGTCACCGGCTCCGACGCCAGGGGCCTGGGCGGTGGTGGGGGAAACGGGAGCGGCGGTAACGGCGGTACCGACGACAGTGACCACGGGACGACGTCGGACGCGAACTCGCTGCGGATCGTCGCCGCCGAGGACAGCGGCGGCGCCTTCGGCTACGAGTTCACGGCGACCGGCCCGGTCGAACGGGTCACCGGCGCCGGCCGGAACTCGGCCGAGGGCAACGACGACATCAGCGACAACGGCGACGGGACCTACTCCGTCGCGGGCGTCACCGGCAGCGGCTTCGGTGACTCCTACAGCGTCCAGGGCGAGGTCACCGCGTTCCAGGCCGACACCGACGCAGCGAACTACACCCTCCTGTGGAACGGGACCGAGGTGGCCGCCGACGAACTCCTGCCCGACTCCGCCAACACCCTCGGAATCGTCGCCGCCGAGGACAGCGGCGGCGCCTTCGGCTACGAGTTCACGGCGACCGGCCCGGTCGAACACCTCACGGACGCCGGCCGGAACGCCGCCGAGGCCAGCAACGACGCCATCACGGACAACGGCGACGGCACCTACACCGCCAGCGGCGTGACGGGCAGCGGCTTCGGTGACTCCTACAGCGTCGACGGCGAGATTGCGACGTTCGCCGCCGATACAGACGCCGCGAACTACACCCTCCTGTGGAACGGCAGTGAGGTGGCCGAGGCTACGTTCGAAGGGGACGCGGAGAACACGCTGGCGGTCGTCGCCGCCGAGGACAGCGGCGGCGCCTTCGGCTACGAGTTCACGGCCCACGGCCCCGTCGAGCACCTCACCGACGCCGGGAGAAATTCGGCGGAGGCCAGCAACGACGCCATCACGGACAACGGCGACGGGTCGTTCACCGTCTGGGGCGCCACCGGCAGCGGCCACGGCGACACCTACCGGGTCGTGGGCGAAGTCAGCGCCTTCGACGCCAGTACGGACGCGGCGAACTACTCGCTCGTATGGAACGGCAGTGAGGTGGAGGAGGACACGCTGGTCGGGCAGTAGACCCGGCCAGCTTCGGGACGGCCGAAGAGAGGGCCGGAGCTGGACCGTCTCGTCGTGGACACCGACGCAGTCATCGAATCGGGACGGCAGGCCGGCCGCGTTCCGTCCCGCCGATGACGGGCGTATGCTCTGATTCATCGAATCCACGACTGTGTAGAAATGTCGGCCTTCGTCCAGATGGGTCACTCGTGGCCGTCCGTCAAAACAGCCTCTCGGACGGGAAAAGTCGAGTCCTTACTCTCGCCCGTCAGGTGGGTCAGGGGGCTGTAAAAGCGTCCAGAGGATACGGCCGGTCCACGATGAGCGGAACAGATCTACGAGTCGACTGCCCCGTCGAGCCAGCATCGTGTTAGTTCGGGAGCGCGACCAGAGGGTTGTCGCTGCCCCGCCGTGGTGGTGGACTGCGCCGAGAAGTGGCCCGAGGAATCGGGTCTGCTCGAGATCGACGACGATGACGTCGTTCTCGGCATTCTGTAGCAACCACGCACCGACCGTGGAGTTGCTCGTCCAGTGGCGGATCCGGGTGGCTCCCGCCGCTACCAGCGAGTCGCTCACTGCACTGGCTGTGAGGTGGCGTGTGCGACTAATCCCGCGAACGACGGCCGCGTTCGCGGTCCAGCTGGCGAGTCTCGACTTGCCGGAGTGCCACAGCCCGGTTATGCTGGATGACCGGCGTGCGTCTGACCAGTCAGGCACGGAGATCACCCGGTTGTCCGGAAGCCGACGACGATGCCGTCGACGACGACCGAGCCGAAGTCGAGCCGGAGACTATCGCCGTATTGGAGGCGGTGGCCGTGGAACGTGACGCCCCGACCGGAATCGTAGACGGTCGCCTCGAGGGTCAGCGTCACGTCCTCGTTGACCGGGTGTTCCCTGGCGTATATCCGACCGTCGTCACTACGGACGATGACGGTCGCCGGCTCCGTCTCGACGCTCGTGACGGTGGCGTTGGAATCGCCGAATCGCTCGGTCATGCCGACGGCGAGTCCGTCGGCCACTTCGGGTCTGACGTTCTCCCACTCGACGGTGATCGACGCGTCGACGGGAGTACCCAACTTCGGAGAGCCGCGCTCGATCACCCGGCCGGTGAACGAGTACAGGGTGTTCCGGAACGGGAGCCGCGTCCCGAGTCTGACCGGCCTGCCGGCGAACTCCGGCGAGCCACTCTGCCGGAGAGTGCGGAGGTTCATTTGCACCTGGAGGCGTTGATCTCCGTTCTGGTCGTGAATCCGATTGACGGCGGTGATCGTGGCGACCTGCCGTCCGGCGAGAGTCTGTGCGTCACCGACGTCGATGGCCTGGGCGACCTGGTCGGGGACGGTCGTTTCGACGAGGACTGTCGTGTTGTCGACGCTGAACGAGGACGTCGAACGCAGGGCAGTCACGCTGGCGTTGAAGCGGTACCGGTTCGCTTCGACGTCGACGTGTTCGGTGACCGCCGGGAGCATCGATTTGCGTGGTGCTTTGACGTGGGCCACGACGACCACCCGGTCGGACGTGCCGTGGGGCGTGAGGTAGGTTTCGAGGAGGCGCATCTGGCCCGCGTCCTCGGTGATGGTAAGGTTGTCCTGGTCTGCAAGGGCCGACGCCGCGTCGTCTGACATCGGCCCCATCGTCAGGACGGCGTACTCGGGCTCGGCGGGTTTGGCGGTGGACGTGCCGGAGTTCCCCAGTAGCGAGATACCGGCGATCGCGACGGCGAGGACGAACAAGATGACGAGAGCATCAATGATGTTGACGACCCCAAAGATCCGACCATCGTCGTCCATTAGGTCCATTTACCTATCATCGGTGATTGGCGGGACTAAAAGTGTACCGAGGCGTTGGAGTTCGATCTTGGAAGTGACCACAGGATCGAATGCTATAGGAATGGCCAGCATCTAGTAGGTGTAGTTCGCGGACGGAACTTAAGATATGATACTAAAACGGCTATTACAAAAGTTTGAGAGAGATACAGTAGAGTATCCAACTACTAGGCACTTGGAAGTCAATGGATACGAGTCAGTGTTTTACGTAACAAATAATACTGAAGATAACCGGATATCACAGTTTGGCGGCGAGAAGGAACAACTTGTTCGATTTATTAATAGCATTGATTCCAATTCTATTGTCTGGGACGTGGGAGCAAACGTTGGACTTTATTCAGTTTTTGCTGCTCGGGCCGGTGGAACGGTATATGCGTTTGAGCCGGAGCCATCGTTTGCGGACCATCTTCGAAAGAACGTCGATCTGAATGGTCAAGATGTTCATGTCTTAGAAACGGGACTCTCTGACGAGTCTGGTGAACGTAGACTCTATACTGATGGAATTGACGGATTGTCACCGTCACTGGCAGGCGACGATAGAAAAACCATAATGATTGATATTAGTCGCGGGGATGAATTGGAGGAAATTCCATCGCCGGATGTACTGAAGATAGACGTCGAAGGGGCAGAAGTAGAGGTCCTGCGAGGCATGAATGGAATTATTGACTCTATTTCGACAGTTTTCGTGGAACTCCATCCAGAAATGATAGCTGACTTCGGTGATAAGATAGATGATGCAGAGGACATAATGGATAGTCATGGATTCAAACTGCAATGGAAGGCCAATAGAGATGAACAAATACACACGATTTTCAGTCGATAAGTGATATGGGCGGAGAGACAACAAACGGAAGCGCGACGATTGCTCTCGCGGTCGATGGATTGGAACCACAACTGATCGAATCGTGGGTTGAGGCTGGAGAACTCTCCAATATCTCAAAAATAAGGCAAGAGGGTGCTTCTGGAACGGCCGAGTGTTCTTCGCTTTCCTCCGCCGTCCAGTGGACAACTCACTTCACGGGACTATCACCAGAAGACCACAGTATCACAGGATTCCTGAAGGAGGGTGAGAAACGGACAGCGGGTGATCCGGCACCGGACGCACGCGAGTTGATCAATCTTTCTGACATTCAGGTAAAAACATATCCTAAGCTCCTGGAGGAGGCAGGGTTACGAGTAGGTCTAATCAATCCACTCCCCATATGGCCACCCTTGGAGTTGGAAAATGGTTTTTGTGTCTCAGGACTTCTTACGCCACCAACCGCTGATCAGTGGGTCCATCCTCCGGAATTAAAGTCAAAGCTAGATCAGTTTGGATATAAAATTGATGTCAGGTATGGAAACCGTCCTTACGGGTTCGTTGACGACGAACTATTCGAAGAGGTCTCCATCGAGAGACTATATGGGGATATGTTTGAAGTCCTTGATGCCCGCATCAAGTTCACAAAACATGCTATTCAGGAGCGAGAATTCGATTTTCTATATAGCTTGTTGAAGTCTATTGATGTTATTCAACATTGTTTTTGGGCTCATATGGTCAATGATGATCCTGTATATGGGGATGCCATTTTAGAATCGTATCGACGTGTTGACGATCTTATTGGATGGATCCATACCGAGACGGACGCTAACATAGTGGTATTCTCGGATCATGGGTTTGGTCCGAGATCGCCTGACTCACCATATGCTATCGACTATCTCACGAGTGTGATTGGTAGCGTCGTACCACTTCCGAGGATTGTGAGAAAATTACATAACTCATTGCTCATGAGATCATCTGTATCACGAA
This sequence comes from uncultured Halobacteriales archaeon, assembly GCA_964523745.1. GTDB lineage: Archaea > Halobacteriota > Halobacteria > Halobacteriales > Haloarculaceae > CAZGAX01. Next base: position 12,062 of record CAZGAX010000023.1, on the reverse strand, counting down.
CACCTCCTGTTTCAGTATCGTCGACAACTGGCACCCATGCCGATCCTGCAGCGTGGATGCTAGCCGGACCGGATATTGAAAGTGATTTTCCGTCATCAATCAAGTTTGAAGATCTTACTGCAACTGTTCTGGCCCTCCTAGACCAAGAAATACCGGAGAGGTATGATGGGAAACCTGTTACGGCGATCTCGAAAGAGTGGAATTACGTAGACCGGTCTCTTTCGGTCCGCCGCGAAACTACCTATAAAGATCACGAAGTTATATCAGATCGTTTGCACAATCTGGGATACGCTGAGATGGTAGATGATTACTGACTATATTCGGTCTAGCGAATCTCGAAAGCGTTGCCCTTGCTCTATAAGAATAGCTTTCTCACCATCAGACAGGAACCCGAGTCCGAGAATTATGAAGCCAAACAACCCGAGAAGTATCGATCGTACCACAATTCCACTGACGGATTCGTCTGGAATTATTGTGCCAACAGGGATAACTACTAGAAGCGCAATTATAACTGCACCAAGGCGTTTATACTCGTAGTTTATAGATCGTATCCTTTGGCTAATTATAAACACTGTAAAAGCCAGAAGGAGGTAGGCTGCAAAAGTACTGGCAGCCGCACCCACAATTCCGTATATGGGTATCAAGAAGTAATTCAGAATAAGATTAGATACCGCCGCGATGGCCGTTAATAGTGGAACATATTTTGTTTCTCGTTGGGTTTGAGCGAGGACATTCATCGGTACGTAATAGAGTGCCAAGCAGAAAAAGGAAGCAGCAAGCCATGGAATAATGGATATCGCATTGCTATATGATCGAGGGAAAAGGAGCTCTACCATGATAGGCATGAAGAGACTAAACCCCACCGAAAAAAGACCAGCGGCAAGAACGTAATATGTTGCAACACCTGGTAGCCGTTCGTAAGCTTCATTGTCTCCGCTAGCAGCCGCAAACTCGGGCATGATCGCATTGTTACCTGCTGAGATGGCAATTTGGAGGGCTTTCGACAGTGCATACCCAAGTGTATACACACCGACGGCACTGAGCGTCGCTAACTGGCTCAACAGGACTCGATCTGCCATGCTGATTATGAAATGAGAATAGTGGTGTGGGAACAAGGGTAACGAGTACACGAGTGATGCTTTGATCTTCGAGAGCGAAACGGACCGGACCGAAGTTCGGAGTAGATAAACTGTACCCACTACCCCCACGGCTACAGCTCCCAATAGTGTGCCGAGGAGGTAACCCACCGCGCCGAGGGAAAGGACTACGATACCGATGAGCGTAGCCGTGTGATTGACTACCCCTTGGCCGATATCGAGGAGTACCGCACCCCGTGCGTTCTCTGCTGCCTTGAGTTTCTGTTCGGGGATTGTTTTGAAGATTGCAATGACTGCCGAACTATAGATAGCGATTCGTAGATACGGATGGTATAGATCCTCCCCAAGTAGCCACCTGAACAGACCAGGTCCAATGACCTCCATCAGGATCACCACGAGCGAACCAAACAGAAGCGTGAAGACGAATAGAGAGGTGTACAATTCCTTCCGGTCTCTTCCCTCGTATCGATGATAGAAATTGAAGGCAGCACCCCGCGTCCCCAGGGAGAATACGTGTTGAACACCGCCACTAACCAGAATAGCAAGTCCGATGATACCGAACTGGCTTGGGGTCAAGTATTGCGTGTAGATCGGGTACAGGACGAACCCAAGGAAGCTGACAAGAACGTTCCCGATAGTATAAATGCTGGCTAACCGCCCCAGTTCCTTGATCCGTTCTACGTTTTTCATCGCTTTTGCCAGTCCAGAAATTCAGAATCGTGCATCTTGCTCAGAGAGCATAATACTTCATCTTACTGCCCTCGCACCGAGGAGGAAGCAGACCCGTCCATGCCGATCGAATGTCGATTCGGAGTTCCATTTCTATCCCAGTCTGGGGGAAGGCACACGGCGAGAGGTGGGCGGACCGGTCCACGAAATACCCCTTCCGGCATAGTCAGTGGGATGCCCCTTGGATCACGACCGGTAAGTAACCCTTGGAAATGGGGTGACCGCGAAACGGATTTGACGGACTGTAGTAGGTATCATGTGCACCCAGCCAAAAGTAGAGCGTAGGACTACTGGTAGCGGAGATGTGCCATCCCGCAGCACCAAAGTGTCTGATGGCAATGGCCGCCGATTTCCGATAGCATCTATCGTAATCCGATTTCCGTTGGGTCAACCGTCCGTTCTTTCAGGCACGGAACGTACGAATTTGTGAGGTTATAGTAGTTCTTCTCCTGCTGTTCCCCGTACTTAATCATATCTTCTAGCGTCTGTACGTGTTTGTCGTAATAATCCGCGTAAATTCTGTCCCGGAAGAATGAGGGATGCGTGTCGACGACGGTTTGCATCATCTCGTCATCGTATTGAGCTTCCTCACTGTGTTCCCAGAAATAGGACTCATCTTCTTTTCGGCCATCGGCGCCCATGATATGGATGTTGTCTGTCATTGCAGAAGCGACTGGTAGCATAAACATCGTCATGATGTTGTCAGTGGTCGCCACGTCCAACGAGTTTCGAGAGGGATAGCGAGGAACCTCACTGCTTACTCGCTCCATACCGATCAATTGATCCTCGATACTGGGATAGTGGCCAGAGAGAAGTCCATACAGGTGTTTTGGAACCACGGCGAAACATTCGTGCGCTTGAAGGATTTGAACGGCATCTTGGCGGAATTTGTGAGCGTACAGACTCGGTCCAAAGTGGAAAACCGGATCAGCAAAGACGAGTACGTCGGGATCAATGTGGGATACTAGCTCCTCGTTCTTGACAATGCTATTGCATATGATCTTCAGTGAATCCTCGGGGAACTCAAAATCGTATGCTCTTTCGAGACTCGGGCCCGTCGCGAAGACAAATGAGTCATCTAACGAACTGTATTCGTGCTCGAGTCGTTCGAAGACCTCTCGTGACGAATCACCATCCACTTCCCTGAGTTCGTTACCGACGTCGAGCCAATCGGTACTTTCGACGGAGGAATAATATTCAGGGTCGATTATCTTCACTTTCGCCGCATGCATCAGCATCGAGCGGCCAAACCCCTGGTAGAAGTCGTGAAGGAGGATCCTATCAGCTTCGTCGATGACAGACTCTCCCTCCGTAGCGGAGACGAATTCGATGGGTAGATGGTCGTGATCGTACTTTGGTTGTCCCTGAGGACTCTCGGTGAAGGCTGACTGCCCAACGTCACTATTAACCGGGATGTAGATCTTGTTCGGTGTACTTTTGTTCTTAGGGAAGTACCAGCCGAGTCTATTTAGTACATCAGCAATATCGCTATCATCCGTAAGCTCCGGATAGAGAAGAATCGTTTTGGAATCCTTCGGTCGCCCGGACAGTCGTTCCGAGAGAAGATCACATGCCTGGAACCCCAGATAGATGCTTTTCCTTGCCTTGATTCGCAAGAAATTCCGTGGGGCAGTTGCGATATTATCATCCATATATCAATCCCAGGCCTACAAGGATATATTGCTGGCGTTACGTTCCCCTGTTTAGAGCTCTATCTAATATTTGTCATGGCCTCCTCAAAGGAAAAATAATCCAATCAAGAATAGTCGGGTCTCTTATATTACTGGAAATTGTTTAAATTCTTCTATATGATCAGCTAAGATTCAGTAGCGAGTACCGCATCGAACCGCCATTCCTCTGCCACGGGTAGTTTCCTTGCTACGACCTAGCGGTGAAATATTCTACATTCCCCAGCAAGATAACCACTATATAAATGATTGTTCGTCGTTAGCGAGGCAAAGGACGAATTTGTAGAGTAGAGAGCCGAGATCCCGTAAAAGGAGCCCACTGAACTCTTTCAACTGGATGTACCACTCACCGTTGACGAATCGTCGAGTGTACTGGTATCTTTCTCGAACTGAATAACCGGAGTGCCGATCGCCATTGAAAGTGTTTCTTATCTGTTCTAGAAGGGATACTTCGGGAGATAGCCTTGGGCTCAAGTCAAAACCAACATCACAGGCTCTCGCCCCGTGATAAACACCAACTTCGAAACCTGCTTCAGAGGCTCGAAGAGTGTAGTCAAAGTCACAGTGGTGGTGAGGGAACTGATTCGTATTCGGCAAACCAATTTCGTCTATTATATTGGAAGGAACAGCAGTCAGGCGACCAGAAACCATGTGGCCAGTTTGGATACGATAAGACTCGTCGTACGGGACTAATTCGATGCCCGTATTCGATTGCCGCCTTAACGTCGTATATTGATACGACACTTTGTCTTCGAATTCAGCTTTTGATCCCGGATCGACTTTTACGTGCGCACTGAGAAGCGATTTTCCCTCAGCGGCTTTTTTCGACAGGGGCACGATTGTATTGTCGTCTGGGCGAACATCGTCGTTCATCCAGACAACTACGTCGGTTCCCCGTTCAATAGCCTGCTCCATACCCAGGCGAATACTCCCACCCCACCACAGACTTCCATCTCCCTGTAATAACTCGACTGTGGGAAACGAATTTTGGACCATCTGCGAGGTTCCATCGCTCGACCCATCATCGACGACAATCACCTCAAACTGGTCCCAATTTTGAGTATTCTTCAAGTGAGAAAGGCAATCTCTCGTGATACTCTTCCGATTATGGACGGGGATAATTATTCGAATTGTCAGATCCGTCTCAGGGGAATTAGGCCCTGAAGCGGCCATCAATATCCACCACCCAGAGCTGTCCCTACTTGGTGCATTTGTTCGTCGTGTTTTAAAAATCGAGGAAATGGACCCACTTGGCGCAAAAACTGCCCTCTCTTAATAAATACGTTTCTGAATCTCCCCAGATCCGCCAGGGTGGAAGTGTAGGTCAGAAAAGAAAGGTAGGATGAAAACGGTCCGTCCAAACTTCGGCGGAATGTCACCAAAATAGTCATGTTCATACTACCCTTTGTAGGGCTCGTTCGAAAGACAAAACTCCCCGTACCACGCCACGTAGTTCAGCGCCTTCCAGAGCGTCATCGAGTTGTCGGCCTGTCCGCGACGATGGGCTTGCCACAGCGAAAATAGTTCGTCCCCGTCAAGATACGGCGCTCCTGCTACCGCGTCTTCCGTAAGCACTGCTTCGATAGCCTCGTGACCCTCCCGGAACCAATCGTCGACCGGCACAGAGAGCCCGTGTTTCTCCCGCTGGTGAATCCGGTCCGGAAGCAGGTCCTTCACGGCGCGCTTCAAAATCGGCTTGTACGTGTCATCGGCCGTCTTGTATTCGGAAGGGACATTGTAGGCGAACTCGACGAACTCGTAGTCGAGGAAGGGCACCCGGGCTTCGAGCGAGTGGGCCATCGTCGCGTGGTCGACCTTGTACAGCAGATCGTCGGGAAGCCAGTAGGTCAGGTCGAACGTGGCGATCTTCTTGACGAGGTCGTCCTGGTCCGCCGGTACGGCGAAGGTCTCGTCGATGCACTCCTGCACGCCGGCAGTTTCTGGATCGTATTCTGTTTCCAGGTATTCCACGGGCTCGCGGTCGAACCCTCTGGCCCAGTACGTGAACCCGGTTTCGTCGTTGGCCAGACTGGCGAGATATGATAAATGCTTGTCTTTAGCCGGCGAATGAGGCGCAATTTGTCCGACCGCTCGCAGAAATGGCGTCGGAAGTCGACCGAAGCGCCGGCGGTGCCGGGGATACGTCCGATAGTGCTCGTACCCGGCGAAGACCTCGTCGGCACCGGTCCCCGAGAGCACTACCTTGACGTAGTCGCTGGCGTGGTCGGCCAGCAGGAGAGTTGGAAGGATGGCCGGGTCGGCGACGGGTTCGCCGTAGTGGCGCACCATTTTGGGGAACAGGTCCATCGAGTCAAGGTCGACGGTGATCTCTTTGTGGTCGGTGCCGAAGTGGTCCGCGACGAACCGTGCCTCGCTGCTCTCGTCGTGCTCCGGTGCATCGAACCCGATGGAGAACGTCTGCAGGTCGTCGACGCGGTCGGCGAGGATGCCGACGATAGCCGAGGAATCGATGCCGCCAGAGAGAAACGCGCCGACGGGGACGTCAGCCATGAGCCGACGATCCACGGCACGTTCTAGATGGTCCCGGAGTGAGTCCGCGACCGAGGCAGTGCTCCCCGAAACTGGATCGTCCGCGAGATTCCAGTAGCGGCGTACGGAGGCACCATCCTCTGTGACCGTCAGCGACGTTCCCGGAGGGAGTTTCTTGACGCCCTCGAGTAATGTCTGTGGCCACGGAGTGTACTTTAGTGAGAAGTAATTGTAGACCGCCCGTTCGTCGACCACCGGGTCGATTCCGGCTTCGAGGAGGCTCCTCACCTCACTTGCCCAGGCAAGGAACCCGTCTCGTTCGGCGTAGAATAACGGTTTGATTCCTAATCGGTCACGGGCCAGAAAGAGGGTTTCCTCGGATTCGTCCCAGAGGGAAAACGCGAACATTCCGTCAAGCCGTTCCGGCATCTGCTTGCCGTATTCCTCCCAACAGTGTACGAGGACTTCTGTATCGCAATCAGTCTCGAATCGATGGCCTTTTGACTCGAGTTGGGTTCTGAGGTGACGATAATTGTAGATCTCCCCATTAAACACGACCGTTACCGTTCCCTTCTCGTTACTAAACGGTTGGGACCCGTGAGCCAGGTCGACTATCGCGAGACGCCTCGCGCCCATTCGGAGAGGAACGCCCTCTTCAACGAACGCACCTCCCGAATCGGGACCACGGTGGAACTGTGCTTCCAGCATGGCGTCTAGTGTACCCTCCCTCGTAGTCCCGTAGATGCCAGCAATTCCACACATCTTCATTGCACCCACTGATCGGGAAAGCGGCCAACGAGTCGTTTTGAGACGCTTCTGAACTCAGAACTGTTGTAAACGTTAGTGACTACGACGTAAACAAGGTACGCTGCGAGAAAGCCTTCGAGATTGTCCAACCAGTTGAGTTGCGTGTACCACATTGCACGAAACGATGCCAGAGCGAGCACGACACCAACCCCAGCACGAAGAGATACACTGGTTTGGTCAGATATGTGTGAATGGGTGAAAGATACGATCCACCCCAGCAGTAGCGCCCCGAAGAGTACCCCTGCCTCGCCAAAGTTTGCGTAATATGTGTTGAGGAAGTAGTTCCCACCGTTGTACAGCACGTAGTGCTTCCCGAGCAAGTCGTGATATAAAGAGGGATATGGCAGTTCCGTAACGGCAAATACACCGCTCGGTATCGCTTGAACTGGATACTTCAGAAACGTCTCGCCAAGGAGGTAGGGAACATCACGACCGACGATGTCTACAGTGGCAAGGACTGTCCCGAAGACGTTGTGAGCACCGCCAGGAGCTGCGATGAATTCCTGAGGGGTCCCGCTACTACCCACGAAAAGGTCGCGAATGCTAGTGGAAATTCTTCCGCTACCCCGCCAGATCCCTACGAAAATACCGCCCAGCAACATGCCAGCGACTGTGGCAACTGAGACAGCAGCACGTTGCACTACTGTCCACTCCGTACGTCTGTTCGCCACGTAGTCAATAGCCAGTAATGTCAAAACCCCCATCGCCTCGTTGCGCCGAGCGTGTAGCAACAACCATCCGACGCCGACGAAAGAAACAAAAATCAGTCCTCGGTAATACAGAGAATCTACGTCGTACGGCCTGGAAAGCAGGTATAGCATTGCCCAGGAACCGAGATAAAGAGCTCCGGCAAACGCCGCCCAGGGAAACCACGCATTCAGAACGGTGACGTAGTCAGCGGTCAAGATCGTGGGTCCCGGGGTAGTGAGATAAGCAGCGAGGACGTTAATAACCGACAGGGTGAGGAAGGCAGCGCCGCTCGTCCGGAATTGTCGACAACGCCGGGGGCTATCGTCTACGTCAAGTGCCCGGAGAGTTGCGACGAACAGCAGGGTGAAGATGGCTATAAGGAAGAGTACCCTTCGAACGAGGGCGGGTGATTCGTATGGAATTGCCCGCAACGTATAGTTCGGGGTATGGAAAACGAAATCTGCGGCAAATGGGACGAGGGCTGGGTACGTTACCAATGCTGTGAACAGCGAAGGGACACTTAACAATCCGTATTGTGAGACGACGTACGCTTGGCATCCCAACAGGACCAGAGACGATACTAGGATGCTCGGATAGGGAAGGCCCAGCTCGAATGCCAGCGAAAGGACAATATACAGTACGATAACAGTTCCAACACCGAAGAGACCAAACCTCCGAAATCGAAACCGGAAAGGCTCGCCCATCTGGCTACAAATCCTCACACGGGAGGATAAGTTGATTGATTTTCACGGTAGCAACCTAGTGTCAATCGAGAGTCGCATCTATCGCCCACGTATTCGGCCGATTGCCTTCGTAGTGATCTGGTTCGGGAGGAATGACAGTGCCAAATAGGCGTACGTCTTCCTGGTCAGAGGGCGTTTAATCGTGCCTGTCACTGCGCTACGTATTGCAGCTACTCGATTTCCATGTTCCAGGTGTGCAAGGGCCAGTCGCTGATGGTACCTCCCTTGTTCGGATGTCGTGAGCTTACTGTACACCGCATCGAGACCGTTCTCACTGGCCAAGTGCTGAAGCGTAGATTTTCTGTCCGGTGGAGCTCTGGCCAGCAAACCGTAGAGCGTGATTTTGCGGCGGCGCTCAACTGAAAGGAGACTATCTTCCCGTCGAAGTTGGTACAGGGGTTCTTTGAGTGTCCGGATGTCATATCCGGCACGATACAGACGCATCCATAGTTCGTAGTCCTGACAAAACCGAAAGAATTCATCGTACTTACCGACATCCAGAAGAGCATCACGTCTCGCCATCACTGCACCGTGGATTATCGAATTCTGTTCCGCGAGTATCTTGCCCGGTCGCTCAGGCCCCGTCAGTGTGTACCGTGTAGTACCATCCCCGTCAATGACCTGAACGGCGGTGGTTACCACGGCAACTTCGGGATGTGATTCGAGGAAGTCGAACTGTGCCGACATTCGCCCAGGTTTCGAGACATCGTCGGCATCCTGTCGCATGATGTAGGTTCCACTCGCTCGATCTATCCCCGTGTTTAACGCTACAGGAAGACCACGGTTTTCCTGGTGCTCAACGACTGTGAGCCGTTCGTCCGATTCGTAGGCCCGCAAATTGTCACGCGTTCCATCCGTGGACCCATCGTCGATGACAATCACTTCGAAGGACTCGAACTGCTGGTCCAGTACACTTTCCAGTGAGCGTCGGACGTGTCTCTCATCGTTGTATACCGGTAAAACGACGGAAACGTCTGGCGATGGCGTCACGGCTAGGTATACCCGAGATCGCTCAGGTGTTCTTTCGTGGCAGAGTCGATCGTATCCTCGGCTGACCGGCGAATTCCCACATCCTGGAAAGTGTCGTAGATCGAATTAATCCGTTCTGGGTTACCTGGATCCACTTTAGCAGATTGAGCGTCCGGGACTCGGACAGTCGCACTTTCCGACCGCCAGGAAACGTGCTTGAGAACAGCCCCACCGTCATCTTCCTCGTATACTGCCCTCCCGGTACCAGTAAAGGGCCAGAGGTCGTCACAGTAGTTGCCGATCTTGTCATGGATTTTTGGCGTCTTATCACCTGCAGCGTGGGATACGACGACACCATCAGGGGGGACGAAACTCGATCGGCCACTGTTCTCTATCGTGTGAATAGCGACGTCGGGGAACTGCGTGAGTGTAGCTGGTTCTGTTACCCGTTTTCCCTCGCTCTGGCCCGGGTATTTAACGATGAGAGGAACGTGAGTTAGGACTTCGTGAATTCCACTGGCTCCGTGACCCACGACGTTTGTATCCGGTCGAACCCGACTCGGTTCTCCAAATCCTTCGCCGTGGTCCGAAGTCACGACGAGGAGGGTTTCCTCTAATTGATTCCGATCATCTAATCGGTCAGTGAGGTACTGAAGCTGAGCGTCCATCTGATGAATTGCGCCATCGTACAGGCGCTCCAATAGTTCCAGTTCGTCGGTAGGACGGTGGCCACAGCTGAATTCCCATGTCATGTTGTCGATTTGCGCCTGATATTTTAGGGCTGAGCCATCGTCCCAGATATTATGTGCAGTACCGGGACTGTAGGGCATGTGGGCGTCCATCAAATTCAAACAAGCTGCCCACGGTCCGTCTCCGGCTCCTTGCCACTCGAGGAATCTGTCGACGTAGGTCTTTGCCGAAACCTTCGTCCGATATTTCGTTGGCAGCCAGGTGGGTCTAGAAGATTCCAGTTTGAGAGAAAGTCCGTTGATGAGGGATCCGATTGGATTCGAATCCCGAAAACAAGCCTTCAAATACGAACCGATGTCTGGTGAGCCATCTTCGAGAAACGCTTTTGGGTCGACAGCGTCGGGAAACAGATACTCCGCCCGCCAGTCGACGACGGTATCGTACGCACCGTCCGGTGCAAGTGTGCCGTTCGTGAGAAACGGATTCTCCGTGAAGACACCCGTACGGTAGCCGTGATCGTTTCGAAGGCGCTCCCAGATCAAATGCCCGTCCTCGAGTTCACAATCCGCGGAGGTAATGCCGTGTTCAGGTACATCGTATCCAGTGAGAATGCTGGTGTGGCTAGAGAGACTTTCAACACCCGGCGAACGAGCCTGCTCGTAAACTGTTGCCCTATCCGAAAACGACTCCAGAAACGGAGTGGTCTCGCGATAATGACCGTGGAGAGACGTATTCTTTGCACGAACCCCGTCTAAGATCACGAGAAGAATATTGCTGCTCACTACTGATACTCTCTAATGGTGGGAAGATATCAGTATTCCGCTCCAGGAACCGGTCCCAAAGCAGGAGCCACGACTCCAAGACAGCGTCTTTTTATCCGTGCCCGGTAACGTGTCTTGAGTAACTGATGACATTGGCCCGGGTCGCTATCGTCCACAATATTTTCACACCCTATCGGGCTGTGCTATTTGACGCTATTGACGCTCACATCGATATTGACCTCCACGTCTACTACTGTGCTAGAAGTCACGAGAACCGCAACTGGACGATACCTGCCAATACGGGGCACGACTATACCGTGTTGCCCGGTCTCAGGATCGATCGAGGAGGGTTCCGCTATCACATAAATCCGACAATAGTCGCCGAATTACTCCGTGGCAGATATGACGTCACTATCGTCGGCGGTGCGACGAACTTCACGATGCAACTGGCCTACGTTGTATCTCAACTGGGCCTCGATGGGACTATACTCTGGACGGAACGGATTCGACAGCCTCAAGGGAAGTTTGGAAAACTGGCATGGCCACTTCTCGGCCGACTGGCGAGACACGCAGACAGTCTCATAGTGCCAACGGCTCGAGCTCGGCGATTTCAATCACAACGAAATATTCCAAACGATAGAATCCACGTAGCGCCGAACGTAGTCGACAATGACGCCTATTGGGCCAATAAGAAGCAAAGCGAGAAAGCCACCTTGTTATTCATTGGACAATTGATCGACAGAAAAGGAATCCCATACTTGCTTGATGCATTGGAATCGTTGGAGCGGGACGACGTTGAAACAGTGCTGGTGGGAGATGGCCCGAAGCGAGCGGAGTACGAACGTCGGGTTCTGGAGGAGGGGCTCGAAGTAACGTTTACGGGCTGGATTTCTGAGGACGAAAAGCGACAGAGACTATCTAATGCGGACTGTTTCGTTCTGCCTTCAGTAGAAGACCTGGCGCCACTCGTTGTAAACGAAGCAATGGCTGCTGGACTCCCGGTCTTGACAACTGATGGGGTTGGAAATGCAGCAGACATGATCATCGAAGATTGCAACGGTTGGGTAGTACCAGCTAAGAACGGAAGTGCGCTTGCTGAGGAGCTCAGGAGGGTAATCGAGAACAAAGACGAGCTTCGAAAAATGGGGGAGCGGTCGCGGAGAATCGTCGCCGAGCGGTTTTCTCCTGAGTTCGCCGCCAACAGGTTTTCCGAGGCAATCGAGTCAGCGCTCCAATAGAACCATCTCAACCGAGTCGGAATGTCTTTGACAGCATCAATACAAGGGGTGACCGCTACCGATGCGCGTCCTCAGTAGCGTCACCGACCCCCGGATGGGCGGCCCACAGCGCCGGTCGCTCGACGTCGCAACACGCCTCCGTGACCACGACGTCGAGACG
>CAZGAX010000022.1:0-33118 GCA_964523745.1 uncultured Halobacteriales archaeon | reverse complement strand
ACCTGGACGTAGTGTTCCCCGTCCTCGTCGAAGCGCCGGCGGGCGTCGACGGAGATGACGATGCACTGGCTGCCGAAGGCCCGGGCGCCGTCGCCGATGAGGTCCGGATTCTCCAGTGCGCCGGTGTTGATGGAGACCTTGTCGGCGCCGGCTCGGAGGGTCTCCTTGATGTCCTCGGTGTCGCGGATGCCCCCGCCGACGGTCAGGGGGATGAACACCTCGTCGGCGACGGCGGAGACGGTGTCGAGCATCGTTTCGCGGCCCTCCGCCGAGGCGGTGATGTCGAGGAAGACGAACTCGTCGGCGCCGCTCTCGTTGTAGGCCTTGGCCATCTCGACGGGGTCGCCGGTGTACTCCAGGTCCTCGAAGTTGACCCCCGTGTACACCGCCGCGTTCCCCTCGTCGTCGAGGTCCACGTCGATGCACGGGATGATCCGTTTTGTGAGCGTCATCCTCGGATTCCTCCGGTTTTCGTTCCCGTCCCAGGCGAACCGTTCATACACGAAACCACAGTATAGCGATGAATTACCGTTTCGGTCGGCTCCTCACTACCGGACTCAGCGTCGTCGATCCCGGAACTTGTTCCCTCGGACACCATAATCCCGGTCGCTGTTGTGGCTGATAACTACGGCGGAAGATGCCGATCGTAGATATTTCGTCGATGACCGATGGCTTCCACGTATAACACGTCACTCTCACGGTCCCAGGTGATAATGGCTCGATAGTCCCCGATTCGGAGCTTGTAGTATGGCCATCCCTTGAGCCGTTCGAGTCGATGGTCGGTCCATTCTCTCGCCTCCTCGAGCTTCTGGAAGATCCTTTCGCGGGTCTCGCCTTCCAGTTTGGCGAGGTGGTCTTCCGCCTTCCGCGAGATTTCGACATCGGTCATTCCGGTGTACCAACAGATCAGGCTCACTGCTATAATTTCAACGAAGACTCTCTGACAACAGTGAACGTAGCTAGGTTCTCTTTTATCGTTGTTTGTCGGACGACCCACGTCGGGCAGCACTCGCCAGGGGAGAAATTGACACGAAACCCGCCCCTCGAGATAGACGTCAGTCTCTATATTTCTCTACGACATCGTCCAGTGAACTTGTCTCTCCCTTTTCCCGCTGCTTGCGGCTCTCTGCTAGATCTTCCAGCACCTCTTCGGAGAGTTCTACCGATGGATTCAGCCAATCCCGTAGTGCATCCCGGATTGCCTCTGAGCGCGACGTGTATCCCCGCCGTTCGTATTCGTCGTCGATCTGTTGCAATAGTTCAGCCGGAACCCTGACGTCGATCTTGACCTTTCCTTCCTCGTTCGGGCGGTCTGTATCGGAGCTCATACTATGTGAGACGTACGTCTCACAGATAAGTCTGTCCGTGTAACCGTCCTTACAACTGTTCAAATGTCTCCAAGGCCGTTCGTCTCCAGATGGACGTGGTCGTGCTCGGTATTGACGGAGCACACGACCGCTACGGGTTCGGCTGATCGACGCCGCCAGGTCAGACTGCCGTCTCAGCCCGCGTCGGCAGGAGAGCGTACGTAACGGCAGCAACGCCGGTGACCGCCGCCAGCGCCAGGAAGGCTTCGTCGAACAGCCCGCTGTCGGCCATCAGTCCGACGAACGTCGACCCGGTCGCACTGACGAGGAACATCGCCGTCCGGAGGGAGCCCCAGGTGCTGCCCGTCACGGCGTCGGGTAGCACCGCTATGATGTAGGCGTTCGTGACGGGGGCGATGCCGAGGCGCGTCCCGACGACGACCGAGAGGACGGCTATCGGAAGGACGCCGTGAACGAACGGGATGGCACCGACGACGACCGCGCTCACTGCCGAGGTCGTCGCGAGGACGCCGGAGGCTCCCATGCGGTCGGCGACGACGCCGCTACCGATCTGGGCGACGGCGCCGCCCACGAAGACGAGTGCCAGCATCCCGGCCGCGACCCGCTGGTCGAAGTCCCGAATCTCGACGAGGTAGGTGACGTAGAACGCAGACAGCGCCTGGAAGCCGAAGACCATCAGCGTCCCCCCGATAGAGGCCAGGGCGACGCCCCGCGACCGGACCGCCCCGGCGACGTCACGGAGCTGGTCTCGTGAGGAGGTTTCATCGTCGTCGACGGCCCGATGTGTGGGGACTGCCCACCACGCGAACCCCGCAGCGACGGCGAGTGGCGGGGCCAGCGTGCCGACGACCCAGCGCCAGCCGAGCGAGTCGACGAGCGCTCCGGCGAGAAACGGCAGGACCGCGGAGCCGAGCGACCCCGCGGCCAGGGTTGCGCCGATAGCTGCGTTGTCGGTCCCGGCGAAGGTTCGCGAGAGAACCGTGCCCCTGGCCGGGCCGTACAGCCCGGTAGCGAAGCCGAACGCGGCACAGCCGACGAGGAACGCGAGGAAGATGGGAGCGATTCCCAGGACGACGACGCTGGCTGCCGAGAGCACGAGGCTTCCGGTGAGCAAGCGACGTTCCCCGAGGCGGTCGGTGAGGAGGCCGGCCGGCGACTGCGTGAGGCCGTAGGTGGCCCAGATTATGGTGACGGCGACTCCGCCGCCCGTGTTCCCCAGGCCGAAGGCGTCCTTGACCTGGGGCAGGAGGGCCGGGACGAGAAAGCGGCCGCCGAGGATGAACACCCACCCGACGGCGACGGCCAGGAGGACCCAGCCTCGACCGTCGCCACGGAGTCCGCTCGCGAGGTTTCGAGGCTGGAGACCCATATCCGAGGGCACTCTGTGACGATACTAACACCTCCCGGTTTCTCGCCAGCGAACTCCGATACACCGAAGTGAACCGCCTGCAAACCGCCGGGTATGACCGACGACCACGACCACGAGGACGAGGACCGCCCGGACTACGACCCGAAGGAGCCCGAGGCACCGGAGTTCCAGCCGCCGCTGCGCAGTACGGCACCCCAGAGTACCTACACGATGGGCCAGGTCGGCGTGGGCCTCGTCGTCCTCCTCATCGGCCTGGCTATTACCTTCGGCCTGGCGTTCGCGATGGCCTGATTCCGGTTCTAAACGCGGCGTTCTCGTTTTCAGTCCAGTACGAGGCCCCGAATAGCGACGGTGCCTTCCTCGCGCTCGCTCTCCTCGACGTGGCCAACGATTCTGGCGTCCTCCGACTCATCGACGACTGACTTGGCATCTCCGTCCGGGAGCGCCGTCACGAACCCGGTCCCCACGTTGAACGTCCGGTGCATCTCCTCGTCGGAGACGTCGCCCTCGTTCTGGACGAAGTCGAAGACCGGCTGTGCATCGAACGGATCGTCGATTTCGTATCGATGGCCGCCCATCCGCGGCACATTCGTCCAGCCGCCGCCGGTGAGGTGAGCGGCGGCGTGGGTCCCGTGAGAGCGGAGGACCGGGAGCACGTCGGTGTAGATCCGCGTCGGCTCGAGGAGTTCCTCGGCGATGGTTTTCTCCGGGTTCGGCGGGAACGGGTCGCCGTAGTCGTGGTTTCGGGTGACGGCTTCTCTGGCCAGCGTCAGGCCGTTCGAGTGAATCCCGCTGGACGGCCAGCCGACGAGTGCGTCACCCGGTTCGGCCTCACCGGGGAACAGGCCGTCCTTCGGGGCCAGGCCGGCGCAGGTCCCGGCGATGTCGAGACCCTTGATAACGTCCGGCATGACGGCCGTCTCGCCGCCGACGAGGGCGACGTCGGCCCGTTTGGCTCCCTCGCGGAGGCCCTCTCCGATCGCTTCTGCGGTCTCGTCGTCCGGCTCTTCGACGGCGAGGTAGTCCACGAAGGCGACCGGCTCGACGCCCTGGGCGACCAGGTCGTTGACGTTCATCGCCATGCAGTCGATGCCGATGGTCGAGAAATCGTTCACGGCCTCGGCGACGAGGAGTTTGGTGCCGACGCCGTCGGTGGCGAGTGCGAGGTACTGCTCGCCGATGTCGACCAGGCCGGCGTAGTCGCCCTCGAACTCGCCGGCGGCGCCGATGAGCGCGGCCGTTGCGGCCTCGCTGGCGTCGATGTCGACCCCCGCCTCGGCGTAGGTGAGCCCCTCCTCGGAGTCGTCGGTCATGTCTGTGACAGCGGGGGGTATCGGCAAAAGCGCACCGTTCGCCGGTCGTCGGACCGATGGGACGGAGGTGTCGGCCTTACTGCAGGCCGGTCGGTGCGACGTTGAAGTTGCTACCGCCGACGGACGATCCCTGTTCGAGCATCGTCTTCGTATCGGCCTTCAGAGTGATGACGGCGGAGGCACCTTTGTACTCGGCCGTGAGGTCCTTGATGCCGGAATCCTGACTGGCCTGGTCGCCGGCGAGCTTGGCCAACTCCACGAGCCGCGAACTCTCGGCCGCACTGGCGCTCTTGTAGACGGCGATCATGGTCGTCGTGGTCGTCTCGGCACCGAGGTCGATCCCCATACCCGCGGCCCGAATGCCGGTGACGAACTGGCTGTACTGCTGCCCCGAGGGGGTACTGGTGAACAACTCGACGAGTTCGGGGTCGATCTCGCCGCCGATCTCCATCGACTTGCCGCCCAGGTTGTTCTTCAGCTGTGACACGTGGCTGCTGTTGTCTTCGATGAGTGCGCGGTTTCCGTTGCTCGCGTCGATCATCGCCTTGACGCTGTCCTCTCCGGACACCGGGAGACTGTCACCGGTACTGCTGCCGGCGCCGATGAGCAACGCGCCGGGGCCGACCCCGACCGTCGCCGAGGCGCTCGTCGGGACCGACCCGACCGCGTTGGTCGTCGACTCGACGTTCGTGTAGAGGGTGAAGTTCTCGTACGTCCCCGACTGCTCGGCCTCGCCCTCGGACTCTATCTCGCTCTCGATGGCGCTCTTCTCGAAGCTACCTAACAGTCCGGCAGACCCGAAAAACGTGTACGAACTGGCCTGGACGTCCATTTTGGCACCGCCGACACCGGTGATGAGTTCGACCTGGCTGGGGTCGATGGGTGCGTCTTCGTTCACCTCGAAGTTCTCCTTGTAGGATTCGGGCAACTGGTCTCGCATGTCGTACATCTGCCCGTAGTCCATCGACCCGTAGTAGCGGTTTTTCGTCTCGGTTTCCGTCGCGGGGTCGTACTGCCAGTCCTTGTTTACGCTCTTGGTCCCGCTCCCACCGTCTCCGCCGCCGAAGATGTTGCCCTGGCAGCCCGCGAGTCCGGTGATTCCGATCAGTGCAGCAATACCGCCACCTTTGACGAACGACCGTCTGTCTGTGGCCATGGAACTACGTTACAAATACTATTCAATTAATCTGCCTACTACGTACGTAGCGTCAGAGGACGAGGAACCACCAGGCGATCAGCCCGGCCGGGACCGCGAATCCGACCGCAAACGCGCTCACACTCCAGTCCAGGACCGTCCGACCGTCAAGCGCCCCGAAGGGAATCATGTTAAACGCTCCCAGGAAGGCGTTGACGAGGAAACCCAGTCGGCCGAGATCGCCGAAGAAGCCACCGGTGGCGACCGCCAGACCGAGAAAGAGCACCGCGAGGACGACGTTGACGACCGGACCGGCCAGCGCGATGAGTCCGTTCTGCCGGCGGGTGATCCGACCCCGGTGGTGGACGGCACCGGGCGCGGCAAACAGGAAGCCGGCCATCGCCGCGACCACGGCCAGGAACAACATGCCGTAATCGGCGCGGAACTCCGCTACCTGGCCGAATCGCACGGCTACGACCTTGTGGCCGAGTTCGTGCAGCAGGAAGCCCACGCCGACCGTCGAGAGGCTCAGGGCGAACGCCGTCGCGACGGCGCCGGGAGGAGCGGTCTGGGTACGGAGAAGCGACCGGAGCAAGTCCCGATTGAGAAAGATCAGGAAGGCGACGCCCAGCGCTATCCAGGCGACGAACAGGTCGAGCAGCTCCTTCCGACTGAAACGAATCTCCCCGGTCACGGGACGAGACCCCAGAGAATTTTCGCGCCGTTGTAGGCGCCTTCGATCATCAGCTGTGCCATCTGGTCGGCCGGGCCGGACAACAGGTAGGTCGCAAACAGGACGCTGGCGATGAAACTTCCGATGTTGGTCGCCGCGACGACGAGGATCAGGCGAAAGAGCGGCACCTCGCGCATCCGCCGGACGATGTCGCCGATGGGCGCCTCCTCGTCGGAGAGGATCTCGTTGAGTTTGCTCACGTCCGAGACGTTGACGTCGAGGTAACGCAGTTCGACGTAGCCGGCGAACCACCCCGGCGCGAGCAGCGGATTGACGCTCGTTAGCCAGGCGACGGCGCCACCGACGCCGGCGCTCGTCCAGTGGGCGCCTGCCAGCCGGGCCAGGCCGGCCGCTGCGATGCCGTTGACCAGGAACCAGGCGGCGAACAGACCGAGCAGCCACGTGCTCTGGGCGCCGCCCAGCGCCAGCAGCACGAAAAAGACCAGAAAGCCCAGCGTGAATGCGTAGCCGAACGCCTTGTAGAGGATCGAGGCGATGCGACTGCCGCCCGGGTCACCGGTCAGCGTCTCGGCGTCGGGCAGGTCCTCGGGG
The DNA here is from genome assembly GCA_964523745.1 of uncultured Halobacteriales archaeon. GTDB lineage: Archaea > Halobacteriota > Halobacteria > Halobacteriales > Haloarculaceae > CAZGAX01. Next base: position 26,688 of record CAZGAX010000022.1, on the reverse strand, counting down.
TGGGCCAGGTAGTGTTCGATGCCCTCGCGGTGGCCGGCGCCGACCACAGCCACGACGTCGTAGCCGGCCTGGCGAAGCGCCAGCAGCCGGTGGGCGATGAAGGCGTCGCGCTCGTCGATAAGCGCCTGGGCACCGCCCGGCGAGAAGCGTCGGAACTCCTCCATCATCGCGGTGACAACGTCCGCGTCCGTCAGGTCCTCTATCTCGATGTCCTCGTAGTCCGTCTCGGGCCGCAGTGCAATGATCAACAGCGCCAGCGGACCACCGACGACGATGGCGACGACGGTCGCGACCAGCAGCCCGTCGAGCATCGTCACGAGCGTTCCGACGAGTCCGCCGACCAGCGCGAGCGTAACCCCCGATCCCAGCCCGGCGGGCAGGACGAACGGACCAGCCAGTAGTTCGCCGACGAAGGCGCCCATGAATCCGACGAAGAAGCCGATGCTGACGCCGACCGTCCACGGGTCACCCATCTCCAGCAGGAGGCTACCGAACAGCCGCAGCTTCTCGCGCAGTCGCATCCGCTTCCAGAGGCGTCTGACGGTTTCCTGGATGTCGCGGTCGACCAGCGCGACCCCGAGGCCGAGTTCTTCGGCCGTGTCGACGGCGGCCATCATGTCGGCGCCGGGCTGGATGTCGAACCTGTCGCCCAGTCGGGTCTGGACGTACGAGAGCAGCCAGTAGGCGAGGAACTGGAAGACGGTGTTGCCGTGCAACACGTCACTGGCGTCGAGGTCGTCCGGTTCCTCGCCCTTGAGCTGGCGATAGCGGGACTCGTCGAGTTCGACGGCGACCACGTCGGGTCGCTCGCGTTCGATGGTCTCTTCGACCTCGGCGACGCTGTCCGGCGAGACGTGGGCGGTCCCGAGGACCGTCACCGACCCCTCGGACCGGCCGTCCGGCGTCGGGAGGTCACCAGGCGTGGCCCCCGACTCGAGGTCGTCGCGCTCCGACCCGCGCTCTGTCATCGTCCACCGGTAGCGGGGCGTACGGTTTACCTGTGTCGACATCGCTGACGCTCGGTAGGCCTATCGCCGCCCGGTTACACCCGCGTCACCGGGTGACGAAGGTGTCAGTAACATTGGAGTGGGGGGCCGCCGACTGTCGATTCGATGTACGACCTGACGGGATTCCAGCGCGACCTCCTCATCGTCATTTCGGGGTTAGAGGAGCCACACGGGCTGGCGATCAAGGATGAACTCGAGGACTACTACGAGGGTGAGGTGAACCACGGCCGGCTGTACCCAAATCTGGACACGCTGGTCGACAAGGGGCTGGTCGAGAAGGGCACGCTCGACCGACGGACCAACGTCTATCGACTTACGAAACGCGGCCGGCGAGAAGTCGACGCCCGGCACGACTGGGAGTCACAGTACGTCTCGGTCTGAGCCGACCGACTCGGAGACCGCCGGTCGGACGGCCGACTGTGCGACCGACGCTGGTGGGTTTATCTCCCCGTCGACCATACGCCCAGCCATGAGTCTCGACGTGGCGGCGCCGGACCCGCCCGAACTCGAGCCGGCGTTCGACGCCGACGAGTACGACGACGTGGACGTCCAGGGCGACGACTACCGGCGCGAGGAACTCGACGACTTCCTCCGGGAGGGTGCCTGGGAACGGGCCTTCAACGAGTGGGCGGAACACGCCGAACTCGACGAAGACGAGTACGCCGTGGCCCGGGACCTGAGCCTGTTCGGCCGGTTCGACTTCTTCTGGGACGACTTCGCGGACCGCGTGGGCTACCACGCCCCAGGCATCCCCGAGGACTGGCGCCAGCGCGACCTCCACCCCGAACTGGACTCCTGGGGTACCGTCTCGGCGATCAACGCCGGCCTGACGGAACTCGGCCAAGTGGTCTGTGACGTGCTCGAAACGGAGTACATCGACTGGGAGAGCGAGTTCGACGGCCCCGACGACCTGCCCGACTTCGAGTGACGGGGGCGTCCCGCTACGCAGTGCGGTCGCAGTGAACCTAACTACGCGGTCGCCGAGGCGACGAACGTTTCTCGCCGGTCCGTCGCTCGCTCGACGGTAAACCCCGCGTCGGTTAGCTGGTCGCGAGCCTGGCTGGCGTCGAACCGTTCGGACACGGGCGGGCCGTCCCGTCCGTCGCCGGCCGCCGACCAGTCGGCGATGCCGAACGTTCCGCCGGGCCGGAGCACTCTGGCAACTTCGGCGAGTGCCGCCGGCGTGGCGAACTCGTGGAAGGTCATCGTCGAGAACGCGGCGTCGAGCGCGTCGTCACGAATGGGGAGTGCGTCGACCGTCGCCGTCACGGGGTCCGCGTTCGCGGGCAGTCCCTTCTGGACGTACAGGCCGTGCATCGCCCGCTGGACGTCGACGGCGAGGACCCGTTCGACCACCGGCGCCACGTCGTCCGTGTAAAAGCCGGTCCCGCTGCCGAGGTCTGCGACCACGTCGGTGGGTTCGGGATCGAACAGCGCCAGCAGTTCCTCGACGGAGACGCGCTCGTACCGGGTGGGATCTTCCAGTTTGTCGGCCCGGGCGACGTCGAACGTGTGAAAGCCCATGGGTACTCGTCGTGCCGGTCCGTCATGGCAGTACCGTCCGCGGTAGACTCCTACCGGTCAATCCGGGAAGCTTCAAGAGGGACGGGAGCCATCGCTGGAACATGACGACTGTGACGCCACCCGAGAAACGGAGCTGCGAGCGGTGCGGTCGGCGCGAGGTCTGGAGCGAGGACCGCGAGACCTGGGTGGAAGACGCCGACGGCGACGCCGGCAGGCCCCACTGCGTCCACGAGTGGGACATCACAGGCTCGTACAACCCCATCTCCGAGCAACACTGATTGGCCGGCGGCCCGTCGCCACCCGTATGCCGACTGCGTACGTCACGGCGCCGTCCGACGCCGCACCGGAACTCGCCAGGACGCTCGTCGAGGAACGCCTCGCGGCCTGCGTCAACCGCGTCTCCTGCCGGTCGACGTACCGCTGGGAGGGCGAAGTCGTCGAGGACGAGGAAGAAATTCTGTTCGTCAAGACGACGGCCGAGCGCTTCGACGACCTCGAGGCACGGATTCTCGAACTCCACCCCTACGACGTGCCGTGCGTCGAACGGTTCGACGAGGCGTCGGTCCACGACCCGTTCGACGAGTGGATAGCCGACAGCGTTTCGTGACCGGGTACGTTGGGGCCCGGGCTACAGCGTATCGGTGTCCAGGTCGTCCGTGTAGCGGTCGAGCAACAGGACGGCGCCAGCACCGACCACCGCCGGAACCGCAACGGCCGCTGCCGATCCGGCGTCGAATACACCGACGTTCTCGCGGACCTCGGCGACGGGAAGCCGGAGCGAGCCGACCATGAGGCTCACGAGGAACGTCATCGTGGCGACGCGGTAGCGATCGAGCGCCCACCGGACGACGTGGGCGACCGTTACTATCCCGATCAGCGCGCCGACGAGGAAGGTGACGACCTGGACGCCAGCCGGCACCAGTCGGTCGGCGCTACCGCCGGTCACGAGTGAGAAAAGGCTGTCGACGAAGTCCTGCAACACCGTTATCATGTGTTCGTACTGGCCGAGCAACAGCAGGATGAACGAGCCGGATACGCCCGGCAGTATCATCGCCGTGATTCCGATCGCGCCGGCGACGAAGATGAACGGGAGGGCGTGACCGAACAGGTCGCTGCTGGACGCACCGGCGACGAGGAACGCCATGACGACGCCGACGACGCCGGCCAGAACCTGGCCCGCCGTCCGGACCTGGATGTGTTTGTAGAGGATGACCGCAGACGCGGCGATCAGTCCGAAGAAGAACGCGAACGTTCCGGCGCGGTAGGCTTCCAGCGCCCCTTCAATGACTCTCGACAGGCCGACGACCGCGGAGACGGCACCCAGGCCGAGCACGACGAGGAAGAAGACGTCCATCTCCCGGAGGTCGTCGAGGAGGGCGTGTCGTCCCTCGTTCGTGTGGAGGCCGGTCACCCGGCCAAGGATTCGTGGATCGAGCGCGGTCAGGGCGGTGATCAGTCGCTCGTAGATGCCGGTGATCAACGCGATGGTGCCCCCGGAGACACCGGGAACGGTGTCTGCGGCACCCATTGCGAGCCCTTTCAGGTAGACGCTCAGCCAGGCCCTGACTCCGCCAACCGACTCCTCGACTGCCACGGATTCCTCGGCAGACTCGGTCACGGCTCAGGGACTAACTCCGGTGAATTCGGACGCCTGGAATCCCGTCGGTGCGACCGAATTCTGCGTGTCGTTCGTGTCACTGCCGTCGGTCGTGTTGGTGTCCGACCCACCGGTCCCATTGGTCCCGTTCGTTCCGTCGGTACCGTTCGTCCCGTTGGTCTGCCCCTCCGGCTGGTCGACGACTTCCTGCTCGAGGGTGACCTGCACCGGCGAGTCGTCGAGGCCGACGACCTGCGACTCGGTCACGCTGACGTTCGCCGCGTAGCGGGTCGTGGTGAGGTTGTCGTTGGCCTCACCGGGCGTGGTTAGCTGGTACGGGCCGAGTGCCCTCACGCTGGTGTTGGTGTATCCCTCTTCGAGACCCACCTTCCCGTAGCCGGTCGTGGCGTACGGCACCGTCATGTTGAACTCGCCGTCGGGGCCGGTCTGGACCCGCTGGCGATAGGTGAACGCCGGTCCGTTGTTCGGCTTGAGCTGCACCGAAGCCGTGACGTTCGTGTTGGCCGGTCCGGACCCCTGGATGGTCGCGCCTTCGACTCGCTCGAACGTCTTCGTCCAGGTCGGGACGGTGTACAGGAACCGCATCGGGTTCCGGGCGCCGGTAGCCTGGGCCATCTGCCTGAATCCGATCCGGAACCGCGGGCTGGCGGTGAGTGCGTTGGCGTCCGCCTGGTGGACGAGCCGGTAGTGCTCCAGTGCAGGGACTCGCTCGGTCGGGATCGCTCCCACGCCGCCTATCTGTCGGGTTCCGGTCGGGTCGGCTGCCACGTACTCCCTGGCGGCGCTCATGTTGTCGAACGTCCTGTACATCGACGTGTTGGGTGCCGTCGGCGCCCGGGTGTAGGTGTTCCCGCCGCCGTAGTGGACTTCCTCGCCCTGCCAGTCGAGGACGACCGGCTGGGGCTGGGCGGCACTTCCGTGGTAGTGGTAGAGCCGCGCCACCATCGAATCGTAGTAGGCCTGCTTGTGACGGATGATTGCCGTGCGACCCTGCTCGTTGAGGATGCGACTGTAGAAGTCGCCGGGTTCGGCGTAGTCGACGAACTGCGTCGGCGCGAAGAACTTCCCGCGGACCGGTGGAAGTGACTCTGTCTCCGCCATCTTCCAGTCTATCATCACGTACCGCGTCTTGGCGTCCTCCTCGTCGACGTTAGCGAGGACGTCTGCGGCCTGTGACTCGTTCTGTGCCAGTAGATACCTGGCCGCCTGGTTCGCCCCTTGCTGGAACGGGTTCGCGTTCGGTATCGCTCCCGCCTCCGATGTTATCCAGTGACCGTAGTCCCACCACGACATGACGCCGTACGCGCCTTCTTCGTAGTCGTGATTGCCCACTCGCGGATAGGTCCCGAGGTACTCCATCGGTTCGCCGTCGGGGTTAGCGTAGGTTCCCGGTTCCGGCGCGTTGTTTTCCATCCAATCCAGGCCGGAGTTCCAGCCGAGGATACCGCGCCCCGGGTAGTTGTTCTCGGCGGCTGCCGTCGCGGTCGGCGCGACGATAAGCATCGGCGTGATGACGACGAGAAACACCGTGACGAGGGTCATGACCTGGTAGACCTGGACGCCCTCGTCGCTCGTGAATCGCTGGAGGTTCCGGACGACCCAACCGACGAGGACGGCGTTCAGGACGGCGACGGGGACGGTCATGTAGACGCCGAACCGCGTCTGCGTGAGCCCGGCCAGGATGGAAAAGATAGCCCAGACGACGACCAGCAACTCCACGCCGGAGTGCTCGTCGTCGAGCACCACCTTACTAAGGGCCACGAGACCACCGAATGCAGCGGTGACGATGGCGAACTTGTAGTACGTGTACAGGCTCTCCGCGGGAATCGGCGCTACCTCGCCGACGGTCCCGGCTGCGGCGTTCGTCCCGTGACCGAGCCCCCAGACGCGGAGGAGGTTGTTGACGGCGAAGTGGAAGACCGACGGCAGTGCAACGGCCGTGCCGGCGACCAGCACGAGTAGCAAGCCGCCGACCGCTGCGGGATAGCCGACGCGCTCCAGGTCGCGGTCGTCCCACTCTCGTGCCAGCCACGCCAGGAACAGACAGCCGGCGGCGACGGCGAAGGGGAGACCGGGCTGGAGGAGCGTCCGACCCGTCGCCTTAATCCCGATGCTGTGGACCGTCGAGAGATTGAGAATCCCGGCGGTGCCGAGCGCGACGACGCCGACGAAGGCTGCGTGCTCCGGACTGTTACCGCGGAGGTACTCTGCGCTCAGGTGAAGGAGGAAGAAGACACCAAGAATGCCGACCAGCATGATGCCCGGCGGCCAGACGAGGATGTACGCGCCGACGCCGAGACCGGCGAGGATCGACCAGCCGAGAGTGCGTCGCAGGGCGCCCCATTCGCGAGCCGCGACCAGTTCGTAGACCGGTTTTTCCCTCGTTGCGACGACCAGGGCAGTCAGCACACCGAGGACGGCAAAGGCCGAGAACAGCGCTTCGGCGACGTGGTGGTCCGTAAAGCCCACCAGGCTCCGGGAGAGGAGTTCGCCGGCCGAGAAGGCGACGACGGCCGCAGCCGTCAGACCGCCGATACGGCCACCCAGCCGTCGCCCAATAAAGTACGCCGGTATCAGGACGAGCGCGCCGAAGACCGGCGCCCCGAACAGGAAGACGGTGCGAACGAGCTCCTCGCTCGGACTTCCCAGGCCGATGACCACCGCCGCCGTCCCGATCAACTGGTCGTAGAGCGTCCCGAACTGGGAATTCGCGGTACCGTGGGCGAAGTACGTGAACGGATCGAACGGCATCGTCGCCGGCCAGTGCTCGACCACGTACTGGACCGACCGGAGGTGGTAGTACGGGTCGTTCGACCGGTAGAAAACCTCCCCGTTGACGACGAAGTTCCCCCAGGTACGGGCGCGATTCCACAGGGCGAACCCGAATAGCGCGAGGAACACCAGCACGTGGTAGTACCGGCCGAGCCAGTCGATAGCGAACTCGACCGGTTCCTCGTCTTCGAGCTGGCCACGCCAGTTACTCATTGGACGTGGACAATCCCAGTGACCGCATAAGCCTTGTTATCTCCACCACGGAGACCGAATGAAGTGGTTTGCGTGGTAGATGCGGATGGTATCGAGCGCCTCGAGCGTCGGCCCGGTATTACGCGGAATCTACACCAAAAGCGTCCGGTCTACGACCCGGGCGGGACGGGAATCAGCTACCGTTCCAGTCAGCTAACCGTTCGTGGAACGGAAACGCTAATCCGGCGTCGCTCTCCAGAGTCTGCACATGCGCGTTTCGGTCGTCCTCTGTGAACACACGATGGACCGGTACGACGACCTGCAGGAGGCGGCCGAGAGCGTTCTCGCACAGAGCCACGACGACGTCGAACTCGTGCTGGTGAGCGACGGGAACGAGACTGTCTGTGAGCAGTTCCAGCGGGACTACGGTGACCGCGACGACGTGGTCGTCCACTGCAACGATGAAAACATCGGCTTGCTGAAAAGTCGTAACAACGGCGCCGACGTTGCGGCGGGCGACGTCGTGGCCTTTCTCGACGACGACGCGGTGGCCGACGAGGACTGGGTCGCCGAACTGGTTGCCGTCTACGAGGAACGGGACGTTCCGGCCGTCGGCGGCAAGATGACGCCGGCCTGGGTCGCCGGCAAGCCGTCGTACCTGCCCGAGGAGTTCTACTGGCTCGTCGGCGTGACCCACCGCGGCTTCGCGGACGGACCGGGTGAGGTCCGGAACACGAACGGATCGAACATATCCTTCAAACGAGAGGTGTTTCTCGACCTCGACGGGTTCGACGCGGACATCGGCGGCCGGAAGGGCGACGCCAACCTCCAGGGCGGCGAGACGGAACTGTGTGCTCGGCTACAGCGAGAGTACGGCCACGGCGTCTACTACACGCCGGAAGCCGAGGTCGCTCACAAGGTGTTCGAGTACCGGACTAAGCCAGGATGGCTGCTGGACAGGGCGTTCTGGCAGGGGTACTCGAAGCGAGCCATGCAGGTTCTGGTTCCCGATTCCACCGAGGAGGAGACGGCGTTTCTCGGTGATTTGTTCGGCCGGTTCGTTCCCGGTCGACTGAAACGTCTCGCCCGGTCGCCGTCGCTCGCCGGCGTCGCACAACTGGTCATGGTTCTCGTCTTCACCGGGGTCGTCGGATGTGGCTACCTGTACGGCTACGTTCGGTATCCAGGCGACCTCCTCCCGACTCGATGACCGGTTTTGTCGGGGCGTTCGAAACGGGAGCCGACGGGCAACGTTATTGGGACGGCGTGAAACCGTATCGCCATGGATACCCCAGACCGATTCAAGGGGTCGTGTGCTATCGTCACGGGGTCGACGCGAGGAATCGGTGCAGGCGTAGCCGAACGGCTCGCTGCCGAGGGCGCCTCGGTCGTCGTCTCCGGCCGGTCGACGGACGACGGTGCGCAGGTTGTCGACCGCATTCAGGATTCGGGTGGCACCGCCACGTTCGTCGAGGCGGACGTTCGTGACCCGGCTGCCATCCGCAACCTCGTAACCACCGCAGTCGACGCCTACGGGAGTCTGGACGTCCTCGTAAACAACGCGGCTGTCCAGACAGACACGACGGCCGGTGACCTCACGATGGAAGAATGGTCGCTGGTCGTCGAGACGAACTTCCGCGCCTACTGGCTGGCTGCCAGGCACGCCGCCAGACAGATGGATGAGGGGGCGATCGTCAACGTGTCGTCGAACCACTCGCTGGTGACGATGCCCGCTCACTTTCCGTACAACGCCGTCAAGGCCGGCATCGATGGGATGACGCGGTCGATGGCGCTCGACTTCGGACCCGCTATACGCGTCAACAGCGTCAACCCCGGGTGGGTTGCCGTCGAGCGAACGGTTGGTGACATGTCCGAGGAACGTCGAGAGGAACTCGCTGCCCAGCACCCGACCGGCCGCATCGGAACGCCGGAGGACATCGCGAGTGCCGTAGCATATCTGGCGAGCGGCGAGGCCGGCTTCGTGACGGGAACGCAACTACTAGTCGACGGTGGGCGTACAGCCGTCATGCAGGACGATACGTTGCCCGATTACCGTGAACGGCGCGAAGAACAGTCACATCTGCAGTAGCGTTATCGCAGCCAGCGCCGAAGCGACTTTCGGGTATCCCAGAGCGAGGGAGGAACGTTTCTGAGCATCACGTGTAGCGGTGCTAGCTGTCCGTCGAACGCGAGTTCCGGTGGGTCTCGAGCTATGGCGTAAGTCCGTCGAAGACTCGCGACCGTCCGGCGGGCTTCCAGGGGCACGACGTCGGTCACGAGGCTCCGGTCGCTTCTGCCCACGGGAAGATTGTGTTTCTTCCGCAGCCGCTGGAATTCCCGCTCCATCGCCGCCTGGTCTTCGGTTTTCTGTTCCTCGTGCCTCCGGAATCCCGCCAGAACGCCCGGGACGTGCTGGAATTCGAACTGTTTCGAGAGCCGGATCCAGAACTCCCAGTCCATCGTAAAGTGAAACGAGTCGTCCAGCCGCTCGCGCTCCAGAACCTCTCGCCGAAAGAAGGTCGCTGGCTGGCCGATCAGGCTCCGGTAGGCGAGGATATTCCGGTCGAACGACGGACGGACATCTATCTCTTCGACGGTTCCTGACGCATCGAGGTACGCCAGATCGCCGTAGATAACGTCTGCACCGGTTCGCTCGAAGTGGTCGACGACCCGCTCGAACACGCCGACGTCGAAGTAGACGTCGTCGGAGTTCAGCCACCCCACGATGTCGCCACTGGCCCGGTCAAAGCCGGTATTTATCGCATCGGACTGACCATCGTCGGGTTCAGACGTCCAGCGGAGGTCGTACTCATCTTCGTGGGCTTCGAGGATGCTCACGGTCCCGTCGTCCGATGCTCCGTCAACGACGACGTGCTCTACCGGGTCGTATCGCTGCCGTTTTACCGACGTGATGTTGGCCTCGATGAACGGCGCCTGGTTGTACGACGGCGTGACGACGGAGACGCGCGGCCGGTCCATAGGGACGCAGTTTCGGCCGACGGGGAAATCGTTTCCGCTGCGTCGTTCCGCGTCCTTTTTGCATCCGCACGGACAGTCTTGGAGTAGCATGGAGAACACGGTTGCGACGGCCTCCCGGAATCTCCTCAAGATCAAACGACGGAAGGCCAGTCACTACGCATATCGGGGCCTCCAGCTCGTCACTCGCCGGAGTCGAGATACGACGCCGTCGCGAATCTTGCTGTATCCTGCCGTCGAGTCACGGGAAACGCTCGGCGACCTGACGAACCGACTCGCATGGTATCTTCCCGAACCGACGCTACGAGACGACGTCGAACTAGTCGTCGGGACCGACCTCGATTTCGAGGTCGCAGACCTTCCAGTGCCGGAGTGCCAGGCTGCGTACACCGGTGAACACCTCCCACTCAGGACTGTTTCACCGGCTACTCTCGGGAGCGAAGCACAGGAGGCCGACGCGCTGTTGACCTGGGACGCAACGAGCAGGACGTCGCTGACTGCGGTCCGAAATATCCCGAAAGTCGAACTCGTCGATCCGACGTATTTCTCCGGAGTCGAATCCTACACCTGGGGAACGTTTTCGAGCGAACTGCGTCACGATTCGGTGGATGATTCGGCACAACAGTTCCGACAGCTCCAGGAACGAGCGGCGTCGGCAGACCGCTCGTACGTCTTTGCGACGGGACCGAGCCTCTCGCGAGCCGAAGAGATCTCGTTCGAGGACGATGCACTCTCGGTCGTCTGTAACAGTATCGTCAAAGACCGGGAACTGCTAGAACACATTGACCCCGACGTGCTGGTGTTTGCAGACCCCGTGTTTCACTTCAGTCCGAACCGATATGCCGCGACGTTCAGGGACGACGCGGCTGAAACCCTCCGAACCCACGACTGCCTGGCCGTCGTCCCGGACCGTCACCGAAGTCTGCTGGTTGGCCACTATCCCGACCTCGGCGTGGCCGGTCTCGAGTCCGTCGACGCTCCGGACCCCCTCTTTCCGACGGCCGACGACTTGCGGGTGATGGGGACGAACAACATCATGACCTGGTTCATGTTACCGATAGCCTCCGCGTTGACCGACGAGGTAAACGTGATCGGAGCGGACGGCCGGGAGGAGAACTCGTCGTACTTCTGGGAGCACAACGAAGACGCCCAGTACGACGACGATCTGATGGCCGCCGCAGTCGACTGCCACGAGTCGTTCTTCCGGGACCGGGTCTACGAGGATTACTACGAGCAGCACTGTCAGACGCTCGCAGCGTTTCTCGAGTACGGCGAATCCAGGGGGATAACGTACAACACGCTGACCGAGTCTCACGTCCCCTGTCTGTCCGAGCGGACAGTACCGGAGACGAAACCGATGGTCACCTGAGGAGCGATCGACCAACGTATCAGTTCATCGAGATAGGATCGAGTCGCTTAAGGAGCAAACAAAACAATCCTCTGGCGATGAGTTCGCCTCGGGCGTCGATAATAATCCGGTGTTACAACGAACGCGAGCACATCGGAAAGTTGCTGTACGGCGTCTTCGAGCAGACCGTCGAGGACGTCGAGGTTATCCTCGTGGACTCCGGATCGACGGACGGGACGCTCGAAGTGGCAAACGAATATCCGATAGACGACGTCGTCTACATCGCCCCCGAGGAGTTCTCGTTCGGCCGGGCCCTCAACCGAGGTATCGAGGCGGCAGACGGCGAATTCTGCGTGTTTGCCAGTGCTCACGTGTATCCCAAACGCCGGGACTGGCTGGAGTGCCTGCTCGATAAGTTCGAGGACAACGTCGGATTGGTGTACGGTAAACAACGCGGGAACGACGGGACGAAGTTTTCGGAGAAACAGATCTTCCGCAAGTGGTTTCCCGACCGCGACATCGAGCGCCAGGACTCCCCGTTCTGTAACAACGCGAACGCCGCGATCCGGCGAAAACTCTGGGAAAAGTTCCCGTACGACGAGGACCTTCCCGGGCTTGAGGACCTGGACTGGGCCAAGCGAATTCGTTCAGAGGGCTGGGACATCGCGTACGCAGCCGACGCGACGATAGTCCACGTCCACGACGAGACGCCCCGCGAGGTGTACAACCGGTATCGCCGCGAGGCACTCGCCCACAAGCAGATAATGCCCGAGCAGGAGTTTTCGTTCTGGGATTTCCTGCGGATGTGGGGCTACAACACGGTCACCGACTACCGGGCTGCGTTCGACGAGGGCGAACTTCTCGACCACCTGGTCGAAATTCCGCGGTTCAGGCTCATGCAGTTCTGGGGCACCTACAGAGGATTCGCTCAGGATGCCCCGGTCTCCGAACGCCTCTGGCAACGGTTCTACTACCCCGACACCGAGGGATATCCCGATGAACCGGACTCGGAGACCAGGGCGGCCGATGGGGATCCGGACCCGGAGGACCCGGCCATCGAGTATCCCGGAGGACAGGACCACATCGATTACTCGGCCGTCGACACGGACGACTGATCCAAACAGTAATACGACGGGCGATGTCCTTCCGGGGTATGAGCAACCGCGTGGCTGCCCTGGTGCCGATGAAGGGCCACAGCGAACGCGTCTCGGGCAAGAACGTCCGGGGATTCAACGGCCGACCGCTGTTTCACTGGATTCTCAACACGCTCGAAGCGACCGACCAGGTCGACGAGATCGTCGTCGATACGGATTCCCGGGAGATCGCCGACGGGGCTCGGTCGCACTTCGACGTGACCGTCATCGACCGGCCCGAAGACCTCCGTGGCGACTTCGTCTCGATGAACGACATCATCCTCCACGACGTGGCACAGGTGACAGCCGACGTGTATCTACAGACTCACTGTACGAATCCGCTACTTCGCCCGGAAACCGTCGACGAGGCCGTCGAGGCGTTCGCGGCAGCCGACAGCGACTCGTTGTTCTCCGTGACGCCGCTCCAGACCCGTCTCTGGGACGGCGACTGTGAGCCTATCAACCACGAGCGGGACCAGTTACTCCGGACGCAGGACCTTCCCCCCGTGTTCGAGGAAAATTCCAATCTCTACCTCTTCACCCGGGAGTCCGTCGAGCGACGAGAGAATCGCATCGGTGACGACCCGATGATGTACGAAATGGCCGAGAAAGAGGCCATCGACATCGACGAACCGGTCGATTTCCGCCTGGCCGAGTTCCTCCACCAGGACCGCTACGGGGAAGAGCCGGCCCTCCAGGCGGTGGTCGACGAATGAGCGACGAGCCGACGTACCGGGTGCTCGTCTCCTGTCCGCTCATCCACGACTCAATCGACGAGTTCGCAGACCGCTTTGCCGAACACGACATCGCATACGACGTCCCTGACGTCGACCAGCAACTCTCCGAGGACGAACTGCTGTCGACGATCGACCGGTACGACGGCGTCATCGCCGGTGACGACCGGTTTACGGCGCGCGTCCTGGAGTCTGCCGACCGCCTGAAGGTGATAGCGAAGTGGGGGATCGGCGTCGACGACATCGACCTCGAAGCTGCCGAGGAACAGGGGATCGCCGTATACAACACGCCGGGTGCGTTCGCCGACGAAGTCGCCGACGTGGTCGTCGGTTACACGATAATGCTCACTCGAGAACTACACAGGATCGACGACGCCGTACGTAACGGTGACTGGTACTGCCCGCGGGGTGTCTCGCTCCGGGACAAGACTTTCGGCGTGGTCGGCGTCGGTAACATCGGCTCGACGGTCGCTCGTCGGGCCGACGCTCTCGGCATGGACGTCCTCGGCCACGACGTCGAACCACTCCCCGACGACCTCGTCGCAGACGTGGACATAACGGCCACCGACCTCCCGGATCTACTGGAGCGGTCCACGGTGGTGAGTCTGAACTGTGCGCTGACGCCGGAGACGCGCGGTATGATCGGGCGATCGGAACTGGACCTGCTCGGTCCGGACGGCTACCTGATCAACACAGCACGCGGTGGACTCGTCGACCAGGATGCACTCGTGGCGGCACTTCGCGAAGACCGCATCTCGGGTGCCGGCCTCGACGTCTTCGCGGAAGAGCCGCTGCCGCCGGAGAATCCGTTGACGGAGATGGAAAACGTGGTTCTCGGGTCGCACAACGCGCAGAACACGGTCGAAGCCGTCGACGCGGTCAATCGCCGGGCGGTCGAGAACCTCATCGACGGCCTGCTTGAACGGTAGTCACTCGAGATATCCAAGTGCTTCGAGCCGGTGTTTCGCCTTTTCATCGGTTTCGCCCAGTTCGTCCAGCTGTTCGACCGACGTCCGGATGTCGAACGCACCGTCCGGGATAGCGGCCCGGAGGGAAGTGGCCTGGGCTTCGTTTTCCGCGACGACGTCGGTTCGTTCGGCCGGATCGGTAGACAGGTCGTAGAGTTCCTCGTCGCCGTGCTCCGTCGTGACGTATTTGAAACCGTTCGCACGAACGCCCAACATGAGGCGGTCGTTCCGGACGGCAGCGGCGACGACGGTTCGGTCGTCGCCTGCGTCGAGGGGTCGCCCTTCGAACGCGTCGGGGATGTCCACACCGTGTCGCTGGAGGACGGTCGGGCCCACGTCGAGTAACTCTCGCTGGCCGTCGACGACCGACCTGCCTGCGTTTCCGGGCGGTGACTCTATCAGCGGAACGTGGACGAGTTCGTCGTAGGGTTTGTTGCGGTGGTAGAACGAGCCGTGTTCGCCGAACTCTTCGCCGTGGTCTGCAGTCAACAGCACGGACCCGGACTCCCAGATTCCGAGGGACTGTAGCTCGTCGAACAGCCGGTCGAGGTGGGCGTTCAGGTAGCGTAAATCCGAATCGTAGAGGTCGACGATATGCTCGCGCTCGGCCTCGGTCACTGCGTCCGGCGAAACGCCGGCTTTCGCCATCAGCCGGTCGATTTCACCTCTCGGTGGAACCGCGTCGACGTAGGCAGCGTCCGACAGTGAGTAGCCGTACGGCCGATGCGGGTCCATGTAGTGGACCCAGGCGAAAAACGGGTCGTCGGCGTGGTCGGACACCCATTCGACGACCCGGTCGGTGACGAATTCGGCGTCGGCGTAGGGAGTCGGCTCGTGGACGACCGAGTCGGGAACGACGGCTCGGCGGAGCTTCACCGCCCACTCTTTGTCGCCGAGGTAAGGCCGGAGCCGCTTCAACACCGTCTGCGCGGCGGCGGCTGCAGTATCGGAAACACGCTCGGCGAGTCCCGACTGGTCGTTCGACCTCTCGTCGGAACCGGTGGCGTGGTCCGAGAAGTCGTACCACTCGTCGAATCCGTGAACTGACGGGAAGTCTCGACTGACGACGCTGTTCGAGTGAAAGCCCGCCGTCGATACCCCGGCGTCTCGCAGGACTGTCGCGACTGTAGGGCCCTGTTTTGCAGCCCCGAGTCCGTCGAGCCGAGAGGTGAGGATCGACGGGATCGAAAGTTGCGTGTGGGCTCCGTTTGCGAACGCCCGGTCGTAGCGGACGCCGTCGTCGGTGAGCCGGTCGAGTGCTGGCATCGTATCCCTGTGATAGCCGTACTGTGCGAGGTGGTCGGCGCGGAGGGCGTCGACCGTAATCAGGACCGTCTGTGAAGGGGTACCGTCCCCATTGGTCGGCTTCGGGGGTGTCATGATTACTCGTCCACCATGTCGGCGTACCCGAGGTTGTGGAGCCGTTCGGAGACGACTTCGTCCGCGTCGATCGACGTTCGCCGCCGCGTCGAGAGGTCCACGTCCTCGACCTGGTACGGCTCGGATACCGCGTCGATCGGGTCGCCGACGTAGTCCGACGGGATCGGATGACCGACCAGTGCGAGGATGGTGGCCGTAAGGTCTTCGAACCGGATTTCGGTCTCCCCGTCGCTCCCTATTGCTGGTCCGGCGGCGAGCCATGCGGCCGGATCGGCGTGGACGCCGGTCGTCTTGCCGGGATTGTCCGGTGACACCTCCATCTCGGACTTGAAAAGCCGGTCGTACGTTCGCTGGACGACTCCAGGAACGGAAACGCGCCGGTCGACAGCACGGGCCAGGCGGTCGATGGTACCGGGAGCACTTTCCACCCGAGGCCCGAACCCGTGGTCCCCGAAGACGAGCAGGTTCGCATCCACTTCGTCTTCGATCCAGGCGAGTAGGTCGTCGACGCGCCGGTACGATTCGAGTATCGCATCGCCGTAGTCCGGATGATCGGATTCCATGTGGGTCCAGAAGCAGTGCTGGATGACGTCGATCGATTTCAACAGGCCGTAGAAGGCGTCGGTCTCTCGCCGTTCGAGGAGGTGTTTCGTCGCCGCGATTCGGGCGTCGAGCACGTCGAAAATATCCTCGTGAATGGTCGAGAGGTCCACGTCGTCGAAGAGTGCGTCGTCGACGAATCCGTACGGCCGAGTTCCGTACTTGACGTCGATGCGATAGTCGAGGTCGGAGAGTTCGTCTTCGAGTTCGGGCGGTTCGACCCACCTGTCGGTGTTCGGTGGTGTCAGCATCCCGGAAACGCAGAACCCGTCCTCGAACTCCAGCGGGGGCCAGAGCGGGAGCGGATTGAGGAGTCCCACAGAATATCCGGCGTCGTCCAGGAGTTCGGGATACGTCTCGACGGCGATATTCGATAGATTGACCAGTTCGCGGGCGTCCGGCGCGTCGTCGCCGGCCCGACGCGACCGATTCGAGGTGGTGAATCCGGTGACGCCGTGGCGGTCGCTCTCGACGCCGGTGAAGTGGGTCGTCCACTGCTTGGCAGAGGAAAGCGACCGGCACGTCGCGGTGCCGTAGACGCCACGGTTTCGAAGCCGCCGGATCGCGGGTAGCTCCCCCGCAGCACACCAGCGGTCGACCAGCGACGGTTCCATCCCGTCGACCGCGATGACGATAGTCCGGTCGGACATGTCTCTCTCCTCGGGAGTTGTCGCAAAAAACCTGCCGCGTTCGGTTCGGAGCAGTGGGAGAAAACTGGCGCGTCGGCAGACGCGACCGTTACGCCGAGGCGATTGGTTCTCTGTTGGCCTCGTACCACTCGATGGTCTGCCGGAGCCCCTCCTCGAACGGCGTCGAAGCCGTCCAGCCGAACCGCTCCTCTGCCCGAGACGTGTCGAGTCGGCGCCGGGGCTGCCCGTCCGGTTTGTCCGTGTCCCAGACCACCTCGCCTTCGAACCCGGTCATTTCGGCTATCGTCTCCACGAGTTCGCGGATGCTAATCTCGGTGCCACTCCCCAGGTTTACCGGGTCGCTCTCGTCGTACCGTTCAGTCGCGGTAAGGATGCCGTCGGCAGCGTCCTCGACGTACAGGAACTCCCGAGTCGGTTCCCCTGTCCCCCAGGCGACGACCTCGTCGTCACCTGCTTCGCGGGCTTCGACGCACTTCCGAATGATCGCCGGGATGACGTGTGACGTTTCCAGGTCGAAGTCGTCCCGGGGCCCGTACAGATTTACCGGCATCAGGTATATGCTATCGAAGTCGTACTGCCTTCGGTAGGCACGTGACTGGGTGAGCAATGCCTTCTTTGCGATACCGTACGGTGCGTTGGTCTCTTCCGGGTACCCGTCGAACAGGTCAGATTCGCTGAACGGCACGGCCGTGTGTTTCGGGTAGGCGCAGATCGTCCCGAGAATGGTTAGTTTGTCGATGCCGAACTGACGGGCCATTTCGAGCAGTTCGATGCCCATAACCGCGTTGTCGTAGAAGTAGCGTCCCGGATTCTCCCGGTTTGCGCCGATACCACCGACGCTGGCGGCGAGGTGGATTACCGTATCGGCGCCGGAGTCGCGAAACGCCCGGCGGACGTTCGATCGTTCCCGCAGGTCGTACTCGTCCGACCGGGGGACGAAAACTTCGACGTCCCCGGACCGGGACTCGAGATCCTCGACGAGGTGACTCCCCAGAAAGCCGGATCCGCCGGTGACCATCACGGTACGCCCGTCCCAGAAGTCCGTGGTATCTCCCCACTCGTCGCTCATCGCCAGTCTACTCTCCCGTACCAGCTCTCAGGGTGAGCAGCGTACCATTCGATCGTCCGGCGGACTCCCTCTCGCCAGCTTACCTGTGGCTCCCAGTTGGTCTCCTTGTGCAGTTTTTCGAATCCGACGCGAAGCTCTTCGACGTCGCTATCACCGGGCCGATACCGGTCTTCGTCCTGGACGATCTCGGGCTGGTCCCAGTATCCTTCCTCGGTACCTACTTCGAGGATCGTGTCGGCCCACTCCTGCATCGAAATGTTCTCGCCGTAGCCGTAGACGTACTGTTCGCCCGGATTTCCTTCGAGAGCCACGTGCAGGTGGCCTCTCACGCCGTCACTCACGTAACACATGTCGCGCTTTGGCGTCAGGTTGCCGAGTTCCACGACGTCTCGTTCGAGAGCCTGTGTGATGATGGTCCCGGTGATGTACCGCGGATTCTGCCGGGGCCCGTAGTTGTTGAACATCCGCGTCGTGACCCCGGGAACGCCGTACGCGTCGTAGAAGTTCATCGTCAGGAAGTCTGCGGCGAGTTTCGACGTGGCGTAGACGCTCTTGGGGTTTACTGGTGATCGCTCGCTCAGGAGGACGCGCCCGTCGTCGCTGAACTCGTGTTTGTCCATCATCTCTTCCTTGACGTTTCCGTACTCCTCGCTCGTGCCAGCAGTGTCGAACTTCGCGATGTCCAGATCCAGGTCGACGACGTTTTGGAGGAGGTTCAAGGTCCCGGTGACGTTCGAATCGACAGTCTCGTACGGCCGGTCCCAGGACTCTCCGACGTGGGCCTGCGCGCCGAGATGGAATATCAGCGCCTCGGAGTGATCTTCGAGCGCCGCCAGTGCCAGACGGACAGAATGCTTGTCTCTGAGGTCCCCCCGATGAACTTCGACGTCCGACTGCAGGTGGTTGATATTGTTCAATTCGCCACTCGAGGTGGCACGAACGAAGACGTGGACGTCGGCACCGGCATCCACGAGCCGTTCCGTAAGGTGTGACCCCACGAACCCGTCTGCCCCGGTGACGAACACTGCCCTTTCTTCGAGGCGTGAATCGATTTCCATCGTTGTATAGTAACAGCCCTCTCCACAAGGACTCAATTTCCTTTCGATTCGCCGTCGTTCGATACCACCGATCTGTCGCCGTTCAGATCACACTCTCGTCGACGTAGTGGGACTGGAACCCCACCCTTATAATCGACCCCGAGATACCCGATGGTATGACCGTGTTCGAGGCGGCGAAGCCGAAACACGTGGTTCTTCTGACCGTGGACTGTCTGCGGGCGGATACGGCTCGCCACCTCTCGACGCTTTCCTCCCTGATGGACGAACACGTCGACGTCCCCGATTGCCAGTGTACCGGATCGGGGACGCCGACGAGTATGCCCGGACTGTTCCAATCTCGCCTGCCGACCGACTACGGTGGGGCCGCTGGATCCCACTCCCTCGTCGAAGACGTCCCGACGCTTGCGGAAGTGTTGGCCGAACAAGGATTCGACTGCGGCGGCTGGCACTCGAACGTCTACACTAGCCGAGAGTTCGACTATCAGCGTGGGTTCGACGTATTCGCCGACCTGCAGTCGGACGAGTATGACAGACCAGTCGGGGAGGACTCTTCCAGTGGCGAAAACAGTGGTGGCAACCGACTGGTCACCGTGGGAAGAGGCGTCGCAGAACGATTGGGAATACAGCGCCTCGGCATCAAGACGTTCTATGCTCTCAGTCGGTACGGAATCGTCGACTATAGACCCCACGTCCGGGCAGAACGGGTCGTCGACTCGATGCTCGCGTGGGTATCCGACTCGTCGACGACCGACCCCACGTTCTCCTGGGGGCACTTCATGGATTTACACAGCCCGTATCTGCCACCGGCGTCCTATCGGGAAGCGACCCCTTCCTGCCCGACGAGTTCCCGAGAGATGTGGTCGGTCAACGAGCAGCTTCGACTCCGTCCCCAGACGCTAACCGAGAATCAGGTCGAGACGCTCCGCGGCCTCTACGAAGCTGCAGCGTCGTACGTTGACGACCAGATAGCCCGCCTGGTCGAGTCACTCCAGGAGAGCGGGCTCTGGGACCGGACACTGCTCGTCCTCACGGCTGACCACGGCGAAATGTTCGCGGACAGGGCTATCCCCGACGACTTCCCGTACCAACACCCGAACTATCTCTGTGATTACGTGACCCACGTCCCGCTCGTTCTCGCTGGGGGTGGCGTGCCAGAGAGACAGATAGACGACGTCGTGAGCGGCATGGACGTCGCACCGACCATCGCCGACGCCGTAGGGGTAGACCCGCCGGCCGAGTGGCGTGGGTGTCCGCTCGATTCCGACTCGATGGCGGCCAGAGAGTACGTGACGTCGGTGACGGGTCGGGGTACTCGCCAGGACAACGCCGAGGGCGTGGAGATTCCGAGCGATACACTCCACGCGGCACTTCGTACACCGGAGAAAGCGGCTCTCTGGTGGTCGAACGAGGCCCACGAACCGGAGTTCTACGACCGATCCGAAACGCACGCCGACCCGACAGTCCACGAGCGCAAAATCGACGGGGACGCGATGCCCCAATCCGCCGAGTACGTCTCGACACTCGCTGAATCGTTCGAGTCGGCCGCGAAATCCCACGCGGGAGACGCCGTCGAGGACGCAAGTGACCTGGACGAGGAAACAACCGAACGGCTCCGCCGGCTCGGCTACCTCGAGTGAGTTCTGACCGCTACGTTTCAGAGGACTACACCCTGTAATCCCATCGACGGAGGTCGAGCACGAGCGACGAGCGCAACTCTGACCGAGTGTTTGTCGCGGCGGTCGCCACGGTGGACGGTGACGTCATTTCCGAGATGCGTGATGTTGTTTAGTTCCCCGCTCGACGTGGCCCGGACGAAGACGTGGATGTCCGCACCGGCTTCCACCAGCCGTTCCGTCAGGTGGGAACTGACGAATCCGTCCGCGCCGGTGACGAACACCGGGCGCTCCTCGAGACGTGAGTCGATACACATTGCCGCCGATTCCATGAGCACGAGTAGTACGTGTTAGGGTTCGGGTTCGTAGCTGACACCCTCACAAGCGTAGTCGGATTTTTCACCCGGACCGGGGCGGTGACGGCCGTATCCCCACGCTTTTATACTCACCCCACCGCAGCCCCTGTATGACAACTCCCGAGTCCGACTTCGTCGAGTCGGCCGGGATCGCGCGGTGGACCGTCGCGGTGAACTGGTGACGCTCAATGGGATCCGACGGCGAGAGCGACGTTTCGGATGTCGATAGCGAGGACGGGCAGTCGTCCGCACAGGTCGATGGAGAGGTTTCTGTGACGAACGAAGGCAACACGGCAGAGAGCGACGACTCTGACGGGACTTCGGCAAACGAGTCGGAAGCGGATTCGTTCGTTCGGGAACTCGCCCTGGGTGGCGGCATCCTGTTTCTGGGAATTGTCGCAGAACTGGGCATTTCCTTCGTCGCCAAAGTATTGATGGCACAGGGACTGACGCGTGAAGGCTACGGTGCGGTTTCGCTGGGGATAACGATCATGGGTATCAGTTCTACCCTCGTGCTGGTCGGTCTCGGAACGGGCGTCGGACGGTTTCTACCGAGGTACGACGACCTGTCCAAGCGCCGTGGCGTGCTCGTCTCCAGTTTCCAGATAACCGTCCCTATCGGTTTCCTCGTCGGCATCGGCCTCGCACTGGCAGCGCCAACGATTGCCAGTACGGTGTTCGACAACCCGACGGTTAGCGAGCCGCTTCGCCTCTTTGCACTCGCCATTCCCCTGGCTGCTTTCATAAACCTCGTCATCGGGGGTGGGCAGGGACTCAAAGACTCGCTCCCGAAGTTGTTGTTCCGACACCTCTCGCTACCGATAGCGAGGCTAGTCGGGATTCTTATCGTCCTCGGTATCGGTCTCGGGGCGGTCGGTATCGCCTGGGCCTATCTCGTGGCGTATCTGCTGGT
Organism: uncultured Halobacteriales archaeon; assembly: GCA_964523745.1. Lineage (GTDB taxonomy): Archaea > Halobacteriota > Halobacteria > Halobacteriales > Haloarculaceae > CAZGAX01. The sequence goes on along the minus strand of CAZGAX010000022.1, from coordinate 4,777 downwards.
GGGAGCCATGGCAGCGGTCTACTTGCTCCGCAAGACGCCGATTCTCTCGAGCGACGTAGAGTACGAACCGATGCACCGGGAACTCCTCGCATTCTCCGCCCCGCTGATCATCACCCGGATGATGGCACACGTTTTCATGAACTTCGACATTTTCATGCTCGGCGCACTGCTTCCGAACGGGACTGAAGCTGCCGGCGTGTACAACGTCGTCTACCCGCTAGGCGAATTTCTAACCATCTCTCTCATGGCGTTTCGTTTCCTCTTCTTGCCCGTTATCTCCGAGCTCCACGCAGAGGGTGACGACCGGACGATGCACCGGATGTATCAGCTCATAACGAAGTGGGCCGCGATGATCACGTTGCCGGGATTTTTCATCCTCGTCCTGTTTCCGGACCGGGTCATTTCGTTGACCTTCGGTGCCAAGTGGCTGGACGGTGCACCAGCTCTCGTCGTCCTCTCTCTGGGCTTTCTGGTGCACGGTGTTGCCGGTTTGAACGGCAGTGCGCTGACTGCAATAGGCCGGACGAAGACGATCATGTACGATAACATCGTGGTCGCGGTGCTGAACGTCAGCTTGAACCTGCTGTTGATCCCGCCGTACGGCTTCGTCGGGGCCGCCATCGCTACGACAGTCTCGTACGTCGTTTTGAACGTCTTGTATTCGACCCAGTTGTTTCGGTCCACCGGTGTGCACCCGTTTACGAAGGCGCTTGTCAGGCCGGCAGTCCTGTCTATCGCCCTCGTCCTCGTGGCTCGCTGGACTATCGTTCAGTTCTTTTCGATCACGCCGCTCGTGATGGTCGCGTTCGCTCTTGTTCTGTTCCTCGTCTACGGGGTAATCATCATCAGATTCGGAGGCATAGAGGACGAGGAAATCATGCTCGTGTTGAGCTTCGAGGAGCGTTTCGATGTCGATCTCGGTCCACTCAAGTCAGTCGCCGAAACGCTCGGCGCCCTCGACGACTAGGACGGATACACTCCGTCGCTCTCGTGCTCCCACACCAGATCGAAGTACCGCTTCAACCCCGCAACAAAAGACCCGTTCTCCGTAATAGCCGCCTGGCGCATGTGGTTCGGCACGTCGGGTTCCTCGACCAGGAAGATCGCTTCGCCGCCCTCGTAGTCCATGCTCGGGTCGATCAACGTCCCTCGCCAGGGTAGCTTTCCGGTCGAAAACCGAACCCCGACCTCCGGGTATTCCGACGTCACGTACTCGACGGTCTCCGATTGGATGGGTCGCTTCTCGGATTCCAGCAGATCGGGATGGACGAACAGCACGTCCACAGGCACGTTCTCCACGGCCTCCGCGAAAGCAGGCTCGACGTCCTCGAAGTACTCGAAGCTCTTCGTGATGACGTTGACACGCTCCGTCGCCTCGTGGTACAGCCGTCGCGTCTCGGTTTCGCTCGGGTCACCAACGTCGACGACGTGGAACAACTCTTCGGTCGGCGTGATGTCCTCGCTGGCCTGCTCGAAGCGAGGGCCGAACTCGGCAAGGAACTCGTCGCGCATGTCATCGATCTCGGCAGCGAACTGTTCGTACGCCTGGCGGCGGTTCTCAGTGGCGCGGTCGAGGATGTCTTCGGGTGGGCGGGCCTGGTATTCCTTGGGCCGGCCGGGGACGACCTTGACGAAGCCCTGGTCGGCCAGGCTGTCGAGGACGCCGTAGATGCGGGCCTTGGGAATGCCCGTCGCCTCGGCCAGGTTCGGCGCCGTCGTCTTCCCGAGAGTGAGGAGTTCGGTCAACGCCGTCTGCTCGTACTCGGTGAGGCCGAGTCGGTCGAGCAACTCCGTCGGCGCGTCACTCATCGGTCGATGGTTCAGTCCGCCGTCCCAAAATGCTGCCGGTCAGGTGGCCGCTGTGTCACGTAAGGCAGTGCTACTCGCTACCAAGCTACGGCGTAATTCGCCGACCGACCCGGACGAGCGCCGCCGATTCCGGAGCGGCCGGGCGAGCAGCGCCGCCGTCGGGTCATAGTAGCTCTATAACTAAGGCACGATGTCCGGTAGCCACTGGCGTGGTCCGGCGACCGATCGCACCGTACTGTGGCCGTTCGGAGAGCGACTCGCGAGCACGTCACAGGGGGCGACGGTCGCTCTCGGAATCGGGTATTCGATATGAACGGTGAATTCATCTACCAGGAAACTCACACGGGTGGCGAGGAGGAATCCACAGCCGAGCGCGAGGGGACCGAGGGGTGTCCCGAGTGCGAGAACAGCCAGATCGTCGCCGACGACGTCCACGGCGAGCTGGTGTGTGACGAGTGTGGATTCGTCGTCAAGGACGACCAGATAGACACCGGCCCCGAGTGGTCGGCGTTCAACCAGCGCGAAGTCGACGAGAAGTCCCGGGTGGGGGCACCCCTGACGAGTACGATGCACGACAAGGGGTTGACGACCAAGATCCACTGGCAGGACACCGACGCCTACGGCAAGTCGCTCTCGTCCCGCAAGCGCAACAAGCTCAAGCGAATGCGGACCTGGCAGGAACGCATCCGGACGAAAGACGCCGGCGAGCGGAATCTCCAGCTGGCCCTGGCCGAGATACACCGGATGTCGAGCGCGCTTGGCATTCCCCGGCCGGTCAGGGAGGTGGCGTCTATCATCTACCGCCGTGCGCTCAAGGAAAATCTCATCCGCGGCCGGTCGATCGAGGGCGTCGCGACGAGTGCGCTGTACGCCGCCTGTCGCAAGGAGAACATCCCCCGGAGTCTGGACGAACTGGCGGAAGTCTCCCGGGTCCCCAGGATCGAGATCGGCCGGACGTACCGGTACCTGGCCGACCAGCTCGACCTCGAGATGCGGCCGGTCGATCCCAAGCGGTACGTTCCGCGGTTTTGCTCCGAACTCGACCTGGAGGAGGCGGTCAAACAGCGCGCCGAGGCGATCCTCGACGACGCTGCCGAGGAAGGCCTGCTCTCGGGCAAATCCCCAACCGGACTGGCCGGCGCCGCCATCTACACGGCGGCGCTGTTGTGTAACGACAAACGAACCCAGTCGGAGATCGCCGACGTCGCCCAGGTGACCGAGGTGACGATCCGAAACCGGTACCAGGAACAACTCTCGGTGGTCGACACCTACGACGGGTGACTGCCGTCCCCGGATACGACTATCCTACCGGTTGCGTGTAGAAACCTCGGCTTGAGACGTGTAATCGCACGATAGCGGGGGTAAGGTCCAAATAGCAAAACTGTCAGGTCGCCCAGCACCGTGCGGTGAGATTCCATGCAATCAGAAGGACGCATCCGCGTAAACGTGCTCGACTGGGTGTCGCTACTGCTGGTCATCGTCGGTGCGCTCAACTGGGGTCTCGTCGGCCTCGGATTACTGATGGGCGCAAACTGGAACCTCGTGAACATCATCCTCGGCGGGTTCCCGACGATTGAGGCGCTCGTCTACCTGCTCGTCGGTCTCGCGGGGCTGTACGAACTGTACTTCGGGTACCAGCTCTACCGGGCCCGTACGGAAGAGCGTGCCGCGGCCGAACGTCCGACCTGAATTCGGCCACCGGCCATGCTTTCCGAGGCCAGGAGACAGCGATATCGGACGGCGACCACCGTCCACAACTGCTTTTCGAACCAGATATAATTGACTTATTACCTTTGACGTAGATGTTTTTTAACACGTTAGTGCTATGTCACGAATTGCTCGAAGGGAGGGTACATTCGTTTCGACAGTCACGCTCCGTAGCAGGCGAATTCTGTAGCGTATTGGCGGAAAAACCGTAGGATGGAGCGGATTTGACACAACTGTTATGTACTACCATCCCAAATATTTCAACACACGCCGGTACCGAAACGAGTCGGAGTCGGAACGAGCACTCGACGACGACGCGGTCGTACCGTGCCAGATAGATACGATATACGAAACTATACGTATCAGAATTCACTATATGTTTGCCACCGACGATGACTGACGACAACGACCCTGACACGGAACCGCTCGAAGTCGCCTCCGACGAGTGCGACTGGGAGACTCTCTCACCGACGACGGCCATCGTGGAACTCATTGCTGACCATCAGGGCGTCGAGCCGCGAGACATGGAGTCGTTGTACGGCTACGTCGATCCGGACGCGCTGGAGAGGCTGCTCCTGAAGGGCGCTGGAACGGACACAGACGTCGTCGTTCGGTTTTCGTTCGTGGGCTACGACGTCCGTCTCGGTAGTGACGGATCCCTCGCCCTGTTCGAATGAGGCCGGAGAACGAACCGAGCGGCTCAGATCGTCTCTGACTGTGGCGGGTCGATGACGATCTCGCCACGGGCGTAGACTGTCACGACGTGGTCTGCAAACAGGAAGCGGACCACGCCATCCTCCCGCTGGGCGTCTGCCCGATGGGGAGCGAACAGGTCGTCGAGAGCGTCGGGGTCGATCCGGTCGATGAGGGGCTCGACGGCGTCCTCGCCGAGGTCGCTGATCTCCGTGACCGCCATCACGATGGTCGTACTGACCGAGCCGTCGTCCGACCAGTCGACCGCAATTCGGTATGCACCGTTCTGTTCGTCGTACTCCAGTTCGTTGGATATCGTGTCGTCGTTCCCGGATCCGTGTCCCATTGGTACTCCCGTACTCCGCCACACTCCGCGCCCAGTACAACTGAACGTACACCCTTGTGCGCAAATATGTTACGACTAATTGCTCCGCTGAGCAAACGCCACAGGAGAAGTCGTTTCCTAACTCAGTACGACGCCACCCGACCGTCCTCCGGATCCGCCCCGTAGCCTCCGTATAACCAAGGGGGCGGGAGACCCAGGCGGGTGTGGATACCCCATGAGTCG
>CAZGAX010000021.1:0-33280 GCA_964523745.1 uncultured Halobacteriales archaeon | reverse complement strand
TGCCCGTGTCCTCGCCGCTATCCTCGCCCCTGTCTCTGCCCGTGTCCTTCCCTTTGTGCTTCCCGTTCGACTTCCCCTTCTCGTTTCCATTCCCACGCTTTCTGTCGTGACCTTCAGACTCGTCGCCACCGTCCTCCTCAGCCGCCCCGGTGTTCCGGGCACGCTGCAGGGCTCGTTCGGCCGCGTCGAGCCGTGCCTGGAGCCGGTTGCGCGTTCCCTTGGCAAGGTTCGGAGCGTGGGCGTCCAGCGCTCGCTGTGCCGCCTGTAGCTGCCACGTAGCGGTCCGATTGGCACCCCGAAGTGCGGACTCAGTTGCATTGTCGATGCTCGCTCGCTGAGCGGCAGTGGCAGCGTGCTTTCCACGTGCCTTCGCCAGTGTCGCATGCAACGCGTTCGTCCCCTTCTTCGCGGCGTTAAGCGTCCTTGCGTCGTCGGCATGGACGGGATCGCTGAAGCCAGCGATGGCCCGGTCGTAGTACGACCGTGCCCTGTCCGGATGCGGACTGTTGCCCGGTCCCACGTTGGAGAGCCCGTCGAGCTGACTCTGAGCCTCGATAAACAGCGCCCGCGGAGCCATCGGACCTCCAGGTGTAGTCGACGCGTTCCCGGTCGAAGCAGGGCCTAGTTCCGTTCCCATCGAAAGGCTACCGGGTGTGGCTGCGCCTCGGACGTCTACAGGAGCGTCTGGCGTAGTTGACCGCGATAGCGATGAACCTGCCGCAATCGGGGCCACGACCGCCGACGAAACCAGTAGCGTCGCGAAGACGAGTGCGAAAACGCGTCTCTGCAGCTGATTCGACCGATCGAAGAGGCTGCCGCTACTGCGGCGCCTCCGCCCACCTCTACTCATGACCAGTCAGAATAATAGCCAATATAAAAATGCATTGCGAATATCTGGATCGGATATTGTAAGTAAAAAGTCGAATAATTCAACCTCCACGATATGAGGGGCGATATCTAGTTGACCGATTCGTGAGAAGTGCGAAACGAGGGACTCCTCCTCGCAGCAACTATTTCTATTACAGAATTAGATAGATTAATAATTTTTACTATCGAAATATGGAAGGTCGTTCCTCCGCCAAGACGGTTGGACCATGTCTAATGACAGCGTGGAACGATCGAGCAGGCGTACAGTGCTCAAGACGATCGGAACTACGGTCGGGGCGACGGGACTCCTCTCGGGGTCGGCGGCGTCGCTACGAGACGGGACGAGTGCCGTCGGCGGTCGGTTCGGGCCGCTCGCGATAGACGAGAAGAACCGGCCGCTCTCGGAGGCGCGGTGCTGGATGGTCAACGGCACGGAGCGGGCCATCGACGTCTACGTCAACTACGCCGCCAGTCCGCCGATCACCGACGTCAAGCCGAAGAGCATCGGCTCAGTGTTCAAAGTCGCCGGGACGGCAGACCGGCCGTACGGGACCTACACGTTCGAGGCTCGCGACAGGGGCCAGCCAGACGACGAGGTGCTCGCGTCGGCGTCGGTCACGATGGCAGAGGGCGACAGCTTTTCCGCGGCGCTCCACCGCGTCGGCGAGTTCGACTACCGGATGTCCATCTACCGCAACGATTACACCCCATCGGAGGAAGCGCGGGTCGTCGTCCGGCACTGTGCCTATCCCGAGACTATCGACTGGGAGCTGACCGACAACGAAGAGACGCCACGGATCCCCGACGACCCGCGTAGCGGGACGCTCCAGCGAGGTGAGTGGCAAGTCGCCAGGGACGTCACGGAGCAGGATTACCTCTTCGAGGCGCTCGTCGACGACCAGGTGGCTGCATTCGAGGTGGATTACGAGTTCGAAATCGAGACGGCCTACGCGGTGTACATCGTCGGCGACCCGGCGCCGCAGGACCTGCCCGACGACCCGCCCTACGAGGAGTCCCGGGACGGCGGCATCGACGAGAGCCAGTGGCTGCTCGCCCAGGGCTTCGAGGTCGGGCCAGGTGACTCGGTGGCCGACACCACGTCCGCGCCGGCCCAGCCGACGTCGGTCAGCGACACCAACCAGCACATCGTCTTCGAGTGTGACCCGATAGTGCTCCACGAGACCAACGCCACCGAGGTCGAGATCGGTGCGACGGATCCCGACGGCATCGTCTCGGGCCTCGGTATCGTCGACGTCGGGCCGCCGACCGACAGCATCACCATCGTCGACAACAGCACCGACCGAGCGCTGTTACAGGGCGCTCCCACCACCGCTACGTTGCGGATCGGACCGGACGTGGCCCCGGCGAACTACGACCTCACCGTCGCGGCCAATCCCCACAGCCTCGGTGCGACTGAAACCCACGTTCTCTCGGTCGACGTCAGGCCTATCCCCGTGTCGCGGCTCTACGACCTGGTCGACCGGTACCAGCTCTCGGAGGACGTCAACCAGTCCATCGCCACCGACCTGAACGTCACGCTGGACGACGCCGCGGCTCACCTCCGTAACGACGAGACGACCGAGGCCTGTGCGGCGCTGAAGTCGGTCACCGACATCCTCGGTAATCACAAAGGGAAGGGCGTCTCCGAACCGGCCCACAACGACCTCCAGACCGAGACCAAGGCGGTCCGGACGGACCTGGGCTGTGGGTAACACCTGACCCGCTGTTCACCCGGTGACCGGTCCAGCGAGTCCCTACTCGATGGCCAGCCGCTGCTGTAGGACCTCGGCCTCGGCCACGACGTCGTCAGCCGCGGCTGCGTCGATGCCCCGGCCCTGCTGCTCGGTGGCCAGCGAGACGACGTCTGCAATGGCTTTCTCGGGGGCCCGGTCCTGGCCGTGGTCGAACAGTCCCTGGACGTCCTCGAGGAATTCGCCGACGGAGCCGTCGTGGGGGTCGGCACCGGCCTCGCGGAGCAGCCCGAACAACTCGTTCGCGACGTCGTCCGAGACGGCGTCCTGGCCGTGGTAGTGCTCGACCAGCTTCCAGAGACGGTCGGCGGTGATGTGCTCGACCTCGAGTGAGAACGTGTGGCTCGCTCGCTGGCCCATGCCGTCGGGGTTGGCGACGAGCGTAACGTCGTAGCTACCCCGCGGGACGTCTGCGTCGACGCCGACGCGAGCCGATGCTGTGCCACCGACCTCGGTGGGGAGGGAGACGCTGTCGCCGTCGAGTTCTATCCCCTCGGTCGCCGGATCGACGGCCTCCAGGGCGAACCCGTCGACGACGCCGTCGGGGTCGGTGGCCTCGACCGGCACCTCGTAGGCGTTCGTCTCGTAGGCTGTCGGCACCTCGGCGTTGAATTCGATGGCGGCGTTGTCGTCACTGGTCGAATGGGCTTCGGCGGGGCTCGTCGTCTCGTCTTCCCTCTCGGGACCGGCCGGGACGTGGTAGCGCTTGCTGGTGACGTGAGACTTCTTGGCGTCCCGTCCGAGGTCGGGTGAGGGGTCGCCGACGACGTAACAGGCCACCAGGAGTTCCGTTTCCAGTTCGAGGTCCTGGCGGAACGCGACGACCTCGCCGTCGACCTCGACTTCGAGGCGGTACTCGTTACACGTGAGGTCGCTCGCTCGCTGGTACTCGCCCTGCTGGAGCGTTCCGCTCCGCTCGTCGACGGAAACGTTCGGGTCGGCTTCGGATTTGGGCGAGAGGGCCCAGTCGATTTCCTCGGGCGCCCCGACGTGGTGGATCTGGAACCGGCTGGCGCCCGTCGGCGAAAAGTCCGTCTCGTAGACCGACAGCTGGTACCCCTCGCCCTTCGGGTGGAAGGCGGCGGTGTAGACGTCGCCCGGCCGGAAGTCGACCGACGCCGCTGCGAGGACCTCTGCGTCGGGCTGGTCTTTCGGCCGCGCTTCGAAGGTGTAGGTCCCGTACAGCCCGTTGGCGTCCGAGTCGATGGAGAACGCTCCCTGGTCCTCCTCCGGCTTGACCGTCTTTGCCGCTTCAGCCTGGTAGTTGACGTACACGTCTACCGTCTGCTCGGTACCGTTCACGAACTGACACAGTGCGTCCTCGTCCGGAGGTTCGGTGGTCATCCGTATTTGACAGAATGGGACGCGACGCCATGAATAGCCGAAACGTATTACGATTCTGCCCGATTAGGGGAGTGGGTTGGGGGAAAGAGGATTGACCGTGTACCTACGACGACTTGCACCTCGGGCGAAGACTCGCTCCAAGTAGCAGGCTCATCGCCGTGAGCGGAGCGAGCCAGCCGAAGCCAGGCCCGGATGCTCCCGGTGTTGCATCGGTCAGGGCATCCGTTTCGGACGCGGGCTGCGTCGGAGTTGGTTCAGATGCGCCCGTCGACGTCGATCTCTCCGAGGACTCGCTCGAAGTGGGAGTGTCAGTTTGGTCTATCGTCGGGGTAGCTGTGACGGACCGCACGAACGTCGTTGACGCAACCGCCGTCGCAAAGACGTCTGCCTCTTCCAGAACAGTCGGGCCATAGGCAGCCACTCGGACACGGGCGTCGAACTGTGAACTATCGCCATGCGGACTCCCCGAGAGGGAGACTGCCGTTTGCTGTTCGACGCCGAGTGGGACCCGTTCCGTTGTAACTACCTGATTCTGTGTTCCATCCCAGGAGGCACTCGCTGGCTTCGTTTCGAGGATCACCCACAGAGTGTGGGGTTTCGGACCGGGATTTCTGAGCTGGACGTTTGCGGTGAGGGGTCCGGTGTCGCCCATTTCGAAGGACGTGGTCGTGATGGTACCCCCGACCTGTTTCTCGTCAGCAGGGAGGTGTGACTCCATCCAGGCACCGGGCTGGGCCCAGCGATCTCGCTGCATTGGGACCTTGCCCTCGTTGTCATTCGGCCCGAATGCTCCGTCGTACGTGGCCCAGATTTCGCTCCCCGTCAACGGGACCACCTGGTACCGTCCGTCACCCTCGCCCGTGGCTGTCAGCGAGCGGTCGTTACCGGTATGGTCGGCGTATCCCGCATTGAACAGCGTAGTCGTCATCGAGCTGGCGAAGACGAACTGGTTTTGGCCGGGGATTCCCTCGCCGCCGAACTTTTCGGTGTTTCGGAAGTAGTTCGAGTGGGCACCGACTGCCGGGTAAATGTCGATGTGGGAACCCTGTTTCGGCGTCTTAGACCACTCTCGTAGCTCGCCGCCGTGATGCTGAGACGCCCCGACCCACTTAGGTTCACCGTCCTGTAAGAGGATCGTGACAGTTTCGAGGTCGCTCTGGTGGGCGATTAGCTGGGAGATCCCCTCCGGATTCTTGGGGTCGTAAATGTAGAACAACCAGTACGTGACGGCGGTATACCGCTCTCCCCGGAACTGGACGCTCTCGTGGACGCTCCCGTACACCGTCGGTGGGTACTGGTCGTCGTAGGACGGGAAATCCGATTCACTCCCACGCAAGTCGAGTTCCCAGGCATCGCTTCGGTCAGCGAGGTCGAACATCGTCGGCTGGTTGGTGTCCGCTTGGCCGAAGTCCTCGAGCCTAGCGTGCTTGACAAAGGCCTCGTACCGTGTCGGACGATACAGTTCTTCCGCGTCATAGTGGATGCGGGGAGCATACGTCCGCAAGAGGTTCAGCTTCGCCGTTCCGGCCGTTTGTATCGTCACTTGGCCACTTGCATCGGTCCCGGATGCCGACGCCTGGATGGTGTACGAGCCCGCTTCGTCCGGGCGGAACGTGACCGTCTGGCGGTTATGCGTTCGTAGCGTGGCATCACTCCCTGCCGGCGCCTTCGCAATCTCCCAGTCCGGTTGGGTTCCGGTGTCACCCTCGGCCCGGACGGAGAGGGTTCCGCCCACGGGAACGGTCGACCGCGAGGCGACGAGGCTGAGGTCTGCCGGCTCGCTCAACGAAAACGTTCCCGACTGCTCCGACAGGAAGTCGTCGTCGCCTGAGGCCTCTGGGTCGAAGTCGTCGCTGTCCTTGTCCCAGAGCTGGACGGTCACCGTGTGTGTCCCGGCCGACAGCCCCGACAGGTGGTCGGTCCCGACGGTGAACGTGCTCGAATACGTTTCAGAGCGCGTCACCTGGCCAGTCCGGCCGATCGCCGTCCCGTCGACGAGGATCACGAAATACGGCTCACCCGGGTCCTGTCCGTAGATGTCCGTGTCGTCGAGACTCGTGTCTGCGGTGACCGAAACCTCGAGACCCGGGTTACTCCCCGTGCCAGTCGTCTGGACGTCCACCGACGTGATCGTATCCACCTCTGCACCAGCGACACCCCCAATGCCAGCTGGGGCTACGAGCCCGGCAACGAGGACGAGAACGACGAGGCGTCTGAAAATGAGAGTCACGTTCATATACTACCAAATGAGTGCCAAAATACTATCGTCCGTATCGCTAACTTACTATGCTCCGACAATCAGCCGGTACCTCGTTTCCTTCCGGTCCATGCGGACCGGGCAGGCAGAGGACGGGAGGCGTTGTCATCCCGATCCTGAGAAGCGATAACACAAACAGGTCCTGTGCCTTACAGAAAGCGTTCATCAGTCGTCCCGGCAGCATCAGCCATGTCCCTCCACGAACGCCTCGTGAACCGACTTGTTCCCGTTGCCCTGCTGGGTCTCACGGCCTTCGGCCTGGCCCTCCGTCTCGTTCAGCTGGGAGAGCGAGTCTTCTACTACGACGAGGCCTGGTTCGGCTACTGGGCCCTCCGGTTCGTCGAGAACGGCGTCTGGACGTATCGTCCCATCCTGCACGGCCCCTTCTTCGCCCGAGTGAACTCGGTCGTCTTCCCGGTCCTCGGCGCGAACGACTTCACAGCCCGGCTCGTCGTCGCGGTCATCGGGGGCCTCCTCCCGCTGTCGGCGTGGCTGTTCCGCGAGCACCTCAGGGACAGCGAACTCGTCGCCCTCGGCGCCGCCCTGGCGCTGAATCCCCTGCTGGTCTACTACTCGCGGTTCATGCGCAAGGACCTGCCGCTCGTGGCGTTCGTCTTCGTCACGCTCGGCCTGCTGGTCCGGACCTGGGACACGAAGCGGCCCCGCTATCTCTACGCGGCGGCCGCCACGCTCGGCGTCGCCTTCGCCACGAAAGAGAGCGTCCTGCTGTGGCTCCTCACGTTTCTCGGTGCCGGCCTGCTCGTCCTCGACGACGGCCTGTTGCGATTCCGTGCCCGGGGCAACTCGCTCGGTGCGGCCGTCCGCGACCGACTGGGACGCTGGCAGACCGGACTCCGGCTGTGGTGGCCCCACGCCGTCCTCGCCGGTGCGGTCTGTCTCGCCGTGGTGACGTACTTCTACGCGCCACGGGCCGGGCCCGGCCAGGAGATTGGCCTCTGGAAAGCCCTCGGTGGTCAGTTCGGTACGCTGCCGGACGTCGTCTGGGAAGCCACCGTCGGTTCGGCCGACAGGGCCCTGGAGTACTGGCTGCTTGGTAGCAAGCAACGCCACCCCTACCTGCCGTACCTCCTCGACACTGTCCGAACGCTCGCCGCCGGCGCACTCGGGGTCTGCCTGCTGGCGGTGCTGGGCTTCCTGGCCGACCGCTACGCCGGCGACAGTCGACGGCTCGTCGCGTTCACCTTCTACTGTGGCGTCCTCGGGCTGGTCGGCTATCCGCTGGCGAACTTCCTCCCGGTACCGTGGTCGACAGTCCACGTCGTCGTCCCGCTGTGCGTCCCTGCCGCAGTCGGCGCCAGCCTCGTCTACCGGTGGGGGCGCAGTCGGCTGACCGTCTGGCAGCCCGGCGACTGGAGCCTGCCTGGCTCGCCGGGCGTCGTCCGTGCCAGCCTCGCGGCTGTTGTCCTCGCATCGCTGGTCGCCTCGGCCGGCGCCACCGTCGTCGCGACGAGCTACCAGCAGCCACACGAGAGTCCCCGGGGCGACCCCGGCAGCGAGGTCGTCTACTACGCCCAGGCTCCCGGCGACCTCCGGGAGGTCGTCGAGGCAATCGACGGCGCGGCGGACGGCGGCGGAAGTGACACCGACGTGCTGTACGTCGGTGAGTCGCTGGCGATGAACGAGTCCGCCGTAGCCTACCCGCCGGCGACCGGCGCCTGGCACGCCCGGCTACCGCTGCCGTGGTACACCGAGTCGCTGGACGCCGACGTGGCGAGCGTCGCCAACGTCTCTGGCGTCGGCGACAGTCCGCCGCCGGTCGTCATTACGAACCAGCGTCACTCGGCCCAGGTACAGCAGGCGCTGGGTGACGCGTATTCCGGGGCGATGTACCGCCTCGACGACAATGGGGCGCGGCGAATCTTCGTGTACGTCCGAGACGCTACGGCCGTCGACTGATGGTGCACGAGCGTAGTCGTACCGCCACGGTCGATAGGATGGCGACATGCGTTGCTTGAATTCGGGAGGATCCGGGTAACTCAGGCCAGCGTAAATGTAACTTCGGCAGAGAGCGTGGCTTCGAGTCCGGTCTTGCCGAGTCGGTAGTACAGTTCGTGGGCGACACGGTACCGGCCGAGGCCCGGTGGGACCGTGAAGCGGGGCACGTGGCCCGACGTGGCCGGCAGGAAATCGTACGTCCGGGTTACTGTACCACCGGGTGCGATTTCAGTCCTGACGCCGACGTCACAGGTGCTGTAGCCGTCGGCGTCGAACGTGACACAGCCTTCCGCTGTGTAGGGCCGCCAGAGCAAGAATCGACCCGGATCACCCTCGGCGAACACCAGGCCGAACGGCGGGACCGTCCCAGAGAAGACGGCCACCTGGACCTCGCTGGTGTTCGAGAGGACCAGTTGGAGCGTCCCGGGGCTGTCGGGGCCCACGTCGGCGTCGGGTACGCTGGCGTCCAACGTAAGAGGGTCTGGGCCGGCCAGTTGCAGCGCGTAGCGGATTCCGCTGTCGTCGGTAACGAAGTCGACGTGGTCGACGATGTCGGCCAGTCCCGACGGGAGCGTCGCGCTGTGCCAGTTCCCATCCCGGATTGCCGTCAGGAGTGCCTCCCGCGTCGGCTTGCGTTCGACGTCGTCGACATCCCGGACGACGACCGGCGTCTCCACGTCGGCGTGTCCCTGGCCGGCGGTCTGTCTGGCGGGAGCGCGTCGGCTGGCGACGAGGACGAACGTTTTTGACGGGCTGGCAGGGGTCGTCGACACCGACAGGTCTGTGACGCGGTACGACCGGGTTGCAGTGGTACCACCCCACGGCGTCCCAGGTCCGAGACAACCCGCCGAGAGACTGGCGAGCCCAGCAAGGAGCGCTCTGCGACGCATACGCCGAAGTTCGTCGGTGGCGGGGATGAACCTTAGCGAGACTCCAATGGCCGTTTGACCAACGGTCGTCGCGGGACGAACGAGACAGCGGCGACCCCCCAGAAGACGCGTACCACGAGACGTGACAGGCCGATATCGAGATAGCTATCATTCGTAGTTGGGACGTTCCCAGTCACACCGAGGATAGCTGCCCAGCCCGTCAGTCCACTCCATCGACGCCGGTGACGACGAACCGCGCACCGCCGGCCCAGGAGTCGGTGAGTGCCAGGTCCCAGCCGTGGGCGTCGGCGATCTGGGCGGCGATGTGCAGGCCGAAGCCGGTCCCCTCCCGTTCGGTCGAGTAGCCGCTCTCGAACACCTGTTCGCGGTCGGCCTCGGGAATGCCGGGGCCGTCGTCGGCGACGAAGAAGCCGTCGTCGGTCCCGCCGACGCGGACGGTGACCTCGGGCCCGCCGTGCTCGACCGCGTTCCCCAGGAGATTTTCGAGGAGTTGCTGGAGCATTCCCCGGTCGGCCCGGACGAACCGGTCGCTGTCGACGACGAGTGTGGCGGCGTCGGCGACGACGAGCTCCCAGCTCTCCGCCGTGACGGCATCGAGCGAGATTGGCTCGAGGTCGGTGGCGGCGTCGCCGACGCGGGCCAGCGTCAGGACGTCTTCGACGAGAGCTTCCATCCGGTCGAGGGACCGCTCGACGGCGGCGAGGTGCTCGTCATCGCCGGTCTCTGCGAGGTCGAGGCGGGCCTGGGCGACGTTCAGCGGACTGCGCAGGTCGTGGGAGACGACGCTGGCGAACGCGTCGAGTCGCTCGTTCTGGCGTTCGAGTTCCCGCCGGTACGCCCGTCGGTCGGTGACGTCCATCGCGACGCCGATGACCTGCTCGATCGACCCCTCGGCGACGACGGGCTGGAACCAGGTCTCGAACGTCCGGTCGTCGATGTCGACGGTGCCGCTGACGGCCTTTCCGGCGAGGGCGCGTCGGAGCTTCGCGACGACCTCGGGGTAGTCGGCGTACATCTCCAGGGCCGACCGGCCGACGGCCTCCCCCGGTTCGAGTCCGAGAGCGTCCAGACCGCGCCCCTCCGAGATGGTGAAGACGCCGTCGTCGTCCAGGGCGAACAGCACGACCGGGACGTTCTCGAGGACGGTCCGGAAGCGGGCGTGCTGGCGTTCCAGTCCCCTGGTGCGAGCCACTCGATCGGAGACGTCACGGGTGAACGCGAGGACGAAGTGCTCGTCGCCGACCGACAGCGGCGTGAGCCTGCTCTCCAGGTCCGTGATGTCCGCCGGGAGGTTCGGCGCGAACTCGAACCGGACGACGTCCTCCTCGCCGGCCAGGATCATCCCGATGGCGTCCTCGAGACGGGCGACGGCTTTCTCGTCGAGCATCCCGCGGTCGGCCAACATCGAGACCGGCTCGCCGAGCCAGTGTTCGCGGTCGATGCCGGAGACGTCGACGACGCGCTCGTTGACGAACTCGAATCTCGCCTCCTCGTCGAAGACGAAGATGCCGTCTTCGGTGTGTTGGACGATCGACTCGAACAGCTGGCGGTCGCGTTCCCTGGCCTCGCGTTCGGTGACGTCCCGGAGGTGAGCGACGGCGCCCTCGACGCCGCCGTCGCCGTCGCTCAGCGGATAGTAGCGAACGTCGAGGTCGCGCTTGCCCCGGTCAGCGAAGTCGTAGGTCACTTCGATTTGGCTGGCTTCGCCGGCCAGCGCCCGGTCGAGGTGCGGCGCGACCTGCTCGTGGGCTGTCTCACCGATGAGTTCCTTGAGGTGGGTCCCAACCACCTCGTCGCGGTCCCGGTCGTGGTAGTCGAGGAGGGTTTCGTTGGCGAATTCGATCCGACTGTCGACGTCGACGGCGGCGACCAGGTCGTCGGAACTCTCGACGGCCCGCTCGTACTGCCGAAGTTCTTGACGCTGGCGGTCGGCCTCGGCGACGGCCCGGCGGCCCTCGACGGCCTGCCGGACGTTGTTTGCCAGGAGTTCGTACTGCTCGATGCTGGTCTCCTTTTGCTGGTAGAAGGTGACGCCCCGGGCGATGGCCTGGCTGGCCACCTCCTCGGAGCCCTTGCCGGTGAACAGGATGAAGGGGAGGTCGGGATAGTTCTCCCGGACGGCGTCGAGGAAGCCCAACCCGTTCACCTCCGGCATCTCGTAGTCCGAAACGACGCAGTCGACTGGGCTGGCGTCGAGGTAGGCGAGGCCGTCCTCGGCGCTGGTCGCCGTCGCGACCTCGAACCGGTCGTCTGCCCGCTCGAGCATCTCGGCAGTCAACTCGGTAATGCTCGGCTCGTCGTCCACGTGCAAGACCCGTATCGACCCACCTGTCGACGGCGTCACGACTGTACTGTCTCTAGAGTGGCAAGTACAAATAGGCCGGGGGCATTTCGGCCCGGTGAGAAGCCCGGTACGAACTGGCCAGGCCATCACTCCGGTTCGCAGTTCGGCTACGGGAGGTCGTCAGGTGCGTACCCGACGGTGCCGGTAGGTGCGAGGCGGTCTGGACGTGATTCGGGACTGGACGGCTGGGGCACCTGTGACGACTGCTCTCGTACCGGTAACCATACTAGACTTTCTTATGAATAACGTTAAATGACAGGTAGATAGGCATACCTGGAACCGTCGCGTCGATGTCGTCCGGCCAAGGATACGAACCTCCGTGATACTGCGGCCCTCCGAAATCGGTCGAATCTTCGACACAGGATTTTCTGGGTTTCGGGGACGTTCTACCGAGAATTCCGTAGTTTTCAGGTCGAACCAGGTCACGGAACGTCGGTACACGTACCGAGATGACTGTTCGCTCGAACCCGGCGTTCACGACACGCGGGATATTAAATGGAAACCGTGGGCGTACTGGCGATTTTACCTCCATTGTGAGTGTTGTTCTCCGATGCAAATCGAATATCTGTTTGGTAACTCGTGTTTGTGCGGTTGAATCAAAATCTGCCGACGGGAGAGTGAAGGTAGTCATTTAAACTATCGAGTATAGAAATATATCTTTCATGATCGGGTGTCAGTCCCGTCGGACGCTCTGGGATCCAGGTCACGGATCCCGTGGACGGGACCGGACAGAATCAGTGTCCCTCGAACTCCGGCTCACGGTCTTCGCGGAACGCTGTGACCGCCTCCTCGTGGTCGTCGGTCTGGGAGCAGATCCGCTGGGATCGCGTCGCGTCCTGTAGCGCCCGGCCGAGTCCGACGTCGAAGCTCTCGCTGACGAGCCGTTTGCTCTCGCCGAGCGCGACTGGCGGCTGTTCGGCCAGCCGGGTTGCGAAGGACACGGCAGCCTCCTGGAGCCGGTCGTCGGCGACGACGTCGCGGGCGAGGTCCCACTCGACGAGTTCCGCTCCCTCGAGCTTGCGGCCCGTGAAGATCAGTTCTTTGGCGCGCGCTTCTCCGATGAGCCGTGGCAGGAGGTAGGCACCGCCGTCACCCGGGACGAAGCCGACGTCGATGAACGTCTCGCCGAGGACGGCGCTCTCGCCGGCGATCCGGAAGTCACAGGCCAGCGCGGTATCACAGCCGGCGCCGAGGGCGTACCCGTTGACCGCCGCGACGACGGGGGTCCGGATCTCCCGGAGCGTCCGGACGACGCGCTGGAACTGTGCCAGTCCGGCTTCGTATGCCTCGTAATCCTGGTCGGGCGTCAGGGGCATCGCCTCGAGGTCGACGCCGGCACAGAACGCCTCGCCGGCGCCGGTCAGGACGATGGCGCGGACCTCGGAACGGTCGTCGAGGCGGTCGAGCACGTCTACGAGGTCGGTGAGAAGCGATTCGTCGTACGCGTTCATCGACTCCGGCCGGGCCAGCGTGACGGTTCGGACGTGAGTGCGTGGCTCGGCAGTTCGAACTGTCTCGGACATGTGCTACGAGGACCCTCGGCCCGATAGGCGAAAATACCTCGGAATCTACGGTGGGGGTCTCGCCAGCTTACGAACTCCTCCCGGTGAGGTTGATCGCGACCAATCCCAGCGCCAGGGTTCCCATGAGTGCTGCGAGCGCCGAGAAGGTCGGTGCCCAGCCGACGACGTCGGCCAGCGTCCCGGTGACGACGCTCCCGAGCGAGGCGACGAGCAAGACGCCGGTCCGCACGAAGCCGAACGAAACCGTCCGCTCGGCGTCGGAGAACCGGTCCATCAGGCGCGAATTTATCACGCCGTTCCAGCTGATACCGATCCCGGCTAACACAGTCCCCAGGACTATCGCCAGCGCGTTCGTCGTCGCGAGGAACACGCCGATGCCGCTGGCGGCCGCGAGAAAGCCGCCGACGAGTACGACGTCGCGACCGAACCTGTCCGAGAGCCAGCCGAGTGCCGGCGCGCCGACGATCGCAGTCGCGAAGGTCCCTCCGAAAAGAAGTCCGGCGACGCCGTCGGAGAACCCCGCGTACTGGACGAGAAACGTCGGGAAGAACGACGTGAACGACTGGTAGACGAAAAAGCCGACCGCCGCGAGGACGGCTGTGGACCGTACCCCCGGTCGTACGAACAACGCCAGCAGCGATCGAATCGCTGTCCTCCCGGCTTCCGTCCGCCGCTGTCGGGGGACCGGCTCGTAGTCGACGGTCGAGCGAAACACCAGGCCGATCCCGACGACGGCCATCGCGACGACGAGCGGCGTCGCTCGCCAGCCCTGCCTGGCGAGGAAGTAGGCCGCAACCACCGGACCGACCAGCCCGCCGATAGGTGCACCGATGGAGTGTATCCCGAGGACGCGACCGGTCTCCGGAAACTCCTTCGTGAGAAACGACGCGGCGACGGGCATGTACAGCCCCCCGGCGACGCCGAGGACGACGACGGCGGCGGTAAAGGCGTAGAACCCCGGGGCGGCGGCGAGTGCGAGGCTGCCGAGCACGGTCAGGCCGAGGGCGACGAGGATGATCCGCGCTTCACCGAAGCGCTGGCCGAGTACGCCCGCCGGGAACTGCATCAGCGCCGTCGTCGCCCACATGCCGGTGAGCGCCAGGCCGATCAGTCCCCGGGACACGTCGAACTCCGCAAGAAACGCGGGGATGAGCGGGCTGATGATGACGCGTGCGACCATCGAGCCGACGAACGCGGTGACGGTGACGCCGATGACACTGTGGCCGTGCGACCAGCTACGGGGCACGTACGGACGGTCGCCCGCTCCGTTCTTTGCTGTTTCGAACTACTCCCTGCCCGGACACCAACGTTTATTCTCGTTCTGGACGAGCGTTCGACCGGCTGTTCCACGGCCACAGGAGTGTACCCAACAGATGCAACCGCTACGGTCGATGCTGTACATCCCGGCGAACAGGCGCGAGTGGGTCGTCGAGGCTCCCGAGACGTACGACGCGGACGGATTCATCTTCGACCTCGAAGACGCAGTCCCCGTCGACGAGAAGGCCGCCGCCCGAACGACGCTCGCGGAGGCACTCGAGTCGTTCGACGACCCAGACCAGACGATCGCAGTCCGCCTCAATCCGCCCGACACGGGGTTCTTCGAGGCGGACCTCGACGCCGTCGTCACCGCTGCCGTCGACGCCGTCGTCCTGCCGAAGCTACGCGGGGCCGCAGACGTCGAACGCGTCGCCCACCTTCTCTCGTTTCTCGAACAGCGTCGCGACGTTGCTGACCCCATCGAAATCGTCGCGCTACCCGAGACTGCGACAGGCTTCCGGAACGCCTACGAACTGTGTGCGGCGAGCGACCGCGTGGCGGCGATCGTCGGCGCCACCAGCAAGGGAGCCGACGTCGAACGTGCACTCGGCTTCCAGTGGACCCGAGAGGGCGAGGAAAAGCGGTACATGCTCTCGAAACTCGCGATGGACGGGCGGGCAGCGGGCGTCTCCCAGGTGATCGGCGGTCCGTGGCTCGACGTGGACGACGTCGAGGGAGTTCGCGCCGAGGCTCGGCTGTGTCGGCAACTCGGCTGTACCGGCTACCAGGTGATCCACCCTTCCCACGTCGAGCCGGTCAACGAAGTCTTCTCGCCGGACCCCGAGACGGTCGAGCGCTGCCGGGAGATCCTCGCGGCCGTCGACGTCGCCGAGGCGGAGGGTCACGGTGCCGTCCGCTACGACGGAGAGATGATCGACCTCGCTCACGTCCGACACGCACAGGACGTCATCGACCGGGCAGACGCCATCGAGGACTGAGACGTCGGCGGCTGAGCACGTGAAAACGGTGGGCGGGCGAGTGAAGTGTGGGTGGGTTTGTGGGTGACGCAGCCGGGTGGAACGGGGCCGCCCGCCCGATAGGTAGACTCGATCGAACCCCGCACGTCAGAAATGTAGGATAAATTATATAAATGTGTCGGTTTACGACCGGGGCCGGCCGGCGTCAGCGAGGCGGGACGGGCGTTTCCGGTCGGAACGTGGGGGAGTCCTACGCCCGCTTGCCTCTCGCGACGAGCTCGCCGGTGTCGCCGTCGAAGAGGTACATGCCGTCCGTCTCGACGTGGATGGCGGCGCGTTCCCCCTCGACGATGTCGTCGCCGGCGTCGACAGTAAGCCGGATTTCGTCTTCCGGGCCGTCGACGTAGGCGAGGAGCCTGTCGCCGATTCGTTCGAGGAGAGTGACCTCACCCTGGACGTCGGCAGACTTGCCGTCTTCGGCGAGCGACGTGACCTCCGGACGGAAGCCGACCGTGACGGCGTCACTCGTCGGCTCGCGCCGGACGTCCTCGACGGGGAAGTCGAACGTTTCGCCGTAGACCGAGACGCGCGCCTCGCCGTCGAGTTCGAGCAGTTCGCCGTCGAGGAAGTTCATCGACGGCATGCCGATGAACTCGCCGACGAACACGTTGGCCGGCTCGTTGTACAGTTCCTCCGGCGTCCCGACCTGGGCGATCTCCCCGTCGTTCATGACGGCGATGCGGTCGGACATCGTCATCGCCTCCTCCTGGTTGTGGGTGACGTAGACGGTCGGCTTCTCGACCGTGTCGTGGACCCGCTGGATCTCCTTGCGGATCTCCACCTGGAGTTTGGCGTCGAGGTCCGAGAGCGGCTCGTCCATGAGGAACGCCACCGGGTCGAGCACGATCGTCCTGGCCAGGGCGGCGCGTTGGCGCTGTCCTCCCGAGAGTTCGGCGGGGTACTTCTCGAGGAGTTCCGGGATCTGCATGGTCTCGGCGGCCTCGGCGGCCTGTTCGTACCGCTCTTCTTTGGGGACGTTCCGGACCTTCAGCGGGTAGGCGATGTTGTCTTTGATCTTCATGTGGGGGTACAGCGCGATGTTCTGGAACATCATCGCCAGTTCCCGCTCGTTGGCCGGGACGTTCGTCACCTCCTCGCCGCCGAAGTACAGCGACCCGCCCGTGGGCGTTTCCAGCCCTGCGATCATCCGGAGCGTGGTCGTCTTGCCACAGCCCGACGGACCGACCAGGGTAAAGAACTCTCCGTCCTCGATCTCGAGGTCGATCCCGTCGACGGCGGTGATCGTGTCGCCGTCGGGGGATGGGAACTCCTTGTAGAGTCCGTCGAGTTCGATAGCAGCCATCGATTCGTCGGTTGTGAGCGCTTCCTCTTGACGTCGTTCCTCGTCGTCGGCCGAGACGAGACCCTCGGTCCCGCCATCGGCCCGGAGAGACTTGTCTTGTGTCGTCGTCATGGTGTCGTCCGTACCGGTGGTTAGCGAGCGCAGCCAGCCGCGGATGGAACGGCGGTCGGTCATCCGATACCACCCGCCTGGAAGCCGCGCAGGAGGTACTTCTGGAGGAAGTACACGAAGACGAACGCCGGAAGGATGACGAGTGCGCTCGCTGCCATCACCTGGCCCCACAGCACCTGGTGTTGCTGGGTGAACGAGTGGACGCCGACGGTCAGCGGCCACTTCTCCAGGTTCGTCATCAGCACCTTGGGCATCGTGTAGGAGTTCCAGGAGACGGCGTACGAGAAGACGGCGACGGCGATCATCCCGGGCTTGGCCATCGGCAGGGCGACGTCCCAGAACGCCCGGAACCGACTCGCGC
Organism: uncultured Halobacteriales archaeon; assembly: GCA_964523745.1. Lineage (GTDB taxonomy): Archaea > Halobacteriota > Halobacteria > Halobacteriales > Haloarculaceae > CAZGAX01. Next base: position 16,279 of record CAZGAX010000021.1, on the reverse strand, counting down.
CGGACATCTGTGCCGACTCCTCCAGGCTCTCGGGCACCGTCTGGAAGAACTTCCACATCAGCCACAGCGAGAACGGCAGCGAGATGGCCGTCTCCGCGAGGATGAGCCCGAGGTAGGAGTTGAGGATGCCCAGTTCCCGCCAGAACAGGAACATCGGGATCGACAGCAAGATCGGCGGGAACATGTAGCCGAACAGGATTGTCCGGGCGAACACCTTCTTGTAGGGGATGTCGAGCCGGGTGAGGCCGTATCCGCCGAGCGTGGCCGTCACCGTCGTCAGGACGACGACGCCGATGGCCACGATGATGCTGTTCTTGTAGTAGGTGAGGAAGTTCGTCTCCGTGAAGATGCTCACGAAGTGTTCGAACGTGAGCGACTGCGGGAACAGCGGCACCGGCTGGGTGAACATCTGCGAACTCGGCCGCAGCGCCGTCGAGAACATCCAGAACAGCGGGAAGGCGATGATCGCCAGCCCGGACAGCAGCACGCCGAACCAGGCGAGGCGCTGTGCCTTCTCGCGTTTCTCTCGGGAGAGCGCCGACCCGAACGGCAGCCGCCCGTCCGTGCCGACGGTATCGGACTCGGTGCTCATTCGACGCGCACCTCCTCCTCGGGCGACAGGAAGTAGAAGTACAGGACGGCGCCCACGACCAGCAGGCCGAACAGCGCCGTCGAGAGGGCGGCCGCCTGCCCGAGGTTCGTGCTGTTGAACGCCACCTCGTAGACGTGAATCGGCGCCGTCGTGGTCGAACTTCCGGGCCCGCCCTCGGTGAGCACCCAGATGATGTCGAACTTGTTGAACATCCAGATGCCACGCAGCAGGAGGACGATGAAGATGACGCCCTTGAGGTTCGGGAGCGTAATGTCACGGAACCGCTGGAACGTCGTCGCCCCGGCCATCCGTGCGGCCTCGTAGTAGCCCTCGGGGATCGACTGGAGGCGTGCGAGCACCATGATCGTCACGAAGATGGTGAACTTCCAGGAGCTGGTCAGAATGACCGACACCATCGCCAGCCCGGGCGTGCCGTACCAGGCGATGGACTGGTCGATCAGTCCGGCCTGGGCCATCAGGCTGTTGATGACGCCCCACTGGCTGTTGCCCATCCACAGGCCGATAAAGCCGAGGACGGCAGTGGGGATCAGGTACGGCAGCATCGCGATCGCCCGCACCAGGCCGACGTACTTGAACGAGCGATTGAGGACGAGCGCCAGTGCGGTCCCGGCGACGAGCTGGAAGGCGACCGAGCCGCCAGCGAAGATGGCAGACCGGGAAAGCGACTCGATGAACGCCTGGTCGTCCACGAGCGCCGCGTAGTGGCCAAGCCCGACCCACTCCCAGGTGGGCGAGTAGATCGGAATCTCGTGGAAGCTCGCGAAGATCGTCCACAGGACCGGCACGATCACCACGAACGAGAACAGGGCGAGTGCCGGCACGACGGTCAGCGCGACGAGGACGCTCCGGCGGGAGAGGACGCTAAAGGCCCCGTCACGAAGGCGCTGGTACGTCGTGTGTTGTGTGATCGCCATCGCTTCAGCTACGTGCGTCGTCGACGGCACTCTGTATCTCGGCCGCGCGGGTCTCGAGGGCGTCGGCCGGTGCTTTGCCGCCGACGGTCACGTCGTAGATCAGTTCGCTGAGCTTGCGCGAGCCGAGGATCGCGCCCGAATACGGGTTCGGTGGCGACGTCTCGGAGGCCAGCGTTACGACGTTCTTCGCGGCCGTGTTGGTCGCCTCGACGTCGGCTTGCGTGAAGGCGGTGTTCGAAATCACGTCCTCTAGCTTGTTCTGGTACCCCTTGGTTTCACTGATCTCCGGGAACGCTGGCACGTTATGTAGCGGGGTCAGGAAGTAGATCTCGTTCAGGTACGACGGCTGGAACAGGAAGTCGATGTACTCGTTGGCCGCCTCCGTGTTCGCCCCGGCGAACGTCACCAGCCCTTCCGCGAGTGCCACCGTCGTGGGGTCCTGCCCCGCCTCGGGCGTAGGCTGGTTCACTGCGGATATCTCACTGGCAAACGACTTGCCCTGTGTGACAGGCTGATTCTTTGGTCGGGAGCCGACGTACCAGGTGTTGGCCGCACTCTCCGTCGCAAGCGCCTGACTCATCTGGCTGCAGCCCGCGTCGGAGTTCTTCGGCGAATACTGGTGGAGGTCCTGGAGGAACGACAGTGTCTCGACCCAGCGCTGACGGTTGTCGCCGTCGGCCATGCTGACGGTTACGTCTCCGCCCTCGCGGGTACACACTCTGGCACCGTTGGAGTACGCCCAACCGAGCACGTACAGGTCGGTACAGATGTCCGTTCCGGCGGGGACGAACGACCCCCGGACATCGCTAGAGCTGTCGACGCTCTCGGCGCCACTTTTCAGTTTGTCCCACGTGTCGGGAGTCTTGTCCGACCAGAGGTCCTTCCGGTACCAGGTGATGCCGATGTTGCCCCACAGTGGCGCGATGTAGTCGTCACCGTCAGACCGGAGTCGCCAACTGTCCGTCGGTTCGCCGAACCGCTCGGCGATGGAGTCGAAGGCCGTACTCACCGGGGCAATGGCGTCCTGGTTGAGGAACAGCGCAGCCTGTGAAGCTCCCGTCAGGAAGATTTCCGGGGGATCGCCAGCCTGGTTCAGCTGGGCCAGGCGGTCCTCCGCGGACCCGCCGACGCCCGCGTACTCCATGTTGACCGTGTAATCGGTCTCGGATTCGAAGTCCTTCTTGACCGTCGAGAAGAACTCCTGGAACGCGTCGGACGATTCGTCGGTCAGGAAGTGAACTTCGTTTCCGCCGCCGCCACCACCGTCTCCGCCGTCGCCACCACCGCCGAGACAGCCCGTGAGTCCCATCCCGACGCCGACGCCGCCGACGGTCTTCAGCACGTTTCGCCGGTTCACGCTCGATTCCGCAGATGCGGTACCCTCAGTACGTACCCGTCGATTGGTAGGCATACACACGCTCCAAATGTAGCTTTCATATATAAACGTTTCCCTATATACTACGAACGTACCGCTTCGACACTCCCGAGATGCGAGTTCGACGCGCTCCGCTCTACCCAAATTTTTAAATACAGCGTATGCGACCTACCGGTGTTAGCAATGCCCCCATTAGATGGCATCACAGTCATCGATGCGACCCAGGTGGTCTCGGGTCCCTTCGCGTCGATGTTGCTCGCCGACCTCGGCGCAGAGGTAGTCAAAATCGAACGACCGGACGGTGGCGACCTCGGTCGGTCGAACCCGCCGTTCACGAACGGGCACAGCGGGTATTTCACCGCCGTCAACCGGAACAAGAAGTCGGTTGCTCTCAATCTGAAGGACGAAACTGACCGGGACGCCTTCCTGTCGCTCGCCGAGACGGCAGACGTGATCGTCGAGAACAACCCGGCGGGCCGCATGGAGAAGTTCGGCCTCGATTACGACGCCGTCCGCGAACGCAACGAGGACATCATCTACTGTTCGATCACGGGCTTCGGCCAGACCGGGCCGTACAGCGAACTCCCGGCACTGGACATCATCGTCCAGGCGATGTCCGGCGTGATGAGCATCACCGGTCCCTCCGACGGACAGCCGTACCGAGCGGGCATTCCCATCGGCGACATCGCCGGGTCGATGTACGCCGTCCAGAGCATCCTCCTGTCACTGTTCCAGCGCGAGCGAAACGGCACGGGCGAATACATCGACGTCTCGATGCTCGACAGTACGATCTCCTGGCTCACCGTTCGCGCCGGCTACACGTTCGCCACCGGAGAGCCGTATCCCCGGATGGGCAACAAACTCACCGAGTTCGTTCCCTACGGCGTCTTCCCGACCGCCGATACCCCGTTAGCGGTCGTCGTCGTGACCGACGACCACTGGCGCCGGCTCTGTTCGGTCATCGACCGCCCGGAGCTGGCCGACGACACTCGATTCGCGACGATGGATGCCCGCCGCGAGAATCGAGCGGACCTCGAGGCGATACTGACGGCGGCGTTCGAACGGGACTCCTGTGACCACTGGTTCGACGAACTCACGACTGCCCAGGTACCGGCGGCCCCGATCTACGACACGGCCGAACTCTGGGAGGACGAACACGTTCGTGGCCGGGACCTCCTAACCACCGTCGAGGACGAAGACGGGGCGTTCGAGGCGATTCGCCACCCCGTCACGTTCGAGCACGCAGAGACGGCCATCGACCGGGGCGTCCCCGAACTGGGCGAACACACCCGAGACGCGCTGGCGTCGGCGGGCTTTTCTGAAACCGAGATAGACGAATTCGAGAGCGCGATTCGGACGCAGGGTTCCGACGCGTAGGCTGCTCCGTTCGCGTGGATTTGGCCGCCTGATCCGCTCGCCGTTCGTTCTCCTGCCAGGGACCCGTCGCTCGCGCCACTCACGTTCTCCAAATGCGAACAGTACCTACCTTTCTAGGAAATATATCTCCATTTCGTTCCAAAATAGAAAACGACATTAGTCTGCGGTAAGGAGTGACACGCATGACAAACGGCGAGCGAACCGGTGACACGCCCGATTCCGGGGTTGCGACGGTCAAGTCCGTCGAAACGTCGGTTACGATTATCGAATCGCTCAAACGGCAAAATCTGGCCGGCATCTCGGACCTCGCCCGTGAGACGGGACTCTCGAAGAGCAACGTCCACAAACACCTGAACACCCTCAAGGAGGTCGGTTTCGTGGTCAAAGAGGGCGAGCGGTACCGCCTGAGCCTTCGATACCTGGACTTCGGGAGCGAGGTCAGACAGCACTATCCAGGAATCCAGTTCATCAGGCCACGGATCGCCGAAGTCGCCGAGGAAACCGGTGAAGTGGCCCAGTTCATGGTCGAAGAACGGGGCTGGTCGGTGATCGTCTTCAAGGAGGTCGGCCGCCGTGGCGTCTCGACCCGGACTCGCCCGGGGACCCATCTCCGAATGCACCAGACGGCCTCCGGCAAGGCGATGCTCGCTCACATGCCCGAGACGCGAGTCGAGTCCATTCTCGAACGCCCGGGGGTGAAATCCGCCACCGAGAAGACGATCACTGACAGGGACGCCCTGCTCGAGGAACTCGAGCGAACCCGCGACCGGGGCTACGCGATCAACAAGGGCGAGAGTACGAAAGGGCTGTACGCCGTCGCTGCACCCATAACGAAACCGAACGACGAAATCATCGGGGCCTGTGCAGTATCGGGCCCATCCCACCGAATGAAGGGACGGACCGCCGAGGATGAAATTCCCGAACTACTACTCAGTATCGCCAACGAAATCGAATTGAATATTGCTCATTCGTAGTCCTTCGTTACATTCTATCGGCCAGGGAACCGTTCGCAAACACGAAACGCGCGTTTGGGTGTCCTCCGTCTGGGAACGGAAGGCGATTCGGTCAGTGGGGGTGCCCGGACTGTCGAGTTCGAGTCACCGACGGCGGCGCGGCACGCTGAGCTGTGGTAACCCGGGATGACTGTAGGATTACAACTATAGTAGTGTAATGGACGGGTCTATCCATCCCTTTCCACGATGTGCCGGTCCCTGGAGCCGACGTCCCAGCGCACGAATCACGGTACGATCGGCCGCGAGGTGCTGCAGTATCCGAGAGAAACCTTGCTGCCACTGGCTGGACGCCCACGGCCACGGCCCCGAACGACCGATTGCCGAGTCGGGAGCGACCTAATAGTTCAATACTAAATGTATTATCAAAAAGTGATATATAATCTGAAGTAAACTTCTGTCCGAAGCAGCGCTTCCGCCCGAAGGGAGGGGACGATCGTGCGAAAAGTCTGTTTTTTGTTCCGAATATTGGCATTAGAAGCGGTATTACTCCCAAATACTAAGCTATATTCAAAAATAGGGGGTAGAGAACCATCTATTATAATAAACTCGGGTCACTCCCTGTCGCAATTTGAGTCTCTCTACGGAAACGGCTTCAACCTCCGGGATAACTGGTCGACGTGGACGTTGTCCGTCAAGGTGCGACGCTGGGGCAATCCCACAGGTCGTCTGACCGACCTCCCGAAATATATCTCAGAAGCTTGGTGGATATGAAATTCTATTTAAAAATTTATGGTGTTTGGGGCTGCCTTTCGTTTCCTCGCTCACAGCACCAGCCGGACGAGCCAGAGCGTGCCCATCCCGGCGGCCATCGTCGCGAAGACGTTCTCGGTCCGCCAGGCGACGCCCGCCGCGAGGCCGCCGGCCACCAGCTTGTCGACCGCGAGACTTCCCTCGGGGCCGACGACGACCATCGCTGGGAGGGCCAGCGCAGCGAGGACGGCGGCGGGGACGTACCGGAGCGCCCGCTCGAACCATGCCGGCACGGCGTCGAGCCAGCCGAATAGCGCGATGAACGACGCCCGGATGGCGAACGTAATGGCGCCGATGACGAAGATGACCCCCAGGATAGCCGGCGCGGCGTAGCTAGTCGGCATCCGTCCCTCCTCGCACGGTCTCGGTGACCAGTCCGCCGATAATGCCAGCGAGAGCACCGACGATGAGACCGAGATTGAGCGGCAGGCCGCCGCCGAAGACGGCGACGCCGCCACCCAGGACGGCGGCGACGAGACTCGGGACGTCCTCGACGGCGGGGACGAGCAGGGCGAGAAAGACCAACGGGACGGTGAACTCCAGACCCCAGGCTTCGGGGATGCCCCGCCCGAGGACGTAGCCAACGACGGTCGTCAGTTGCCAGGCGACCCAGAGGGTGAAGGCGGTGCCCAGGTAGTACGCCAGGCGGTCGACTGACCGCTCGGTACGGTACTGGGCGACCGACAGGGCGTAGGCCTGGTCGGTCAGCAGGTAGGCGATGCCGGCTTTCCAGCGCCGCGACAGCCCCTGGAGGTACGGGGCGATCGACGCCGAGTACATCAACATCCGGAGGTTGATCACGGTGGCGGTCAGGACGACGACGGCGAGGGGTGCGTCCTGGCCGAGGAGGTCGAGTGCGGCAAGCTGGGAGGCGCCGGCGAAGACGACGACCGACAGCGCGACGGCCTCGTGGAGGCCGAGGCCGGCGTTTGCGGCGGCGATGCCGGCGACGATTCCGAAGGGGACGACGCCGAGCAAGAGCGGAGAGACGTCGCGCAGGCCACGGCGGAGGTCCGGGCGGTGCATGCCTCCCATCTCTGCTGGTCGACCAAAAACGTCGCTTGTTCGTGATGGGCCAACGAGCCAGATCTTCGGTGTGAGAGACCCGGTGTAGGCGGTGAGATCGCTCCTATTTCAACGGTCGTGACCGGTCGTCGTGCTACTACGTCTCAGTGGCACTTCCCAACCCACCACCGAGAGCCGTACACAGATGGTCGACGAGAAGGACATGCCCATCGACAAGGCGCGCTGCTGGCTGGTCAACGGCATCGACCGGGCCGTTGACGTCTACGTCAATTACGAACCGACGCCGACGATCGACGACGTCAAACCGCTGGCCATCGGCCCGGTTCTCACGCTCGACGGGACCGTGGACAGGCCCTTCGGGACCTACACCTTCGAGGCCCGGGAGAAAGACGACCCCGACTCGCCGGTGCTGGCGTCGGCCTCGGTCGATCTGGACGAGGGCGACAGCTTCGCCGCCGTCCTCCACGAGATGGACCCCGGGAACTACCGGATGTCTATCTACCGGAACGACTATTCTCCGTCGACCGACGCACGGCTCGTCGTCCGCCAGAACACGGCCCACCAGGAACTCGACTGGCGGATCTCACAGAACGGGGAGACACCCAGAATTCCGGACGACCCCCGGAGCGGCACGCTCCAGCAGGGCCAGTGGCAGGAAGCCACCGACGTTACCGAGAGCGACTACCTGATGGAAGTACTGGCCGACGGCGAGGTCGTCACTATCGAGCGCGACCTCGAACTCGAGATCGAAACGACGTACGTCTGTTACGTCGTGGGCGACCCCGACCCGCTACACATCTCCCCCGAGCACAACTACGAGGAGGCCTCCGACACCGGCATCGACGAGGGCAAGTGGATCCTGATCCAGGCGTTCGAGGTCAGGTCGGGCGGCGACGAGAAGGACACCGTCTCGGACCCGCTGGAGCCGGTGTCGGTCGCCGACACCAACCGGCCTATCGAGTTCGACTTCGACCCGTTTCACGTCTACGAGACGAACGTTCGCGAGACGGAAATCGGTGCGACCGACCCCGACGGCTACGTCACCGGCCTGGCCATCGAGTCGGTCGACCCGCCGACCGACGACATAACCATCGTCGACAACAGCGTCGACCGGACGGACGTCTACGGCGGTGAAACCACGGCGGCACTCCGCGTCAACTCGGACGTCCAGCCCGACAACTACGACGTACAGATTGCGGCCAATCCGGGTAGCCTGGGCGAGACGGCCAGCTGTACGGTTCCCGTCGTAGTCGAGCCGACGACCGTCGCTCGCATCTACGACCTCGTCGACGAATACCAGCTGTCCGACGAAATCGAACAGGTCCACGCCACGGAGCTGAACGCCATCTTAGACGACGCCGCCCAGCATCTCGACGCCGACGAGGTCCAGAAAGCCTGCCGGGCCCTGAAGGACGTCATCGATCACACGGACAACTACAAGGACAAGGGCGTCAGCGAGACGGCGCTGAACGACGTCCTGCCGGAGGTCAAAGCGATCCGCAAGCGCCTGGACTGTGGGTGAGGACCGCCCCGGGCCGGCAAACAGCGTAGGGAGTTGTCACGTTTTATCCCCTTTTCCCGGCGAATCCCGATCTCCGAGTACGGATGACGAACGAACGACCCATTCGCGACGCCCGGTGCTGGCTGATGAACACCGCCGACCGGGCGGTGGACGTCTACGTCAATTACCACGAGCAACCGCTCGTCACGATACACCCGACCGAAGACCAGGGTGCGTTCACGATCGACTCGGACGCCAATGGCGTCTACGGCACCTACACCTTCGAGGCGAGACAGCGAGACGAACCCGACGACGAACCGCTGGCGTCGGCGTCGGTCCTGCTCGAGGAGGGCGACAGCTACACGGCAGTCTTTCGGCAGGTCGGCGACGCCGACTACGAACTGTCCTTCTACGAGAACGACTTCTCGCCGACGGGGGACACGCGGTTCGAGATACGCCACACCGGCAGGCCCGAGACGATCGACTGGCGGCTGTTCCCGAAGCCGGAGGCCGACCCTCGCATTCCGGACGACGAGCGGAGCGGGACGCTCGAACGGGGACAGTGGCAGCAGGCCCTGGACGTCATCGAGAACGAGTATCGCCTGGAGATCGAAGTCGACGGGCGGGTGGTCGCGTTCCGCCAGGACCTCGAACTGGAGGCCAACCGGATGATCGTCGTCTACCTCCACGACGACCCCATGTGGTGGATGGGTTCGGACGAGAAGGAAGACCACATCTTCAGACAGGAGTACCAGATCCAGACCGGCGAGTCTCGCCCAGATATCGTCACGCAACCGGCCGAACCGGTCTCGTCGACCGACCAGAACCAGCCCATCGAGTTCGACTGCCGGGCTCTCGAGCTGTATCACACCAATCGGACGACGGCAGAAGTCGGCGCCACGGACCCCGACGGCATCGTCAGCGACCTCCGCGTCGACGACGTCCAGCCGTACTCGGACGGGTTCAAGATCCCCGACGAATCGGTGGACCGGGCACTCGCCATCGGTCACGAGACGACCGGGACGCTCGACATTCGCCCCAAGGTACCGCCGGCCGACTACGAGGTGACGCTGCTGGCCAACCCGGAAGGGCTGGGCGAGCGGGCTACCTGCACGCTCCCGGTGACTGTCAAACCGATCACCATCCAGCGCCTCCGCGACCTCGTCGACCAGTACCACGACGCGGGGGAGATGGTCGACCGGATCGCCGCCGACCTCCACGAGGCGCTCGACGACGCCACGGCCCACCTCGATGCGGGCGACGACGGGGCGGCGTGTAACGACCTCGGCGAGGTCATCACTATCGTCGGCGAATACAAGGACGAGGGTATCGACGCCACGGCGTCCGTGGACATCGAAACCGAGACGAAAGCGCTCCGCAAGCGGCTGAACTGCGGGTAGCTCGAACCGGAACCGGACGGCAGTACCACTGCCTGGCCGTCTTCGGCCGTGGATCGGGGACCGTTCCGGTCTCCGTTCTCGAGACGCTACGACGTCTCACTCACCGCTCCGAAGAGCGTGTCCGTCGTCTCGCCCAGGACGTCGGTTGTTTCGTTCGCTGTGTCGGTGATAGCGTCGGTCGATCCGTTCGTCACCCCCGTGACCGCGTCTGTGGTCTCGTTCAGTGTCCCTGACGTCTGATCGACCGTCTCTGTCGTCTCGTTCACCGATTCTTCGACGGCGTCAGTCGTCTCGTTCACGGTATCGTCCACTGCCTCCGTCGTCTCGTCGACGGCATCGGTCGTCTGGTTCACCGTGCTATCCACTGCATCGGTCGTCTCGTCGACGGTATCGTCGACGGCGTCGGTCGTGTTGTCGATAACGCCTGTCGTGTTATCGACGGCGTCCGTCGAATTATCGACCGCGTCCGTTGTGTCGTCTACCGTCTCGTCCACCGTGTCCGTCGTGTTGTCCACGGCGTCGTCGACGGCGTCAGTCGTATTGTCGACGGTGTCCTCGACTGCATCCGTCGTGTTGTCGATGGTGTCGTTTACCACGTCCGTCGTATTGTCGATGGTATCGTCGACCGCGTCCGTCGTGTTGTCGACTGCGTCCGTCGTGTTGTCGATAGTGTCGTTCACCACGTCCGTGGTATCGTTCACGGCATCGGTCGTCTCGTTCAGAGCGTCGTCCACCGGATCGGTCGCGTTGCCGACCGGCCCGCTCCCGGTACCGTTGTCTGACGACCCGGGGCCGAGCGCGCCGGGTATCTGGGCCAGGAGTTTGATGGCGGACGAGGGAGGCATCCAGACGGTCATCGAATCCGCCGTCCCTCGGTCGAACGCGATGTCGGCCGGTCCCTGGATTGTCACCCCGCGCAGGTCGACCCCCTTCATCTTGACGGCGATGGTGCCGCCATCGGTCGCGGAAACGCTCCTGAGGCAGATCTGTTCGGCGTCGACCCGTTCGGCGGACAGGCGGAACGTCTCGTCGCCTCCGTTCGTATCCGATACCGCTCGCGCTCCCTGCGTCTGGAGGTTAGTCGCCGTCTGCCGGGTAACGGTCATCGAGATGTCTGACAGCGCTACCCCGGGATAACAGCCCAGCGCGTCCTTGATCGCCGGCGCCAGGTTCTGTTGAGACTGGCTCCCTTCCCCCGAGTCGCTAGCCCCCGATACACCCGCCAGACCCTGGATGGGAACCCCACCGAGTACGAGCACCAGGCAGACGACGAGCGTCCCTGCTCTCCTGGTCGTGACCATCTTGGTACCAGTACACAGACGATCCAATTATCGATTGTCCGGGGCATTTCCGGTCTTTTATACGGTTACGACCAACATAATCAAATCACCTCCCTTCGTGCTAGCGGCCACCATGCGGTATGCCACGCTCGAACTCACTCCGGCCGGTGAGGGAATCCACCCGGTTGGTCGGCGTCTCGCCACCGAACCCGCCGTTTCTCGGGAGCGCCTGATTCACGTCAACGCGCTCTCGAACGGCGACGGCATCCTGTACTACCGTCTTCGCGGCGACGCGGACGTCGTCGCCGCGGAACTCGACGGCCACGAGCGGGTCCGGTCGTTCGACGTGTACCACGACCTGGACGACGAGTTCTACGTCTACATGTACGTCACGCCGGGCGAACCCGCCGGCAGCCTCATGCGTCTCGTCGACCGGTACGCGCTGGTTATCGACACGCCAATCGAGTTCAAAGACGACGGCAGCCTGATCGTCACCGTCGCCGGCCAGCAACAGCTACTGAAGGAAGCGATCCGGCGGATCCCCGACCAGATCGACTGGGGAGTGGTCCGGGCCGGCAAGTACGACCCCGACACGGGCGGCACCGCCGAGCAGTTGACCACGCGGCAACGAGAAGTCGTCCGGACGGCCGTCGAACTGGGCTACTACGAGGTTCCCCGGCGAGCCACCCACGAGGACATCGCCGACGAACTCGACTGTGCGACGAGCACGATCGACGAACACCTCCGCAAGGCCGAATCCCGCGTGGTCTCGTCGATCTGTGGGAAGGCCCAGACGCCGTAACGTCCTCCCGGAGCGTCTCGGCGTGCTCGTAGCTGCGAGACGTTCCGTTTCCAGAAAAACCGTGGTAAGCACCCGGGCACACCGGGCACGAAGCAGTGCGGTTTGTGGTCCGCTGCCTCGTCAGAACAGCAACGCGACGACGCTCGCCCGCGCCGAGGAAACCTTGGACCGCACCCCCAGGGCGAGGTCCTCTTCGTCTTCGATCTCTTCGGGGTGGACCCACGCGACGCAGAGCGACCCGCCGGTGATACCGAGGATGGTACCGACCCCGAACCCGCCGAGGGCGCCGAACAGCGACGCGACCGACAGCAGGATGCCGGCGGCCCCGAAGAACGAGGCGAACTGCGGCTGGACGGTGGCGAAGACGCCACACAGTACCACGAAGACGGCGAACACCAGGCCGACGAACGCGAAACTGGTCGGGATGAGCGCGAACTTCAGCGCCAGGTCCAACGGGATGATACCGATGACGAGTCCCGCCAACGTGAGCGTGAAGCCGCCCCAGAACGGGCGGTCACGCCGCCAGTTCGCGAACCGTCCGCGTTTCCGGTTGAGTGTAGTTAGCATGGGTGGCACCTACCCTTCGGACTCGTTGGTGGCGGCACACGGTGACTTCGGGAAGTCGGCAGACTCGTCGGGATTCATCGTCATCTCCACCGACGACCCGGTGAGCGTGATGCTCTTGACGAACTGGCTCTGTGCCTTGATCTGTCCGTCCTTGATGGTGATGGCGGGCGAGGACAGTGACAGCCGGTTTTTCACGTCCCCGCTGGTGCTCTGGGAAATGCGCTGGCCTTCGGTGAACGCGAGGTCACCTCGCAAGTAGGTGAACTTCTGTGTCAGCCCGGAGAACTGGACAGTCTTGTCACTCTGTATCGAGAGGCGTAACACCTGGCCCCCACCCGGCACCGCATCGGGGATCTTGATGTCCTTGTAGAGGTGGAGCCCCTCGATGGTGCCCGACTCTATCTGTGCCACGGCCGAGGGGTAGGCGGCACACTCGCTACTGTTCTCTACCGTGGGATACTGCGTGAACCCCTCCCCCTGGAGTTCGTCGAACGTGACGGTGAAGCCCCCGATCCCGGCCGTCGGCACTGCGACGGCAACACCGGCGGCGACGATGCTCGCGACGACGCCGAAAAACAGCAGATTCCCGACCAGGAACACGGTCAGGAATCGTGTACGGTCAACTGACATCGGTACGTGATACCACACGCCGATACCGGGTATGAATTCTCGCGGTTATGGCCGGTGATATAAAAGGGGAACGCGGGATCGGCGTCGACCGGGCCGCTCGAGCCGGTTTTCGCCTCGAACCGAACTGCGTACAGCGTTCGATTGGTGGGGCCCGACAGCCGTAGTGACTTACCGCTCCTGGTCGCTGCCGCCGTCGGGTTCGCGGCCGCCGGTGCTGCCGCCGCCCGCACTGCCGCCACCACCGCCCGGACCGCCTCCGCCGCGATTACCCGGCGGTTCGGGCGTCGCGTCGGTGGCCTGGCCCATCCAGCGGTCGATGTTGTTCGAGACGTAGTCCTTGCCGCCCCAGCCCAGGGCGATGCCGACGCCGATGGCGATAGCGGCCGCCAGTCCCCAGGACAGTGCCTGGGCGAAGACGTAGAGGATAGAGACGTCGATGCCCATCGTGTCCAGGCCGATGACGATGGCGGTGAAGTAGAGGAACAGGCGCGTACCGGCGGCGAACCAGGAGGTGTACGCCGTCTGGGTCGCCGCTCTCGTGCGCTGGATGGCGTCACCGATGAAGTCGGCGACGACGAATCCCAGCACGATGACCGCGAGGCCGGCGATGAACGCCGGGAGGTACGACACCGCGGTGGCGAGCCACTGGGACAGCGTCGGAATCGCCAGCGCGTTCGCCGCGGCGAGGATGGCGAGCGCGTAGACGAACCACGCGCCGAGTTTGCCAAACGCCTTGCTCACTGCCCGTTCGCTTCCACCGAGGATACGTCCGAGTGGCGTCTGGACCACCATCTCGTCGAGTTCGACCGCATCGGTTAATCTGCGGACGACCCGGGCCACGAGCATGCCGACGATCCATCCGATGATGAGGATGACGATCGCCCCGACCAGTCGCGGGAGGAACGCGACGAGGTTGGCGATGGTGTCCTGGAGCCACGTCGGGACCTGTACCTGGAGTACGGTGCTTGCGTACATACGCCGCCTGCTACCCCATCCAGACGCAAAGTTAGAAGATAGCTATACGTCACCCCGGTCGAGTACGGCAGCGTTATTTCGTGAACGGTCGCGGACAAGGCGCGACGGTCCATCGAACCCGACGTCCGGCCGCCCTGCGCCAGCGGAGGGGTTTTTCCACTCGCTTGGCATAGCGTCACCCATGTCCGGGATACTGCTCGACAGGGTGGACCGGGAGATCCTCTATTCCCTACAGCTGGACGCCCGGAACACGACGACCCGGGAGATCGCCGACAGGGTCGGGGTGACGCCGAGCACCGTCAGCAACCGCATCGACCAGCTCGAGAGCGACGGCATCATCACGGACTACCAGGCGACGATCGACTACGAACGAGCCGGCTATCCCATGCACGTTCTGGTAATCTGCACCGCGCCGATCCTGGAACGGGAAACCGTCGCCAGAGCCGCTCTCGAGATACCGGGCGTGGTAAACGTTAGAGAGATGATGGACGGCGAGGACAACGTCCGCGTCGAGGCCGTCGGAGAGTCGAACGAAGACATCACCCGGGTCGTCACCGCACTGGCACAGCTGGCAGATGGCGAAGTGACCGTAAGCGAAGAACACCTGATCCGCACCGAGTTCGACCGGCCGCTCGACTGGCTCGACGATACCGCCGAATAAGTGAAAGATGGCAGACGGGTAATTGACAAACGGCCAGGCACCGGGGACCCGGGTTCTTCGTTTCACAGGACGTGACGGCGAACGGTTACCAGGGTATACTATCGCCGAATGGTAAGGGGGTGCGAGGAGGGGAGATTAATGACAACTAACGAACGCTCGACGACCGAGGGCCCGGGCCACGACGTCGACCGACTGCTGCGGCTTCTGGCGGATTCGACGCGACGGAGGGTGCTGCGAAACCTGACGGCGGAGCGTAACGACACGGCGACCATCGACGCCCTGGCGACAGCGCTCGGGGGAGAGGCGACGCCGGGGCCCGATTCGGTGCGGGAAGCGCGGATCCAGCTGCATCACACCCACCTTCCGAAACTCGACGACGCAGGCGTCGTCGACGTCGACTGGGAACGGAAGGTCGTCGAGTACCGGGACGGGTACCGGTTCGACGTGCTGCTGGACAGCGTTCTGTCGGCGACCGAGATGGGGTAACCCACGCCCGACACTACCGGACCGGGACGGTCCAGGAGAAGTTGTAGGCGTCGAACCGGAACGTGACTTCGTCGACGTTCTCGAAGATCTCGAAGTTCCAGCCCTCGCTACGGTAGGTCCGTTCGACCCCGGCGGGGACGTCGAAGCCGATCGTCGCCTGGATCGACTGGTAGCGGTTGTCGGCCGCCCCGTCGGGCTTGACGCTCAGTCCGGTCACGACGCCGCTGTCACGGTCGCTGGTGTTCGTCACCGCCCACTTCATCGCCACGCTCGACCAGCCGTCGACACGGTCGATACCCTCGAAGGTAATGTCCGCCTCCGCCCGGTCGAGCGGTTCGACGACGGAGACGGTGGTCGTCGCCGGACCGTCGGTGGTCCCGGCGACGCGGTCGGTCACCGAAACTTGGGCCGTGTAGGTTCCCTCCGAGAGCGTCCCCGGCCCGAGCGCACCGACTTTGTCGTCCGAGTACGCGTCCCCGGACCCCGAAACGGTCGTGGCAGTGCTGGTCGTGTGGGAGACCGCGACGTCGCCGGCCTCGTTTCGAACCGTCAGTTCGTAGTCGGCCTCGACCCGCCCGTCGTGGACGGGCAGGTCGGCGCCGTACCCGAGCCAGGTGGGTGACCCTGCGGCCGTCCCGTCGACGCGGTGCGAGACGACGTCGCCGGCGGGGTCGGTCCAGTGGACCAGCTGCGTCACCTCGCCCATCGACGGCGTCGGTCGGGGCGTCGCGGTCGCCGTCGGCGTCTGCGTCGGCGTCCGTGTCACCGTCGGCGCCGAACTTCCGTTGCCCTCGCCGTCGTTCGAATCACTCGTACATCCTGGCAGGAGGAGCCCTCCGCCGACCACACCCAGGAACGTTCTCCGGTGCATGGGCGGGTCTGGTCCCGTCTTCTGACTTAAACTGTTGG
>CAZGAX010000020.1:0-33769 GCA_964523745.1 uncultured Halobacteriales archaeon | reverse complement strand
GCGGACGTCCTGGAGGACGTCGCGGCGGGCCTCGAGGCGCTGTTGTTTGGCTTCGAGCTTCGCGCTCGAGATGCGCTGTTCGCGGAGCTGGTCGATCTCCCGCTCGACCTCGGCCTGGCGCTCCTCTCGGATCTCCTCGGCGTCGGCCTCGGCTTCGGCGACGATCTCGTCGGCCTCCTGCTCGGCCTCTTCCAGTATCTCCTCCGCACGCACGCGCGCTTCGTCTCGGATGTCCTCTACGACTGTATCGAGGCTCATTGTTGGAAAATGGGGTGTTTAGACGACGAAGACGGTGACCAGCGCGAGGATCACGAGCGTCTCCGGCAGGACCGTGAGGATTAGACCGCGACCGAACATGTCGGGGTCCTCGGCTGTCGCGCCGACGGCGGCGGCGCCGATGCCGCGCTCTGCGAGGCCGGCACCGAGCGCGGCCAGGCCGACGGCCAGGGCGGCCCCTGCGCTTGCAGGGATGGCGGGCGCTGCAGCCGCGGCACCGTCTTGTGTTGCCAGTACGAACGTCGTCAGGATCGTGGCGAATGCGTCGAACATGATGGTCCTCGTGGTTACGAACAGGCGAATGTCGGCCCACCGTATTCATAAAACTTCCCAAAACGACCGGACAGCCCGCTGATCGGCCGGTTTACGGCTTCTTCCGCCTGCCGTTGTGAGCTGGTAGCAGGGGGCGAGCAGCGGCCGAAGCGCGCCGCTGAACGGATAACTGTGTGCGAGGTGGGCTGGTGTTTGGATTTGCCGCTCGGGCGCGCCGGCCCGTCGGAAAAAGCGAACTGCCGTCAGTCGCTGGTGTAGGTTCGCTCGGTGCCGAACGGGGAGTAGGGCTTGCCGCCGCCCTCGAAGAACTTCCCGAAGAACTCGACGTACTCGAGACGCACCGCCTGAAGACCGGCGCTCGTGATGCCGAGGACGAGCACGAGCAGGTGGCCGATGAGCAGGACGAGCACACCGACGGCGAGGCCGGCGATACCCATGTGGATGAGGCCGTCGAACATGACCGTCGCCTCGCCGCCGTACTCGGCGGCCACGTCGCTGGCGGTCTTACCGGTCATGAAGTGGAACTCGCCGTGTGTCCGGTACGCGCCGAAGAACAGGAGGTTGACGACGAACGCCATCCCTGCCTTGGCGAGCAACACGGCGGCGATCCGGGTGTACGACAGGACGTTCACCATCACGTTCAGCGATTCGACTACTTCGATGGGGTCGCCCTTGTAGAGCAGGTACGCACCGACCACGAAGCCGAGCAGCCATCCCGAAACGGGATAGCCACCGAGACCGGGAATGGCCTCGGGTAGCGTGAATACGTATACTGCCGGGAGCTTCGTGAAGCCGATGTCGGCGACGCCCCCGCTGGCGAAGAGGCTATCCGGGCCTACCAGAAAGCCCGGTGCCTTCCCGCCCGGCGGCGTGTCGGCGAAGATCCAGCCCCAGAGGCTGAACATCATGATGATCCAGGACCCGCTCTCGGTGACTGCGTCCCAGATGCCGTGGCTCAGGTTCTCGACGAAGTCGAACGTCCACCCGATGAGGAGGTGGACCATCCCGGCGAACAGGCTGAGCGTCAGCCACAGCAGGGCGTAGTCACCGAAGGCCGGCTGGAGGCCCTTGCGCATCGGCGGGTGACCGCCCCAGACGATCTCGCCCAGGACGTGCAGGCCGAATATCTCGCCGTACAGGACACCGAAGATCATCGTGAAGATCCCCGCCCAGATGCCGACGCCGCCGAGGCTGCGAATCACGTCGCTGTCGAAGCTCTTGGCGAGCCAGACCCCGCCCAGGAGGTACAGTGCGCCGTATCCCAGGTCGCCGATCATGAACCCGAAGAAGGCCGGGAACGTCAGGAAGACGATGACGGTGGGGTCGAACTCGGTGTACTTGGGCCGGTTGATCACCTCGGTCAGCGCCTCGAAGGGCTTGACCGGTTCGGGATTGTCCTGGACGACCGGCGGGCCGTCGTCGTTCATCGTGACGGTACCCCCGTCCGCGGCGACTTCCTCGTCACCGCCGTCCGTCGCCACGTCGTCCGCCTCGCCGCCGTCGGCGGTCGCGGCGGGCGCACCGGGCGATTCGGAACCGGTGCCCTCGTCGGTGACCTCTTCGTGGTCGTGGACGTGACCGTGCTCGTCGTAGCTGGCTCGCTCTATCTCCGTGACTTCGACGTGGTCGTCGACGGCCGCGACGACGGCCGACTCGAACTCGTCGTAGCGCTCGCTGGGAATCCAGCCCTCGGCGATGAAAGCGTTGGCGGTGGTGGCGAACGTCAGCGGCGCCTCGCGCTTGTCCACCTCGATGGTCAGCTTCTCCTCTGCTGCCAGGAGGAAACCACCGACTTCCAGCCGGAGGTCTTCGAGTTCGCCCTCGACGGTGGTGAGCTTGGAATCGAGTTGCTGCTTGCGGTGGCGCAGCTCGGAGAGGTACTCGCTCGGGTCGCCCTCGCCGTCGGGCACTTCGAGCGCCGTGAGGTTGGCCTCGACGAGCGCGTCCTGGAGGGTCGCCTCGTCGGTCCGGGCGAAGGCGGCCACCGTGCCCTCGCTGGCGAAGACCTCGTAGGTCTCTATCTCGCTGTCCGCGAGGGCAGTCCGAACGGTGTCCGCGTCACCCTCGCCGACTTCGACGGCGAGGCTGTCGTAACCCTTCAGGAGGTCGAGGTCGATGCCCAGGTCGACGAACGGCTCCATCGCGCCGATGCGGTCTTCGACTGACCGGAGTTCGTCCCGGACGTCTGACCGGCGGTCGTCGAGTTCGTTGACCTCCTGGCGGATGTCCTCGAGTTCGTCCTCGAGGGCCTCGTCGGTGACGATGCGGTTGCCCGGGCCGGCGTCCTCCTCGGTGACGTCGAGGATGCTCTCGAGCGCCCGGACGGTGACGAGCTTCTCGGCGGCCTCGTCGGCGCCCTCTTCGGGGTCGCCGGGCGAGAAGCCGTCCCAGGAGCCGTCGTACTCGGTGACGTGCAGCAGGTTCAGGTCGTAGACCGTCTCGACGACCTCGTCCATGACCTTCTTGGACCCCGTCACCGAGACCCGGCTCATCCGCTCAGGTCTGAGCATGTACCGCCTCCTCGAACAGGTCGGTGACGTACGAGACTACCTCGTCGGTGCGGTCCTCGGCGTCCTCGACGAGAGCTTCCCGTTCTTCCTCGCCCTCCGCGAGGATCTCCTCGCGCTCGGCCTCGATCTCCTCGCGGGCCGATTCGAGACGGTCCTCGGCAGCGGCCTCGGCCTCCTGCCTGGCCTGCTCGCGGATCTCGTCGGCCTCCTGCCTGGCCTCGGAGACGATTTCGTCGGCCTCGGCCTCGGCCTCGGCGACTATCTCGTCGGCCTCGCTCTCGGCGTCCTTGATGCGCTCGAGTACCTGTGTCTCTGGCATTCCTCAATCGTACGAATCTACCGCCAACGCCTATTTGGTAGTTGCGAAATGGAACTCCTGCGTGTGGGGAAGTGACAGTCACATCGGGGTGCAGGTGGGTACCGAACGGGTGCCGGTGATGGTGCTGCTGTCGACTGTCGGTCACCGTCCGTCCCGGGACCGGTGGGCCCGCTGGTCGGCTATAGGCGTCCTGCTCGCTGTGGTGACGTTCGCGGCGTACGTCCTCGACCTCTTCGTGGTCTCGGGTGGCGTCGTGTTCGTTCCCGGAGGAGCAGCCCTGGTCGGTATCGGCGCGGCGACAGTGGTCGGGTACGTCCGTGGTGGCCCCCTGGTCGCCTGGCTCGTCTCGTTCGCGTCGCTGCTCGGATTCCGTGCCTACCACGCGTTCCCCGGCCTGTCGTACAGAACGTTCCAGGAACAGCTCGCGTATTTTCTCGAACTCGAGGGGCTGTTCGTCTATGCCGTAGAGGGCCTCGCCATCGGCGTACTCCCGTTCCTCGTCGGGTCGCTCGTCCGCTGGGGGAACGAACTGGCGCTCGTCGAGACCGACACTCCTGCAACCGAGCGATAGACCTGCCCCGTTTCGAACGCAGGTGGGAAGTCCTATCGCGTGATCGGACGACTGACCGAGTAGACGTAGTCCGACTCCGCGACCCAGTCGCCGACGCGCTGGCGTGAGATCTCTCCGGAGGAGTAGACCCGGTCCGCGTCGTAGGCGACGACGTGCCTGGGCCAGGGGTACGGCCACTTCCAGCAGAACGCCAGCCCGACGTCCTCCCGGTCGTGGGCGACGGCCCACGAGGCGGCGACGAGCGCGAAATCCTCGCAGTCTCCTTCCTCGTCCCGGACGGTCTCTCGGGGGCGCTTCGCGAAGTCCCGGAGTCCGTTCCAGGGGTCCTGGTCCCAGTCGTACCGGTCGGCCGCCCACGCCTCTAGGTCGAACTCCGCCCAGAACCGGCCGTCGTCCACGTATCGCTGCGGGACGAGAAACGTGAACGGCGTCCACCGACGGAGGTCCATACCGGCCGAGTTCGTCGGCAGTCGTGAAAGTACTACCTCTGGTGCGACAGCGTCCGTTCCCGCCCGTTCAGACGTCCTTGACGACCTGGGCGAACCGGTCGGTCGGCGTCATTTCCATGGTCTGGGTGTCGAATCCGTGGCGTTCGAGGATGAGCGAGGCCTGGAACGCCTGGTCGGGGTCCTCGGCCTCGAAGATGACGAGGAAGTCGACCGCGCCGAGGACGGCGTAGGACTCCTCGACGCGGACCCCGATATCATCTAGTTCCCGCTCGATGTCCCCCCAGATGGCCGCGAACTCCTGGGCGTTCTGTGCGGTCTCGTCCACGACGTCGACGAGAGCGACGAACGTGGTGAAGGCGGTTTCGTTGGGCATGGTAGTGACTGACCTGTGGGCGAGGAAAGGCAGCCCGGACTTGGAACCCCGGCCGGGTAAAGCCTGTGCCACGACTGCCTGCAGACGGCCCTCCGGGGATGGGGAACTCGCCGGGCCTGTCGGCCTGGGCGTGAAGAAAAGTGGTCCGTCTCGTCGCCGGTTACCGCTCGTTGCGGAGCTCGTCGATCTTCCGTTCGAGGTCGTCGACAGCCTCTCGCACGTCCTGTTTGGCCTGGTCGCTCAGCTGGTCGGCTTCCTCGGCCGCTGCGTCGAACCGGTCTCTTACGCGCTGGATGGCACTGTCGATCGAGCCTGACCCGCTCATAATCCACCCCGAAATTCTGCCTCCGGCCGGGTAAAAGCTGTGCCGGATCCAACGTCCCGACGGTTTGACTCGTTCGTCGCCGGCTCGCTACAGCCTGCCGATGGATCGGTCCGGCCCGCTCCCGTCGGCCCGTCTACGCCACTGCAAATCCCAACAGGTATGGCCCACAGGGTCGAATTCGGACTCGATGGGCATCCTCGAGGACAAGTCGCGGGCGCGGCTTTTCTACAAGTACCTCTCGAAGGTGTACGACCGGGTGAACCCCTTCGTCTGGACGGAGGAGATGCGCGACGAGGCGGTCGCGATGCTGGACCTCGAGCCCGACGACCGGGTGCTCGACGTCGGCTGTGGCACCGGCTTCGGGACGGCCGGTCTGCTGGAACACGTCGAGGAGGTCCACGGTCTGGACCAGAGCGAACACCAGCTGGCCCAGGCCACCGCGAAGTTCGGCGTCGACGGATCGGTCCGGTTCTACCGGGGAGACGCCGAGCGACTCCCCTTCCCGGACGACAGCTTCGACGTCGTCTGGTCGTCGGGATCGATCGAGTACTGGCCGAATCCGGTGGCGACGCTGGCGGAACTCCGGCGCGTCGCCCGGCCAGGTGGCACCGTGCTGGTCGTCGGTCCGGACGCCCCGAACAACACCGTCTTCCGGAAGGTCGCGGACGCAATCATGCTGTTTTACGACGCCGACGAGGCGGACCGGATGTTCGACGAGGCGGGCTACGCGGACTACGAACACCACGTCCAGCAGGCCAGACCCGGGAGTCCCCGCGCCATCACGACGATCGCCCGGGTTCCACCGACGGGCGGCGACGCCCCGGCCAGCGACGCCGAGGCGGACGCCGCAGACGCCTGAGTCCGGACTCCGAATCAGGTCGCCCGCGCCTCGAGTGTCGCGACCGTCCCGGCGTCCGTTGCGAGGACGACCCGGACTACGTCTCCCGGGTCGATAGATGGGGAGTTCGTACTGGCTATTCGTACCGTCGCCCGCTCGCCGGCCGTCCACGTCGGGTTGGCGCCGCTGTTGAACGGTCCGGTGGGGCCGCTGCGGAATCCCGCCGCCGCGAAGAACGGGACCGGCGGTTGGGTGGAAAGCGACGTGCCGTCGACGGAAACGCGGACGCGGAGGGCCGTGACGTTGAGGGCGTCGCCGCCCTGGTGTGTAACCGTAATGCGGTCTGCCGAGGCGTCGGCCGTGAGGGCCAGCCGGGTCGTCGGCACGGGTTCGGGGGCGGTACCGCCGGCGCCCACGACGGTCGCACCGACGAGGCCGGCGCTAGTGACGACGGCGACGAGGAGGACGACGGCTACCGGCGTACTAGTCGCACGGCCCATGGGTACCGATGGCCCCGGCTTCCGTCAAGAACCTACGGTGACTTCGACGGACTCGCCGTTGTCGGTCGTGGCGCTGACCGTAAACGGTCGGTTCGGCTGGACGGTCGTGAGCGTCCCGTCGGGACCGGTCTTCCCGACGAACGTGCCGTCGATACTGATAGTCGCGTCGGCGGCGTTCCCGGTGTCGGTCCGCTCGACGGTTAGTTCCAGCGGGCCGCTCGCGGTAGTCGTGTTTGCGGTGATGGCGATCGTTCCGTTTGTCTCGTGGATGGAATCGCTCAGCGGGACGGCGGCGACGCGTTTTTTCTGTATCTCGTGAAAGACGCCCTGGGTTCGCCCGTCGAGGTACACCGTGAGGTCGCCCTGCGAGTGTTCGAAGCGGACGTAGTACAGCGGACTGTTGCCGAAGCCACCCCGGTACGGCGCGGCGATCGTATTGTTGTGCGTCCAGGGGTACAGTTCGAGGGCACGCTGGTAGGCAACGCTGACGGGGTTGCCCTGCTGATTGAAGTGGTCGGGCCCGTCGCTCCCGATCTGACTCCCTGCCAGCGCCTCCCGGAAGAGCCAGCCGTTCTCTACCGTCGAGACGACGATCCCACGGTTCCCCGAGACGGAGACGTACGCGTCGGTGGCTGGCCCGCGTCCGGCCATGGCCTCGCTGAGTCGGCTCGACGCAGGGCCACCGAGTCCGAGCAGGTTGCCCTGGAGATTCCAGCGGCGGGTCTGCAGGTTCGTCGGTGCGCCGATGGTGTCGATAGCCGTCCGGACCCGCTCGAGGCGGGTCGTCGTGCCGTCGGCCGCCGCGTCGATCCGGGCCAGGTTCCGGAGGAGGGTGTTCGTCGAGATGGAACGATTGGTGTAGGAGCCGAGTACCTCGCGCTGTGACTGTTCTAGGTTCCTTATCTCCCGTTCGACCTCACCGAGTTCGGCTTTGACGACACTGATCTGGTCCTGGTGGGTCCGGGCACTGGCGAGTGCCCTCTCGAACGCGAGGCGGTGGTGGCGGCTGTGGAGTTTCTCGGAACTGATGGCGACAGCCGCAGCGACGTCGACGCCGGTGTGACCGACCTCCTGGCGGTTGGACGCGCCGGGCTTCGGGACGAGGTAGTTCGAGGTGTTCGTCACGTTGACGACACGCGTCTGGTCGTCCGGTGTGGCCGTTGCTTCGGTGGCTCCCTGGGCGCCGACGGCGCCCGGAGGCCCGACGTGGTGGAGGGCGGCGACGGGCGAGAGGGCCAGGCAAGCTACCACTACCAGCAGCGAGAGAGAACGGAAGACGGACGGCGGGGACATTGTATGCACCCCTTATTCGGCGGGGAACAAAAACTGTGGCCATTTTCGCGGCCTGGGACGAGCCGAGCAGGCCCACGCAGACCGTTCAAGCGGCAACGTAACGTTTTAATCCGTGATGGAAAGCGTTTTCCCGCAGGCCGGTGCAGTCCCGGGTATGTCCTGGGGGTCGCGTGCCGTCCTGCTAACCCTCGCCCTCCTGGTCGGGACCGCCGGGCTCGGTGGACACGCCCTCGCTAACCCCGGCCAGGCGCCGATACCGGCGCGTTCGTCGAGCGCGATTGCTGTCGATGCCGGGCCCTCGGTTGGGGCTGTCACCCCCGGTCCGGGTGTCGCCGACGTCGGCTCGAACTCGGATTCGAACACGACGATAGTCGTCCAGTTGCGCGAGAACGGCGACGCTCGCTGGAGCGTGACGACGTACTTCAACCTCTCGACGACGAACGAAACCGAGGCGTTTCGCGACCTCGCCGCGCAGTTCAAAGCCGGCGAGGCCTCCGCACTCGGCCTGGAGGCGTTCAGGCGAGCCAGGGACGATGCAAGCAGCGTTACCGGGCGGGAGATGCTGATCCGCGACGAGTCGCGTTCCGTGGCGCCCGATTCCACGGTCGAAAACGGAACGGGCTGGCTCCGTCTGTCGTTTACGTGGACGAACTTCGCCCGCGTCGAAGACAGTCGGCTGGTCGTCGGCGACGCCTTCCAGACCGCTAACGGCGTCTGGCTCCGTGGCCTCGCCGCCGACCAGCGCCTCGTGATGCACGCTCCGGAGGACTGGGGGGTCCTCACGGCCAACACCACCGTCAACGAGGCGACGCTCATCTGGACCGGCCCCCGGTCGCTCGACCAGAACAGTCTCTCGGCGACGTTTACCGGCTCGCGCTACAGCGTCTTCCAGACCATCGCCACCTACTGGTGGATCCTCCCGGTCGTCCTCGCCCTGCTCGTCGGTCTCGTCGCCGCGTACCTTCTGGTGCGTAGCGGGAGTACCATCGAAGTTCCCGGGAGCGTGCCAGACGACGTCCTTGGGGGACTCCGGTCGAACGGCGGAACGACGGCCAAACACAACGGTACCGCCGAGGATACGACCGGCGAAGACCCCGCCACCGCCAACGGCGCGGTGACCGGCGGCGCGTCGGACGAGGACGTCGACCTCGACCTGCTCAGCGACGAAGAGCGCGTCGAACGCCTGCTCGAACGGAACGGCGGGCGGATGAAACAGGCTAACATCGTCAAGGAGACCGGCTGGTCCAACGCCAAGGTGTCCCAGTTGCTCTCCTCGATGGACCAGGACGGCCGCATCGACAAACTGCGAATCGGCCGGGAGAACCTCATCTCGTTCCCCGACGAGGACCTGACCGACGTCGAGGAATAAACTATAACATAGTTGTTTCGTTCCCGCAAACGTTTATCGGCCCGGCGCTCGCACTCGTAGCCGAATGAAGATCCTCGTCACAGTCACAGAGGTAACGGCCGTCGACGACGAGTTCGAGATCGAAGGGACGTCGATCCCCGACAGGTATCTCACGTACGACCTGAACGAGTGGGACGACTACGCCGTCGAGGAGGCCGTCCAGATCAGCGAGGCGGTCGACGACGTCGAGGTAGTGACGGTGACGGTCGGCCCCGAGCGGGCCGAGGAGACGATCCGCCAGGCCCTGGCGAAGGGCGCCGACCGCGCCGTCCGGGTCTGGGACGACGCGCTGGCCGGCGAGAGCGTGCTGGACCCCCGGTCGAAGGCGGCCCTCGTCGCGGCAGTCGCCGAGGAAGAAGATCCGGACCTGGTCCTGACGGGCGTCCAGTCGGGCGACGCGGCCTTCGGCGCGACCGGCATCGCGCTGGCCGCACAGCTGGACGTCGCCTGGGCCGCCGTCGTCAACCACCTCGATCTGGACACCGAGGGCGGCGTCGCCCACGTTCACCGGGAACTGGAGGGCGGCATCGAGGAGATCACCGACGTCGACCTCCCGGCGGTGCTCACGATCCAGACCGGCATCAACGAGCCCCGGTACGCCAGCCTCCGGGGGATCCGCCAGGCACAGAGCAAGCCGCTGGACGCCAAGAGCCTGGAAGACCTCGGCATCGCGGTCGAGGACCTGCCGCTGACCCAGGACCTCACCGGCCTGGAGGAGCCCGAGACCGAGGGCGAGGCCGAACTGTTCGAGGGTAGCGCCGACGAGACGGCCGGGCAACTGGCCGAACTGCTCCGCGAGAAGGGGGTGGGCGCCTGATGTCCGTCCTCGTCGTTGCCGAGCACCGCCGGGGCGACCTCCGGCCGGTCAGCTACGAGGCCATCTCGGCCGGGCGCCGACTCGCCGACGAGGTCGGCACGGACCTCCACGTGACGGTCGTCGGTGGTCCCGTAGACGACTTCGGCGAACGCCTCGACCGCGAGGGCGTCGATTCGGTCCACCTCGTCGACGCCGGCGAGGAGTACAACAACGAACTCAGCGTCCAGGGTGCCGCCCAGGTGGCGGAAGCCGTCGACGCGTCCCACGTCGTCGCGCCCCACACCGTCAACGGGATGGACACCGCCCCGGCGCTGGCAGAGCGGCTGGACCTGCCGCTCGTGACCGACGCCGTCGACGTTTCTGCTGCCGATGGCCTGGTCGTCACCCGCGAGTTCTACGGCGGGAAGGCCGAGGGCACCGTCGACGTCGAGGGCGACGGCGGCATCGTCACCGTTCGCCCCGGCGAGTGGCCCGAAGCGTCCGGCACCGGCGACGCCACGGTCGAACCCTTCGACGCGGACCTGGACGTTGACGCCGCCCGGACGGCCGTCACGGGCTTCCAGGAGGTCGGCGGCGGCGACGTCGACATCACCGAGGCGGACGTCATCGTCTCGGTGGGCCGGGGCATCGAGGAGG
Source organism: uncultured Halobacteriales archaeon (assembly GCA_964523745.1). Lineage (GTDB taxonomy): Archaea > Halobacteriota > Halobacteria > Halobacteriales > Haloarculaceae > CAZGAX01. The sequence goes on along the minus strand of CAZGAX010000020.1, from coordinate 23,181 downwards.
AAGAGAACCTCCACATCGTCGAGGACCTGGCCGACGCGCTGGACGCGACCCTCGCGGCGTCGCGGCCGATCGTCGACAACGAGTGGCTGCCCAAGGACCGCCAGGTCGGCCAGTCGGGGAAGGTCGTGACGCCCGAAGTCTACATCGCCATCGGGATTTCCGGCGCCGTCCAGCACGTCGCCGGCATGAAGGGCGCCGAGACGATCATCGCCATCAACAACGACCCGAACGCGCCCATCTACGACATCGCTGACTACGGGATCGTCGACGACCTGTTCGACGTGGTCCCGGCGCTGACTGAGGAATTCGGTGGGTAGGTCGTTTTCGGGGCGTTTTCTGCGGCGGATTCGCGCCTGGTGTCGGGAGAGTCCTTTCAGTGACCGCAACAGCCCCGAAAGCCCTCGGCCCGCTGGCGGTCGCTGCTGGACATATCCTCCCTCCCGTCGGATAGCGGTCCAGCAGCGACTATATGAACGCCACCGGACCTCGCCCTTTCAGTCCACCAGGCTAGCAGTTAGTGCCGGCTACCTCAGCAACCGAATCCTGGGGGAATGAAAGGGCGAACCGGTGTCGCGACGGAGTGGAGTCGCTGAGCAGGCACTACCCGAACGCAGTGAGGGTATCCTGCTCAGCGACCGCGACAGCGGTGAGGGCTTTCGAGGCTGTTGCGGGTGCGGCGACTGTCGCCGTCGCTTCGAATCCTAACGCTCGTCAACCGGCGTCCAGGTCCTATCCCTCCCGCCGACGTACTTTCCGACGGGCCGCACCAGCCGATTGTCCTCCAGTTGCTCCAGACAGTGGGCCATCCAGCCACCCACCCGTGCAACACCAAAGCTCGCGGTGAACAGCTCCTGGGGAATCCCGACGCCGTGCAGCAGCGCGGCGGTGTAGAACTCCACGTTCGTGTCCAGCCGGCGGTCGGGCTTGTGCTCGGCCAGCAGGTCCACGGCCACGTCCTCGAAGGCGGTCACGGTCTCGAAGAAGTCGCTGTCCCCGGATTCGGCGTAGAACTGCGCGGCGGCGTTCGAGAGCACGGCGGCCCGCGGGTCTCTGACGCGGTAGACCCGGTGGCCAAAGCCCATGAGGCGCTCGCCGGCCTCGAGTTTGTCCCGGACGTACCCCTCCGGGTCGCCCCGGTCGTGGACCTCCTTCAACATGTCCAGCACCGGGCCGGGCGCCCCGCCGTGGAGCGGGCCCTTGAGCGACCCGACGGCGGCGGTCCCCGCCGAGACCAGGTCCGACTCCGTCGAGACCACTGCCCGGGCGGTGAACGTCGAGGCGTTCAGCCCGTGGTCGATGACGGTGTTGAGGTAGGTTTCGAGGCCGCGAACGGCCGCTTCGTCGGGTGTCTCGCCGGTGAGCATGTAGCGGTAGTTCGCCGCGTGGCGGCGGTCGGGATCGGGCTCGACTGGCGACTTCCCCTGGCGGTAGCGCCAGTAGGCGGCGACTATGGTGGGGAACACGGCGACCATCCGGCGGGCCTGGTCCTCGGGGTCGGCGTCGTCGGCTTCGACACCCAGGTTTGCCGTCGCGGCACCCATCCGCAGGGCGTCCATCGCCGGCTTTCCCTCGGCCGCCGCTCGCTCGAGGACGGCGTGGACCTCCTCGCCGATGTCTCGGCGGCCCGCGAGGTCGGCGCGGAAGGCGTCGAGTTCGTCGGCCGTCGGCAGGCGGTCCTCGAACAGGAGAAAGACGCACTCCTCGTACGTGGCGTTGCTGGCGAGTTCGTCGAGGGGAAAGCCGCCGATGACGAGTTCGCCGGCCTCGCCGTCGATGTGGCTGAGGCGCGTCTCCGCGACCGTGACGCCTTCGAGGCCCTTGTTCAGTTCGTCAGTCATGGTTCCTCCACGACCGTCGCTGGAGGGCTCGGTTCCGAACGGGTGGTGTGTGGTCGCATCGCTAGATCGACGTGACCGGCCCACGGAACATTACTGTTCGGTGAAATTCGTTTCACCCCAGGACGCTCCGGCCGGTAGGAGCCTGCTAAGTCCGGTAAGGGTACAGTCCGGTAAGGGGCCGGCTACAGCCCGGTAATCTCGAACCGGGCGCCGCCGTCGCGTCCCTCCGTTATCTCGACGTCCCAGCCGTGACCGTCGACGATCTGTTCGACGCTCGCCAGCCCGAAGCCGGTGCCACGGTCTTTCGTCGAGTAGCCGGCGTCGAAGACCTTGTCCCGTTCATCGGGCGGGATGCCGTCGCCGTCGTCTTCGACGTAGAAGCCGTCGGGCAGGAGGCCGACGCGAACCGTCACGGGGGGCTTACCGTGTTCGACCGTGTTGCGGAACAGGTTCTCGAGGATCTGCTGGAGGCGGCTGGCGTCCGCGTGGAGGGTGGCGGTCTCCTCGACAGCGAGGGTGGCCCCGTCAGTCCTGACGAGCGACCAGGCGCTCTCTGCGACCGTCGCCAGGTCCGGCGTGTCGTAAGCGTGGCTGCCGATGTCCTCGCCGTCGCGGGCCATCGCGAGAACGTCGGTGATGAGTTCCTCGAGGCGGTCGAGCGCGTCGTCGACCTTGTCGTGGTACTCGTCGTCGCCGGTCCGCGCGTAGAGGTCGAGGTTGCCCCTGGCGATGGCGAGTGGATTGCGCAGGTCGTGTGAGAGCACCTCTGCGAACTGTTCGAGCCGCTCGTTGTGGCGTTCGATCCGGTGGCGATACTCCTGCTGGGCGGAGACGTCCCGGCCGATCCCCACGCGGCCGACGACCTCGCCCTCGTCGTCGGTGACCGGTTTCGAGATGAACTCGTAGGGGATCGACTCGCCGTCGGCGTTCAGGAACTCGGCTTCGAAGCGGTCCGACTCGTCCTCGCGGACAGTTTCGAGGTAGTCGGCCAGTTCGGCCCGGTCGACCTCGGCGACGAACTCGTCGAGGGTCATGCCAGCGAGTTCGTCGTCAGTGTAGCCAGCCACCTCGGCAAATCGGTCGTTCCAGCGCTGGAGGCCGCCGTCGGAGTCGAAGACGTAGAAGACGTCCCCGAGGTCGTCCAGTGCGCTCGCCAGGACCGGTTCGGTCTCGCTGGCGTCGGTCGGGTCCTCGTTCATCTCACCTGGGGTACGAAGCCGCAATTCGATCCGTCGCCACCTTCGAGTGCCGTGACGGTCGTGAACCACCGGCCGTTCGATCCGGTCGCGTCGGCACGGCGTCCGGTGACGGTGGTTCGGCCATGTTCGGCCGACAGGAATTCGAGCCAGTCCATCTCGGGCGTCTGGTAGTCACTGACGGTACAGCCCACCTCGAGGTCACCGTGGAGACGGTCGAGCGCGTCCACGGCCCTGGTCTCGGAGACGACGTCGACGACCTCGTCCGTTCGATCGAGAAACGTCGCGGTCCGGTGTCGACCGCCGAAACGGACGCCGTGGCGAACCGAAGCGGGTCTCTGTTCGGGGTCGGGGGCCGCAACCGGTTCCTCCGCCTGAGTCACTGTTCACCTCCGCGTGTCGGCCGCAACCAAGCGTCGGCCCACCTCGGTCGTCGCGGATTCTCCATACGCTAGATTTTCGGGAGTTGCGGAAAAGCATCGAACCTCTCCTCATGGGTAGGTCGGTTCAGGGCTCGAACTCGTCGCGAAGGGCTTCGTCGAACAGGTAGTCGAACAGCCGTCGTTGGCCGGCCCGGAGGTGCTGACTGAACGTTTCCTGGCCGATTCCCATCTGTTCGGCCAGTTCGTTCTGGGAGGCCTCTCGTGGTCGCCGGAAGTAGCCGTTCGTGACGGCCAGGTAGAGCGCCTCCCACTGACGTGAGGTAAGTTCGTCTACCAGATTGGACTGCAGGCCCTTTCGGGACAGGAACGGCTCGGCAAGCTCCCGGTCTCGAACCGAGGTCACTTCGGCGGCGGGGTGGGCCGCTTCGACTGCATCGACGACGTCAGTCGGCTCTCTCCCAGGTGGGACGACGACGGTGAAGGTGGCCTCGCCGTCCGTTGCGGTGGCCCCCGAGAGGATAGAGCGCATCTTCGCGGCGGTGTTCGCTATGCAGTTCCGGACGGACAGTTCCGCGACGTATTCGCCGTCGTTCCTGCCGAAGATGCGGCCGGTATCCGCCCGGTCACACGCCGCCATCAGTTCGCGAATCTGCTCCGGGACGTCGGCGTGAATCCGGAGGAACAGGACCGTCTGTTCCGGTTCGTCGGGACACCGGACCACCTCGAGCAGGTCGACCTGGCAGCCGAGTGCCGCCGACACGTCGACCATCGGATGGGCCCGGTCCCGTAGCTGAAAGGTGACCTCCGTGTAGTATTCGCCGTCCATTGACTCCGGATTCATTGATATCGAGAGGCGAACGACGGCCGCCCGGTAGCCGAAAACGCCACGGGAATCTCGGGCGACCGCTCAGTCCGTTCATTCCGGCGTACCTCGGCCGGGTGTAAAACACAACTACCTCTTCAGTTGGGGGCCGAGTCGTTCCCGGCAAACTGCCGGATGCTGGTAGTGTAGTCGTTGTCGAATCAGCTAGCCTACGTGTTTCGGGCGGATAGGCGTTGTGGCCCGCTCGACCTGGTTCATTCCTCGAACGGCCCATCCCGCTGTTCGCCTCCGGAGAGTCGAACGATCTCGACCTCCCAGTCGGGTCGGTCGTCTTCGACCGACCGACACTCCCAGGCGCCTTCGACGTCGACGCCCCGTTCGTGGGCGTCAGCGAGGAGGCGGTGAAGATTCCTTCGAAAGCTATCCGACCCGACGACGGCGTCGTCGAACTGCTCAGTCATCGCCGCGTCCCGTGAATCGTGGCTGACCGCTACGTTGTGGTGTCCTCATGGGTATCGTGCTGGGCGACGAAAAGACGGCAACCCGCCGTTCCGGCGACTAATGCCTGTTAACAAACAGGAGCCTGACGGAAAATCGTTTGGGCGACGAACAGGTCGGTCGGTTCTCGGTCACTCCACGAGTTCGAAGCCACCGAGGTCACGTCGGCCGTCGCGGTGTGCCTCGAGGTAGTACCGGACGCCGGGCTGGTGGGCGGCCCCGACGATCAGGTGGACGACGTCGTCGCCGTCGGCGTGGTAGACCGCGTAGTCGGCCATCCGGGCGTTCCTGGCGTGGGTCACCAGTTCGAGTTCGGGGTCGTGCCGGCGCAGCCACTCCCGTTCGAGGGGCTGCGGGAGGAAGGTCCGTTCGTAGTAGCGCTGGAGGTCGGCCAGCGTCCCGGGCTCTTCGGCGGCGCGGTTCGACAGCGCGAACGAACGGAAGTCCTCTGCCGTGGCCACGTCGCCGTGACTCATCAGGAAGTCCGAGGCCAGGTCGCCCAGCGCCGAGGCGAAGGCCTCGCCGTAGACGTCGCTCCCCGACTCGATGAGCGAGAAGACGGTGTCCCGAAAGCGGGAGGGCACGGACGTGACGTCCTCGACCAGACTGTCGAATTCTGACCCGCCGAAGCTGGCCTCGCCGCCGAGAGCCTCGCTCCGGGCTTTCGCCCAGGAGTAGTCGTCCATCGCACACACGCCATCCCAGTTTCCGAAGTACATCCCCCGGATGCCCTGTTCGCAGTACACCTCGTCGCCGGCGGCGAGGTACCGGCCGACGTAGTCCTGCAGGAAGTCCCGCTCCTGAGCGGTGTCTGCGTGGGTGATGCCGTGAATGACGAACGTCCTGCCGTCGACCTCGACCCGCTCGCCGGGCAGCCCACCGCTCGACTGGGACGGCGCGAGTTCCTTGCCCCGGAGGTCGAACCAGGTTTCCTTCGCGTCGAAGTAGGCCTCGTGCTCGGAGTCGGCGCCCGTCACGTCGACCAGTGCAGCCAGGGACTCCGCCCCACGGATCGCAGCGAGGCGCTCTCGCTCGTCGGGGGAGGGCCCGGCGGTGGGGTCGTCGTCAGGGCGCTTCGCCATCGCTAGTGATACTGGCCGAGCGACAATAAAACGTGTCGGCGGTGCAGTGAACTCTGGTATCGCTCACTACCTATCTCGTGGCCCTCGACACCCGAAGCTCCCATTCGACATCGTCCGCAACGACGACCGCAACTGCGTAGGTTTCGTTTTCGTAGCGAACGTATTCCAGGTCCTCGACGACAGCAGGACGCTCGTCCCAACCGTCTTCGGGTGCAACCCTCTCGCCACTCTCGAACGCGGACCGCAACTCGCCTCGAACTGAAGCGTTCACGCTGTCCAGGGGTACTACGGTAGCATTCTCCGGGGGTGTCCTCGCCTCGATTTCGACGTAATACCTGCTAATGCCCCGGTTCGAACTAATCTGCGGTTCGTAGTACCGGCTCCGGTAACGAACGTAGTCGACGTCCCGAAACGCGTCGAGGACCGCCTCGTGGAACCACGACCCGTTCGCTCCGGGTTCGCTCGGTCTGAACAGGGCCCGCCAGCCGAGAGCACTCCGAAACGCCGCCTGTTCCCTGGCACTCAAATTCTCGTACGCGACGACGGTGGTACCGGGCAGGTCCCACGGACCCGGCGTTTCTGTCGGTGACGCCGTCTGATTGGTCGGTGACTCCGAACCGGTGTCGGTCCCTGGGTCGGCTGTCGGCCCCGGTTTTGTGAGGGTGGAACAGCCCGAGAATAACAGGAGGGCGGCGATGCCGACGGCCAGAACGGGGCGCATACTTGTGCCCCGAACGTGTCAGAGAATAAGCTTTGTGTGGTGGGCTCTCGTCGTCGGAGTTTCGTCTTAGCCCTCGTACCCGGCGTAGTCCATCAGCTTGGCGAAGACGTCGGTATCCATCGCCTCCTCGTAGACGATGCCGCCGACCATGCCGCCCGGATAGCTGTTGCCGTTCATCGCGTGGCTGACCTTGTGGCAGTGCAACAGGTAGATGCCGGGATCGGCGTCGGCCTCGAACTCGACGGTCTTGCGTTCGGCCGGGGCGACGGGACAGATGTCCTCGTCGTACCGTGCCGCCTCCGGAATCGACGAGCCGTCTTTCTCCACGACCTGGAAGCGGTGGTTGTGGGTGTGCATCGGATGGGTCATGTAGCCCGCGTTGACGAAGTGGAGGCGAACGGTGTCGCCCTGCTTGACGATGACCGGCGAGCCGTCTTCGGGGTGGAGCGTCCGGGGCGCGGACTTGCCGTTGATCGTGAAGACGTCGGGGTTCCGCTGGCGGGTGGTGTAGGAGACGTCCTCGCCGGCCATCTGGCGGTTGAGCCGGGAGTCCCACTCCTTGACGGTGAGGAAGTACTCCCTGTCTGCCGGCTCGTAACCCTCCGGGTCGACGCGGAAGATCCCGAACATCCCCATGTCGATGTGCCGGTGGGTCTGGAAGTGGCAGTGGTAGAGGTGCGTGCCGGGGACGTTCGCCGGAATCTGGTAGGTGTGGGTCTCGCCCGGCGGCACCGTTATTCCGGTCGTGGTGGGGACGCCGTCGTTCTCCCAGGTCTTGCGAACGCCGTGGAAGTGCAGCGTGTGGGGCATGTTGCTGCCCGTGTTGTCCAGCACGACCTCGACGTCCTCGCCTTCGGTCGTCCGGACAACGGGACCGGGAACGCTCGGTTCGCGGTCGTCGGCCTGGAACGCCCAGACGCGAGGCAGTTCGACGGGGCCGCCCATCGACTCGCCCGGGTGGACCTCGTGACGAGCGGGGACGGCGCTGATGCGCACCGAGTTGCCCTGTTCGGTCACGTCGACGACTTCGGGTGGGCTGGTGGTCGGCACCTGTGACTCCGTGGACGGCACCGTCTCGGACATCGAGGCTTGCCTGGTCGGTGCGCTGGCGCAGCCGGCGGTCGCGAGAATCCCGGCAGAGCCGGTGGCTGCCACGAATTCTCGACGGGTCATCTCGGAACCGGGGGCACCGATTGGGGCTGACATGGGCACTTGGAGATTCGACCGTCCGGGATAAATGGGGGCGAGGGAATTCTCAGTGACTGGGAGAACGGGGGACGGCGCCGGGTACGGGCCGGGGACGGTGGAACCGACCCCGGACGAAATGGGTAGAGCGACACCGCCACGGGCGGTCTCGGAAAGTCGTCACCCCTAAGCCCGACCGTTCCCGAGTGTCGCGTAATGGAGTACCTCGACCGGCGTCGGGCCCGCATCGAGGACCGCCTCGACGACGTCCTGGCGGCCGTCGAGCCAGACGAACTCCGCGAGGAAGTTCGCCACGTCGCCCTCTCGGGTGGCAAGCGAGTCCGCCCGACGGTGACCGTTCTCGTCTGCGAGGCCCTCGCCGGTGACGTCGACGATGCGATCGACTTCGCGGCCGGCGTCGAACTCGTCCACAACGCCTCGCTCGTCGTGGACGACGTCATCGACGAGTCCGACCTCCGCCGGGGCACCCCGTCGGCCTGGTCGGCCTTCGGCCACGGCCCGGCCATCGTCGCCTCGGACGGCCTGCTGGGGGAAGCCTTCGCCCTGTTCTCGGCCGACGAGCGGGCGATGCAGGCCGTCACGGAGGCGATGGTCGAACTCGGTGAAGGCGAGGCGACCGAACTGGTCGCCCGGCCCGTCGACGAGGACGAGTACATGGAACTGGCCCGCCGGAAGACAGGCGCCCTCTTTCGCGCAGCGGCCGAACTGGGCGCCATCGCCGCCGACGCCGACGCCGTCACCGTCGAAGCTTTCGGCCGCTACGCCGAGCGGGTGGGGGTGGCATTCCAGATGCGCGACGACGTACTGGACGCGACGGCAGACGCCGAGACGCTGGGGAAGCCGACCGGCCACGACGCCGAGATGGAGCGGCCGTCGCTGGTCGAGGTCACGGATTTGTCGCCGGAAGAGGCCAACGACCGGGCTCACGAGGAGTCCGAGAAGGCGCTTGCGGCACTGGACTCCGTCGAGGTGGAGGACTCCGAGGCGCTCGTCTATCTGCGGGACCTGGCGAAGTTCGTGGTGACGAGAGAGCAGTAGCGGACGGGAGATTCGTCGAGACGGTGACCGCCGTTGGGTAAGGAAAACTGTATCCAGAATTCAGTCGCGGTCGGGCCGGTCCATCTCCTGAATACGCTCGACGTCAGGCGACTTCTCGACCTTGGCGTACTGTTCTCGCCACGTCTCGCGGTCGAAGATGTCGTTGGCGTCGAAAAAGTCCCTGGCCTCCTCGGTCACGTAGTAGAAGACGTACGGGAGGTCCCGGGACCGCTCGCCCACCGGTATCTCGGACCGGCCGACGACGCCTGCGTCACGGAGTGTGGCGAGGTGTTCCTCGATCGCGCTCCGCTCGACGTCGGGATTCAGGTAGTCGAGTTCCGCGACGGACGCCATTTCCTCCGGGTGGCCGACGACGTCGGCGATCAGGCTGGCGCGGGTGTCCTGCGTAATGGCTTCCATCGCCGTCCAGGTGTCGAAGCTTCCGTCGGCGTCCGCCGGGTCGATCACTGCCATGTGTGTAGAACAGTGCTGGACGGCATTAACTGTACCGGCGAAAACCGTAACGGTTTGCACCGAAGTAGTTTTTGCGGACGCTGGACTCGATCACTCGAATTATTACAGGGGACTACAAGTGGTATCTCGATGCCCGATGGGTCGGAACTATCTTCGGTGGCCGACGAAACGATGGACTTCTCCGAAAAGGATCACCTGTCGCCAGAGGAGTACGAGGACCTCAAGCGGGCCGTCTTCGGGGAGGTGTTTCGGCGGGTCGTCCGGGCCGACAGGTCGTATTTCATCCTCGGCAAGTACGACGACGGGGAGAGAGCGGCGGCTCGAGACCGTCAAGCGGCAGTTGAATCGGCGCGACGACGCGTTCGCCTACCTGATGAAGGACGTCCCGGAGGCGTGGGAGTTCTGGCCGACGAAGTTCCGAATCCTCGCCGACCGGGCGACGTACGTCGTCGCCGTACTGGAAGACACAGACGGAAGTCACGAGTGGGAACTCGGTCACGTCGGGGGTCCCGAATATCGACCGAAGGTCTACGTCATCAAGCGGGACTACGACGACCCGGCGACCGAACGCGAGCGGTTCGACGCGCTTCCCGCCCAGTTCGTCGAAATCCTGGACCGCGACGGGCGAGTGTTCCGCTGGAAAACCGACGCGGAGCTTCGCGAAGCGGTCGAACAGATACCGTGAGTCGGAATGGCTGGTTCCGCGTCGGACCACACCGTTACACTTCGAACCCTCACATCGGCAAGACGCAGTCCTTATCCTGCACCTCGGCAAACCACGTTCCAATGCGAGTCATCGGCATCGTCGGCTTGCCGGGCAGCGGCAAGAGCGAGGCGGCCGCCGTCGCCCAGGAGTTGGACGTTCCCGTCGTCACGATGGGCGACGTCATCCGCCAGGAGTGCCGGGACCGGGGACTCGACCCCGCGACGGACCACGGCACCGTCGCGAAGGCCCTCCGGGAGGAGAACGGGAAAGGAGCCATCGCCGAGCGGTCGCTGCCGGTCATCGAGGACGCCCTCGAAGCCAGCGACACCGTCGTCGTCGACGGCATCCGCTCGGACGTCGAGGTCGACCGGTTCGTCGACGCCTTCGGTGACGACTTCGTCCTCGTCAGCGTCGAGGCACCCTTCGAGACGCGGGCCGAACGCCTCGACGTGCGGGGCCGGGACGCCAGCGTCGAGGACGGAGGTGAGGCGCTCGAAGACCGCGACGAGCGGGAACTGTCCTTCGGCATGGGCGAAGCGATGGAGCAGGCCGACCTGACTATCGAGAACACGGACAGTCTCGAAGCGTTCCACGACCGGGTCCGGACGCTGCTGACCGACGGGCCGACGGCGCTGGCCGAGGAGTAAACAATGAGTGACGTATACAGGGTCGACGTGGAGATAACGGCGCCCGTGATGCCGACCGAGGTTCCAGAACGGGTCGCCGAGGCCATCCGGGAGCTGTTTCCCGGCGCCGAACCCGAGGAGCGACACGGCGAACTCACGGCGACGGTCCACGACCTCGAACAGTTCTCCGAGTGTCTGCACCGCCAGGAGATCCTCGACACCGCCAGGGGCGTCTTTTTCGACGACCGGCGGGGCGATAGCTTCAGTTTCCGCGTGAAGAAGGGCCCGGCCCTCCAGGGTAGGGTGAACTTCGCCGTCGACGAGCCCGGCGAAATCGGCGACATATCGGTCCGGGTTCGGGTCGAGGAACCCGACGTCGAGGCCTACATCGACCACGTCGCCCCGCCGACCGAAGACGGCACGCCGGTCGACGTCTGAGTTCGTTTCGGCGTCGACGGCCGCCCCGTCCCGACTGCGTTCCCGCCCGGGGCACGGCCGGGTCGAGCCGTATCCTTCGCTTACCGACGAGTCCCGGGCGGGCTTTGATATGTACCCGGAGCGTCACGCCGAACGAGGATGCTGGTCCCGATCGAGGTCAACGAGGTAATGCGGACGCCGGTGGAGACGGTCGAGCCCCACGTGACGGCCCGGGTCGCCGCCGAGCGCCTGTACGAGCAGGGCATCGGGTCGCTGGTCGTCTGCGAGAACGGGGAGCCGGTGGGGATCGTCACCGACGTCGACGTCACGCAGCTGGTCTCGGAGGGGCGCGACCCGGAGGGAACCACGGTTGGGGAGTTCATGGCGAGCCCGCTGGTCACCACGTCGGCGTCTGCGTCGCTCGAAGAGGCGGCACAGACGATGGTCGACCACGACATCAAGCGCCTGCCGGTCGTCGACGGCGGGGAGGTCGTTGGGATCGTCACGACGACCGACCTGGCGAACTACCTCCCACACCTCGTCAGGCGGGGACACCGCCAGTACCCCGACGAACACCGGGAGCGCAAGTCCGTCCGGGTGGACACCGCCTACGAGGACGACGACTGGGAGTTCGAGTACCTCGGCGGCGAGGACGCCATCGACGTGGGGGACACCGTCCGGTTTTCCAAGGACCTCTCCGAGGAGGACGTCGAGGCGTTCGCGGAGGCCAGCGGCGACACCAACCGCCTGCACCTCGACGCCGACTACGCCGAGGCCACCGGTTCGGCGAGCGCATCGTCCACGGCTCGCTCGTCGGTGGCACCATCAGCGCCGCGCTCGCCAGGCTGCCGGGACTCATCATCTACCTCTCCCAGGACGTCAGCTACCTCGGCCCGGTCCCGCTGGGCGAGCGGGTCACCGCCGAGTGCGAGGTGGTCGAAAACATCGGCAAGGGACGGTTCCGACTGTCGACGACGGTCCTGACGGCCGAGGGCGAGACCGTCATCGACGGCGAGGCCGTCGTCATCTCGGACCCGATTCCGGACCTCGACTAGCCGGGAACTCGCCGGCCGCTAACAGTGTCGACCGGTCGACGCCGTCGAGGTTCGTACGGCCACACAGCCCCAGCGTCAGGTCGAGGTCGGCCAGCAGGTTCTCGCAGACGGCCCGTACCCCGTTCTCGCCGTCGACGGCCAGTCCGTAGACGTACGGTCGGCCCAGGAGTACGGCGTCGGCGCCGAGTGCGAGGGCTATCAGGACGTCCGCACCTCGCCGGATCCCGCTGTCGAACAGCACCGTCGCGTCGTCGCCGACGGCGGCGGCGACGGCGGGAAGCGCATCGAGCGCCGGGACGGCCCGGTCGACCTGCCGGCCGCCGTGGTTCGAGACGACGACGCCGTCGGCACCGTGCTCGACGGCCTGCGTGGCGTCGTCGGGGTGCAGGAGGCCCTTGACCAGGATGGGCAGGTCGGTCTGGTCCCGGAGCCACGAGAGGTCACCGAAGGTGAGGCTGGGGTCGCCGAACACGTCGACGAACTCCCGGATGGCCGCCAGTTCGTTCTCCTCGGGCGGGGTATCGAGGCGGTCCAGAAACGCCGGGTCCGACAGGTAGTTCGCGATGCCCTCGCCGTCGAGAAAGGGGAGGTACGCCCGGTCGACGTCCCGTTCCCGCCAGGCCAGCATCGGCGTGTCGACGGTGACCACGATGGCCTCGTAGTCCGCCTCCTCGGCGCGCTCGACGAAGCTCGCGGCGATTTCCCTGTCCGTCGGCCAGTACAACTGGAACCAGCCCGGCGCTCCACCCAATTCGTCGGCGACGTCCTCCAGCGTCTCTGAGGAGGCGGAGCTCAGGATGACGGGTAGGCCCAGGTCGCTGGCGGCCCTGGCCGTGGCGAGTTCGCCCTCCTCGTGGATAATCGACTGGACGCCGACGGGGGCCAGCAGGACCGGCGCCGGAATCTCCGTGCCGAACAGCGTCGTCGAGAGGTCACGGTCCTCGACGTCACGGAGGAACCGGGGGACGAGCCGCCACCGGTCGAAGGCCGTTCGATTGTAGTCGACGGTGGACTCGCCGCCGGCCCCGCCGGCGACGTAGTCGTATGCCGCCCCGTCGAGGACTTCGAGGGCCGCTTCCTCCAGTTCCTCGAAGGCGACGGGGACGTCCGGCGTGACGTCGGCCATCCCCTGCATGTACACCTCGGTCTGCCGTCGCGGCCCGGGCTGGTCGGGCATGCCATCGCCTGCCATGATACTGAATCTGGGCTTCCCGGGTCGTATAGCTGCCGCTGAACGATGTTTGTCGGAACGGAAGTGCGATAGGTGCCGCCGGGAACAGCCAGAAAGCCCCCGGTCGCTCGTGGAGTGAGACGAAGTAAGCACCGGAGGCCGAGCGAAGCGAGGCCGAGGAGCGCAGCGAGTCCACCGACTGGAGCCGGTCGGGGCTTTCAGCACGTGTTCGGCTCGGAGTTGTCTCAGCCACGAAACTCCGGTCACACCAGCAAACGCACTGCCCCAAACAACACAAGCACGCCGAGCACGTCACAGACGTTCGTCACCACGGGAATCACCACGTCGTCGGGGTCGAGCCCGAACCGGTAGGCCGCGTAGGTCGCCACCACGGTCACCAGCACCGCCAGCACGGCCAGCGCAATCCCGCTGAGCAGGGCGACAGACAGCACCGTCGCCAGCGGCAACGCTGACCCGGTCGTCACCGAGGAGAGTACCCAGGCCCCCGCGCCGATGACCGGAAACACCGTTACTGCTAAGGCAACCGTGGCGACTGCGTTGCCCGCCAGGCGGTCGTCATCCGGTGAAAACGAGAGCGTTCCGAGGTGGAACGCCGTCGAGAGCCGGGCGGCGAGGATCGAGCCGAGATTCCCGGCGGTCCCGATGGTGACCGGGACGAGTACCAGCAGCGTCGGGTATCGGAGCAGGTCGCCCTGGAAGCTCCCGAGGACGAGGCCGCTGCCGATTTCGACCAGCGTCAGGACGAACAGTACCGGCAACATGGCTCTCGTGATCGCCCGGATGGTCCAGTCGGTCTGCATCTAGATCCCCCCGGCGACCAGCAGCACGGCGCGAACCGCAAGCAGGAGGAACGCGACGCCGAAGACGTCGCCGGCGGTCGTGACGATCGGGCCGACCAGCGGGTCCGGATTGTACCCTCGGCGGAACCCCGCGAAGATCACCAGGACGACCGTTCCCGAGAGGACCAGTCCCGACAGGAGGCCGGCCAGGAGGGCGATCCCCACCAGGATGCCCGGTGGCGCCACCGCCTGGTCCAGGCCGGAGAGCACGAGGAAGGCCGCCAGAGCTGCGAAGCTGCTCGTCATGAGGCCGTTGGCGATTGCCGCTGCGACGGCCTTCAGGAGGCGTTCGTCCCCGCCACGGATTCGGGGTTCGAGCAGCCCCTGGTGGAGACCGGTGGCCAGGCGGGCCCCGAGCGAGCCGTAGACGTTCCCACGGGTCGCGAGCAGCGCCGGCACCAGGACGAGCAGCCCGGGCACCTCCCTGAACTCGGTGCCCATGCCGCCGAGGACGACGCCCGCGAGGAGACCGCCGAGGACGCTGGCACTGAGGGCCGGAAGCCCCTCCCGGTAGGCCTCGCCGGCGACCTCGCGGACGGTCATTGGAGGCTGGACGACGCCTGGGAATAAAAAGCGGGTGCACTGGGGTCGGGGTCGGCCCCGTGCCGGCTGGCTCGCAGCGGCGATGTACTACGGCTGGCGCGCGTCGGCCGCGGCTGCCGTGGAGAGACAGGGCCACAGCTGGATGGCGGACGGTCGGAGCGAGACGCGTCGGAGCTGTCGCTCGAACTCGACGACGCCTGCCTCTGCCAGTTTGGGAAGGTCGGTCTGGTAGAAGTGGGTCCGGAGGCGGTCGACCGTGTCGTCGGTCGGCGCCTGCGCGACTCGCGGAGCGACGGCCTGTGCGAGATTGTCGATCCCGAGCGGTTCGTTTGCCTGGTCGAGCACGCGGAGTGCCGCTCGTCGGCGGGCCGGGCCGAGTAGTTCGAACACCCGGTCGTAGGAGTATCCGACGGGTCTGGGCTGGCGGACGACCGCTGGCGCCCCGTCCCGGCGTTCGAGTCCCAGAACCGTATCGAACAACGTAGCGATGCCTGCCTTGACCGGTTCGGGTGTGGCTGCGGGCAGACAGCCGAACGCCGTCGGACCGGACTGGCTCGCCCGCCTGCAGACGCTCCGAACCCGATTGTAGGTGGTACCGATGCCGTCGGCCGACAGCATGTCCGCGATCCCGTCGACGTACAGTGCGGTTCGGCCCGCCGCGTCCGACCACCGGGTTTCGAACTCGGAGAACGCCCGGTGAATCTCGACCAGGCTGCCGTGCTCGATCCCGTGCAGGAAGACCCCACTCGCGTCCGCGCCCCGGCTTTCGCAGACCGACCGCATCTCGCCGCCGACGACGACCACGCCGACGTCTGCAGTCTGGCCGCTCGTCCACCACGCGTCGAGTATGGATTCCCCGCGACCGTCGCGGGTCACCGCGAGCAGTCGGTCGTAGCCGCCTCGAGCGAGGACGTCGACGGGCGTCCGGTCGCTCTCCGTCGGTGACAGCAGCAGGGCAGAGAGCGTGTTCGTCCCGAGGTCGTCCAACGAGAGAGCGTCCGTCATCGTCGCTTCTCTGCCGGGTGAACGAAGATGTGACCGTCGCCGTGGACGACGACGTAGAAGTCCCAGATCGGAAATACCATGTACGCGTCCCCGGACGCACCGTTGAACACCGTATCGAGCTTGTCAGGGTCGATGTGCTCGTCTATCGGGATGTGCGTGGTCGCCGGGTCGACGTCGAGCGCGTCGGCGACCGCTTCGAAGACACTCGCGCTAAGCGAGCCGTCGCTGTCGCTGTGAACCGTGTGATACGTCGTCGACAGTGCCCCCCTAACTTCCGGCGGTTCGTCAGCCTGGTCGTTGCGGAACATACATGGACTGACGTTGACGCCGAAGTAATTTATAGTTAATTAACAGATATTGAAAGTTGTATTTTGCGTGCCCGTTCAGTCGGGGATGCCCGATCGGTCGCAAAAACCGTTGATCCCGTAGAAACCACGTATGAACGGGTAAATGGTCCATTCCAATACACTCGCTACCCGACTACGTGGCTGCACGGTCGACGTGTAGGCCAATCCATGACAGACCGCACCATTCGAGACTACCTCGGGGCATCGCCCAGAGCAATGGGGCTCCTGTTCGTAACGCTGTTGCTCTCTCGGGCCGGGACGGCCGCAGCCGGTTGCGGCGCGACCTACGGGCCGTAAGCCGTTACCCGAATGGGTCTGCCTCGTCGGTCCAGTAGAGGTCACCTTGCAGCCGCATCGGAATGCCGTACCCGCGTACGTACTCCCGTAGTTCGTCGTCATCGACGCGAAACGTGGCCAAACGGCCCGGCGGAAGGTAGGATTCGTCGCTCGACTCGAGATACGGATGCGCCAGTATCCCCAAACCGCCTTCTGCTGGGAGAGCGGCGGTGATCGTCAGGTCGTAGGTGGAGACTTCCTCGTCGGTTTCGACCGCATCGCAGATGACCGGCACCCCATCCCGGTCCTGTACGACGTCGATGCTCCCGTCGCCGACGACGAGGTAGTGCCCACCGACGACGCTCTCCGCCCGAGCGATAGCGAACGCCGGCTGGAGCGGAAAGCCGAGGTGTAACAGTCGGGCGAGTGTCATACCGACGCGGACGGCGCCACTATCCAGCACGTCGGTCACGGTCACGATGCCGCCGATGCTCCCTTTCTCGACGAGTTCGAGCCCGTGCCAGTACGAACGACAGGTGTTTAGCAGGAACGCGCGGGCACCGACGGTTTCCACCGACTGTACGTCGAGGGTGCCGTCGGGACAGCGAAACCCGCTGTCGTCGATGTGACCGACGTAGTGGAGGAAGTCGGATTCGGTTTCGAGCACGTCGGCCAGTTCGGCGGTCGAGAGACTGCGGCGAAACGTTACGTCGAATGGGAGGTCCTCGCGCCGTCCGTACACGTCGTCGACGACCGACCGCTCTTCCTCGCCGACCGTGCCGTTACCCACCACGACGATGTCGACGCTGCCGTCGGACGTAGTTCGAGCGAGTCGGTGACGATACGCCGCCTCGACGCCCTTTGTCGCCCCGTGGGGAATGCCGTCGTCGAACCACACCTGCTCGACCGAATCGGCCGGCGGAGGCCGGACGACCTGCGTCTCGCTGGCCCCTTCCGCCGGGTCGTCGGCCGACCGCGACCGAATTCCGTCGTCGGTAGCATTGACGTACTCGTGAACGACCGTCGACCTAACTTCCTCCGGGGATATCGATTCTGCGTCCGCCTCACGAACGACAGCCAGGTCGTCGACGAGGTACGGGAGGACGGAAACGTTCTCGGGCGTCGGGGCCACGTCCGCTGTGAGCTTCCACCGGGGAAGCTGCGGTTCGACGACGTCGAACGGCACGGACAGGTACGTTTCGACCTGGCGAGCGAGCGGCGCTTCGTACAGCGCGGCGAAGTCGAAGTCGAGCGCCGGTTCCAGCGCCGTTCGTTCGTGGAGATTTACCTCGTAGAGCCCTTCCGTTCGCGTCAGACAGTCGAGGAAGAACACCTGCTTGAGAACTCGAGCGACTTCGGATTCGAAGCCGCGCTCGGAATCGAGGTCGTGGCTGAATCCGACGTCGGTGACGAGTCGGGGTTCGTCTGCCGGTACGCAGTCGGCTCCGAGGTAGTGGGCGAGCGGTGCGGCGACGAACGCCGCCCGTCGCGTCGCCGGGAGTTCGAGCCTGACGCCGGTGTCGGGCGTCGACAGCGAATCGGGAACGGACAGTTCGTCACCGACGCGAAGGGTGGGCGGGTGGCCTCGCAACGTCGGGAACGACCGCTCGCAGGACGTCGTCTTCAGTGCCGAACCGAACGTGGAGACGGCCGACAGCAGGTCAGTCGGGTCTTCGGTCGTCGTGACGGTCGCCGCCGGGTGGTCGTGGTACGACCGGGCGCCGATCTCGACGGGTCCGGAGCCTTCCTGCTCGAACACGAGGTGGTCGAGTTCGGCCGAGACGGTAACCGGCCCCTGAATCCGGAGGTACAGTTTGATCGAGGTACCCAACTCGACGACGTACGTGCCCTCGGGGAGCCGGTCGTCGATACCGGGCTCGACGTTCAGGAGTGCCGTCCCGTCGGTGTCCCGGACGTACCCCTCTGGAACGCAGAGTATCCGGATCGTCTCGGAGGTGACCGTCCTGGCGGCGTCGACCGGGAACAGGAACCGCCCTGTGGTCGAGGCTGGTCGGAGGTCCGGTTCGTCGGACAGGTGCAACCTGACAGTACGGTTCTCGATCGAGTCGACGATGTCGACGCCTGGCTCCTCCGCACGCGAGTGAAACGAGATTACCATTTGTTCCCCGGTTAGTTACGCGTCGTTAGTGGGGAACAATAATGGTCTTTTGGGCGGCCCTTTCGCTATCGCACGTCGAGAAACGGTCGGCTCCACTCTGGGGGCTCAGTCCCCGAACGGATTGCCGCCGCCACCGCCGCCGCCACCCATGCCGCCCATCCCGCCGGGACCGCCACCGCCCTGCATCTGCTGCATCATCCGCTCCATGTCGCCTTCGCCCATGCCCTGGAACTGCTTCAGCGTCCGTTCCATCATCTTGTGCTGCTGGAGGAGTTCCCTGACGCGCTCTTCTGGCTTCCCGGCTCCCCTGGCGATGCGTTCGGTCCGGCTGGCGCCGACGATCCGGGGGTTTTCGAGTTCGTTCTCGGTCATCGAGTCCATTACCACGTCGAAGTCCCGCATCCGGTCCTGGGTGACGTCCATCGCGTCGTCCGGAAGCTGGTCCTTGAGGCCGCCGCCCATCCCTGGAATCATGTCCATCACCTGGTCGAGCGGCCCCATCTTGTTCATCGCCTCCATCTGCTTTCGCATGTCCTTCAGCGTGAACTGCCCCTCCAGGATGTCCTCGGGCTCCCAGTCGTCCTCCTCGCCGGTCTCCTCCATCGCCCGCTCGACCCGCTCGGTGAGCTGCTGGAGGTCGCCCATGCCGAGCAGCCGGGAGATGAAGCCCGACGGCTCGAACCGCTCGACGTCTTTGACGGTCTCCCCGGTACCCAGGAAGGCAATCGTGGAATCGGTCTGGTCGACCGCCGCGAGGGCACCGCCACCCTTTGCGGTACCATCCAGCTTCGTGATGACGACCCCGTCGATGCCGATAGCCTCTTCGAACTCCTGGGCCTGGTCCTTGGCGCTCTGGCCCATCGCGGCGTCGAGCACCAGGAGGTTGCGGTCCGGATTCACCGCGTCACCGATCCGCTCGATCTGCTCGATCAGTTCCTGGTTCAGGCCGTCGCGACCCGCCGTGTCGACGATGCGGACGTCGGCGTCCTGGGTCGCTTTCAGCCCGTCCCGGGCGATCGCGACGGGGTCCTCCTCGTCGGGGTCGCCGTAGAACTCCACTTCCGCGTTCTCGGCCATCTGTTTGGCCTGGTCGTAGGCGCCGGGCCGGTCGGTGTCGGTCTGGATGATCGCCGGGCGGAGACCCTTCTTCGAGAACCACCAGGCGATCTTGGCGGCAGTCGTCGTCTTCCCCGACCCGTAGAGGCCGGCGAGCATGACCGTCTGTCCTTCCAGCGGGAGGTCCGTCGATTCGCCCACCAGGTCGACCAGTTCCTCGTAGACGATACGGAGGACCCAGTCCCGCGGCGAGGTTCCTGCGGGTGGTTCCTCGTCCAGCGCTCGGGACTTGATGGAGTCCGAGAGGTCCTGGACCAGTGCGATGTCCACGTCTGCCTGGATGAGCGACCGCTGGATCTCCCGGACGACGTCGTCGACGTCCTCCTCGGAGATGCGCGACTTCCCCCGGAGGTTGTCGAGCGTGCTCCGGAGGGAGCTACCGAGATCGTCGAGTACCATTTGCTACGAGGTAGGCGACCGGTCCGGTAAAGCCTTTGTCTCGGCCCCGGCGTACTGACCCGTTCGACTCACCGGCGGGTCGCCCGGCGTCGGTCGACCGAAGTGGGGCCAGTGCGAGAAGGGGATGTGATGTCTGGAGCGGTGACGACCGGACTGGGTCCGGCGTCGGATTCCGAGAGCGTGTAGCCGTGGACGGAGCGTGTGTGTGACGGTGTGGTCGGCGTCGATGAGCGTCGACGCCCGCCTCCTCGCAGCCCGAGCACGGGCAAGCTGACACCCCGGAGGGGGCTGCTCCCGGACTCCCTATTGTTATTCGGCTCATTACGCCGATCAACGACGTGTAGGAATCTCCTACGGCCACGATTCGGGGTTCTCCATTGACGCGGACCCGCGTTGGGATGACCATTCAACGGACGTCCGGACTCCGTTTTCCGCTAACTCGGCCGGATTTTTATATACTTACACACACAACTGTGTATTATGGCAACGAAGACTATCTCACTCGACGAAGAGGCCTACGAACGCCTCCGAGCCGCAAAGCGGGAGGGTGAGAGCTTTAGCGACGTGGTAAAACGTCTTGCTGGCGAGCGCTCCTGGCGAGAGGTAGCGGGAATCTGGCCGGACGCCGACGACCTGGAGAATGCGATCGAGGAGGGCCGAAATCGGTCCCGGGAACGACGGAAACGCCAGCAGAACGGATGATTCAGGACACGACGTTCGTGGTCGATGTCATCCGTGGAGACGACGGTGCGCTCGCCCGTCTCGACGACGTCGAATCGCGAAACCGTCCGGAAAAGCTCTCGGCGGTAACTGTGCTGGAACTATACGAAGGCATCCAGCGGTCTGCTCGGCCAGGCGACGAGACGCAGGCGGTTCTGGACGTCTTGGATTCGAAAACTATCGTCCCAGCTGACCACGCAGTCATGCGCCGAGCCGGAGAAATTTCCGGGACGCTTTTCAAATCGGGTTCGCCGATCGACCGAGAGGACTGTGTTATTGCTGCGACGGCACTGCTAGAAGACGAATCCGTACTCACGCGGAACGAGGCCCACTTCCACCGGGTCCAGGGTCTCGACGTCGTTTCCTATTGATCGGAAGAAGGTACGGGAATCCTCGACCGCTCAGTGGTCGCTCTCGTGGGGATTCAGCGTCGTCCCGTAGTTCTCGGCGTGGTCCGTGTAGTCGATGAACCGCGGCGCATCCGGCTCGAACGGCCGCTCCAGGCTGTCGAAGGCCTTCTTCTTGTCCCAGCCCTGGAGCTTGCCCACGGCGGACTTGTCCTCCAGGTCGTGGTAGTCCAGCACCTCCTCGGTCAGTTCCCAGGCGTCGAGGCCGGCCTCGGAGCGGACGATGACGCTGGAGTACTCGTCCGACGAACCCACCGAGCCCACCGTGATGTCGGCACAGAAGCCAGTGAAGTCCGCACACTCGTCACAGCCCTTGAGGGCGGCGTCGTGGAAGTTCTCGATGTCCTCCGTGAGGATGCGGTTCCCGTCGAGGTCGTCGACCATTAGCTTGCCGTGGAGGACGTCCATCTTGCCGACCTCGTCGATGTCGATGTCCCGCTCCTCCTGGAGTTCCTCGCCGATGAGGCTGTAGTAGTTGAAGTTCTTCGTGCACATCAGGGCGATCTTGTAGTCGATGGCACGGACGCCGGCCTCCTGGGAACCGTACTCCCAGCCGAAGTCCTGCAGGGCGCTGATGCCCTCTATCTCGCAAGGAGTTCCGACGAGGGCGAGGGACACGTCCTCCCAGGACTTGCCCTCGGGGAGCTTGTGCTCCCACTTGTCGAAGTCCAGGTGACCGAGGGCCATCGTCTGGTTGTAGATGGTGCCGGTGTTCTCGACCAGTTCCTCCTCGCTCGTGGCCAGGAAGCCCTCGGCCTTCCAGGGGTCCTCGTCGCTCTCGGTGGCGATGAGCGCGCCGTCGATCTCGCCCTTCTCCATGAGTCGCAGGAGAATGGCCGTGACGGCGCCGCCGTCCTGGGAGTCCTTCCGCCAGTCGTCCTCGACCTTCGCGGAGAACTCCGTGATGGGGTCGCCTGCCCCCGAGACGTTGTCCTCGCCGCCGGTGATCTTCCACTGGCGCTCGTACCGCAGCCCGCCCCGGGGACAGAAGTCCCAGCACAGCGAGCAGCCGGTGCACATCTTCACCAGTTCGGGCAGGCCGTCGTCGCCGATGCCGATGGAGTCGGAGGGACAGGCTGCGACGCAGGTCCCACACTGGATACAGCGGTCGGCCTGGATGACCGCCTCGTCGAGTTCCATGAACCACGTCTTGTCGTCGGGCTCCTCGATGTCGTTCATCTCCGACCGGATGGAGTAGCCGGGGGTGTCGAGCTCGACGCCCTCGGGGACGCCGACGCGGTGGTCGGGCTCGTCCACGTCGTCGCCGCGACCCTCGCCGGCGAGGCGCTGGCTCACGTCTTCTGCCGGCTCGGTGAACTCGAGGTCGGTGAGGTTCCCGCCGGCGTCGACGTTCGTGGGTTCGCCGCCGGCCACCTCGGCGCCGGCGCCGTCGGCGAGGGCTTTGCCCTCATCGGCCGTGGCATGGTCGGGGCTATCAACCCCGGCGCCGCAGGTGCAGCCGCCGTCACAGCACTCGTCGTCGCTCGACTCGACGCCAGCGGCGTCGCCCGGTGCCGGCTCGTCGGCCGGAATCGTCTCGTCCTGCCCGCTGGTCCGGTCGTGGTGCTCGCCGACGGCCGGGAAGCCCGGGCCGTCGGTACCGGATTCGGGGACGCCCGGGAGGTGTCCCTCGCGCTGCGTCCCGGTGCCGGTTTCCTCGGCCGGCTCGGCGCCGACGCCCGGGTCGGCGCCCACGTCGCCGGCGGCGTCCTCGACCAGTTCCGGCTCGGCCACTCCCTCTGATTCCTCAGTCGCCATGGGCGACACCCCCGGAGACGTTGGCGTCGGCACCCTGCATCACGGTCCGCAGCCGGTCGTTGTCGACGCGACGACACCACTCGTAGAACCGCTCGCCCTCGTGGCGTTCGTCGGCGTAGGCGTCGAACAGCTCTTCCAGGGCCGGAATGACGGCGTCGGCCGGGACGGCGTGCTCGACCCAGTCGAGGAACTCGTTGTCGGTGCCGAGCGCGCCGCCGAGGCCGAAGTCCATCCCCTCGACGATGTTGTCGCCTTCCTCGTTGGTGGTACCCTCGGGGTCGTCGACCTGTACCGTCTCGCCCCGGAAGCCGATGTCGGCGATCTGGGGTTGGGCACAGGAGGCCAAGCAGCCCGACATGTGCATCCGGACGACTTCGAGGTCGTCCGGCGTGTCGAT
>CAZGAX010000019.1:0-33955 GCA_964523745.1 uncultured Halobacteriales archaeon | reverse complement strand
CTGCTACCGGCGAGATCATCATCCACACTGATAACATCGACGACGTCCGTCCACACATCTGGGCACTCGGTGATTCATCGGATGGCCGGGATTATTTGTTCACTACAAAATCGTGGGATAAGGTTTTGCATTCCAGTTATACAACCATCGAGGATGGCAAAGTAGTCGTTTCTGGAGAGCGGGCTCAAGCGATTCGTGAGAAGCTAGGAAATTATTCCAACAGAGGGACGTTCTATGCTGGGAAACTCCAGATCGACTCGGAGGATCTCGATAAATCTGGAGGAGCGGATAGCTGCGGTTTGCACTGTGCCATACGTGGAGGTAGCTCCGATACTGAACTGTCCGGTGATATTTCGTGGGGGGATAGTGTCCCTAACAACACTGGGTCAAACGCTATCGGAAATGGACAGTACGTATCCAATCCAAATTGGGATGGTATCACTGGAGGGAGTAATGGAATCTGATTTCGGCACCTCAGCGGAGAGGGTAACGGGTCCTCAAGGCTTAACACTGTGCCGGTTGCTGGTTGAGCGAAAAGACGACCGAAACAAAATTGATACTCAACACTCGCTCAGACAGGCGTGGCCCTTTAATTCGATCCGACCCTGGCAACATAATTAATCATCCATCAATGACCGAATCTCAAGCGTCCGGACTTCGTCAACCCAAGTCGCTCGCTCTGTATGCCCTCCTCGCTAGCGGCACCATCGTTTTCTTCCCAATCGTCGGGCCTCTCCTAATCGCGACTAACCGCTTCAGCCTTGCCTCCCACTTTTCGTTCCTCCCGGGCATCAGTGTTGATGGTGGTCGTAATAGCGGTATCTCGGCTGCCATTTATATCGTGGGCGGGCTCATTCTGGTGGGCGGCATTGCAGCCGCTGCTGGGTGGGGAATTCCTGGTCCCTCTGCAGATAAACCTGAACCTGGCGTTGATCCCGTCGCAACGCCGACGGCAACACCAACACCGAAGCCAGAGCCAGTAGTCTCGGGCCAGCGTAAACTAGAATTCCGCCGATTCGCCAACCAAATGAACCACGTCTCTGCCGCCGACGTCAGTGCGTGGTCTCCCGTCAACAAGACGACAATTCGCGTCCACGTAAACAAGTCGTGGGGGTCAGACCATGCCTACGATGACGAAAACCAGCCTATGCCAGAGGCTGCACTCATCGCATTGAACCAGACAGCAAATCCGCCGGACCGCGTCATCGTCAACCTCCGTTCCAATGATGGTCACCTCTACACCCGCGTAGTCGTCAAAGAAGCTTGGGCAGACCCCTTCGTGGGCTTCCAGATGACGCCCAACGAACTCGTCGACAAATTCGACCAGCACACAACTTATGGTGAGCAAAAGCCTGACGATGTGAATATACCTCGATACCATCTTTCTAACGACGAAATTCGCCGAGCATACGCATGGGGAGTGAAGAAAATGCTGAACTCGCCGGAATGGACGCCGACCGAATTCAACTCAAGTCAGCGACCAAACGTCGTCGACAGCGGTCTCTACTACCGCAATGTGACGTTTGACACCCTAAACGTCACCTATGCGAGTGAGAGGGTCATCTTCGTGACGATCAAGCAGCCAGAGGATGAATATGGAGGAAGCATCGATTGGGTCGGGTCTGCATGGGCACAATTGTTGAGAAATGATTTCTACGACGTTGACATCCGGACGCCTGGGATGGTCCTCCGTCTTCAGTATGAAAGTCCCAAAACTGGAAATGTGTACTTGACAGTTGACTACCCAGCCTACTGGGCGAACCAGTACAACGAGGGCGAGATAAGTTGGCACGACTACATGTCAAAGATAATCTTATACGGATAGTCCCTGGCGTGGTCTACAGCCCCAGAATTTCCCGAGCCTGGCTCGGAGTCGCGACCTCCCGGCCGAGTTCCTCGGCGACGCGAACGACCCGTTCGACCAGCTGGGCGTTGCTGTCGGCCAGTTCCCCCTGCCGGTAGTAGACGTTGTCCTCCAGGCCGACGCGGACGTGGCCACCCAGGAGGACGCCGAGCGTCCCAAACGGTAGCTCGTGGCGACCGAACCCCAGCGTGTTGAACAGCGCGCCGTCCGGGAGATTGTCGAGGGCGTTCAGGAGATTCCGGGGCCGGGGCGGCGTGAGCGTCCCCGGACCGAAAATGAGCGTCGCGTAGACCGGGTCGGCCAGGTCCCGGCGCTCGAGCAGGCCGCCGACCTCGTTCAGGTGGCCGTCGTTGAACACCTCGAGTTCCGGTTTGATGCCCCGGTCCTGCATCTCGTCGTACAACGAGTCGACCAGCCCTCTCGTGTTCTCGCTGGTGAGGTGGTCGTAGCGGTTCAGCGGCCCCATGTCGAGGGACGCCATCTCCGGCGGCGGGTCGGTTCTGAGGGGCAGGTGCCGGTCGGCGTCCGGCGCGCCGGTCCCGCCTGTCGAGTGCTGGACGATAAGGTCGTCGGCGTGCCGGCGGACCGCGTCGTCTATCTCCTGAAAGCGCTCGGTGGCGAAGGTGCGCTCGCCGTTCGGTCGCCGGGCGTGGAGGTGAACCACTGCGGCGCCTGCCGCCTCCGCCGCTGCGGCCGCTCGGCCTATTTCCTCGGGCGTTTCCGGGAGGTTCGGGTTCGCCTCCTTGCCGTGGACCCCGCCGGTCAGCGCCGCCGTGACGATGACCGGGTCGCCGTCCAGGAAGGCGTCGTAGCCGGTAGCCGTCATTCGGCGTCCTCCTGGTTGGCACGGTAGATCTCGCAGTGCTCGGCGTGGTCGAGGTCGTACCGGTCGTTGCAGATGTCGGCGCGCATCGGCTGGACGAACCGGTCTGCAGCGGTGCAGAATGCCCGGGGCTCGTCGAATCGCGTGTCGCCGTCAACTGCCCGGTAGTCCAGAAACGGACAGGCCATGCTCGGCCGGTACGGACCCCTGGCGTAACGGTTTATCGGCAGTCCGGCCGTACGTTTTCTACTCCGACCGGAATCAGGCGTCGAAGCCGTCCTCCCACCGGAAGGTCCCGTTCCGCTGAATCGTCTCGCCGTCGACCAGTAGTTCGGTCCCAGTCTCGCGCATGTCGGTGATGAGGTCTGTGTGGACCGCGCTCTGGTTGCCTTGCTCGCCCGCCGGCAGACAGTCCTCGTAGGCCCGACCCAGCGCCAGGTGGATCGTGCCGCCCATCTTCTCGTCGAACAGTATCGTGTCCGTCGGGCGGTCGATTCCACGGTTCATCCCGATGCCGAGTTCGCCCAGCCGGCGAGCACCCTCGTCGGTCTCGACGACCTCCGCGATGGCGTCCTCGCCCTGGACGGCCGACCAGTCGACGACTTCGCCGTCCTCGAAGACCAGACGGACGTCCCGAACCCGGCGATTCCGGATCGTCATCGGGATGTCGAAGGTGACCGCACCCTCGGGGTTTTCGGGGGCCGTGAACACCTCGCCGCTGGGGAGGTTGTGCGAGTCGTAGGCCACCGAAGCAGCGCTATTGATGGCGTTCCGGTTGGCGATGGACATCGAGACGTCGGTGCCGTCGGACTCTTTTCGGATGCGGACCTCGCTGCCGTCGTCCAAAATCTCCTTCAGTTGTGCCATCTCCTTGGCCAGTGCCTCCCAGTCCCGCAGAACGGCGTCGTAGACGAAGTCCTGGTAGGCGCCGTAACTCATCTCGGCCTGCTGGGCCAGCGACCGGGTGGGATGCAGTGTCGCGACCCAATCGGTGTCAAGCGTGGCCTCGCGTATGGCCTGCCGCGACTGACTGAGCGCCTGGCGTCGGTCGGCCGGCACGTCGTTGCCTTCGACGGTGTTTCGTTTGGCCCGCAGAACGAGGACGCTGTCAGCCTGCTCGTACAGCGATAGCACGTAGTCGGGGTCCTCCTCGAACTCGCCTTCGAAGGCACGAAGGTAGGCCCTGTTCACTTCGTCTGACATGTAGCTCGCAAAGTGGTTCGCGCTCTGCTCACCGAGCTGTTCGGCGACGGCGACCGCCAGGTCGTGGGCGCCTTCGTCGACCTGGACGACGACGTCGTCGCCAGCCTCGATTCGAGCGCTCCAGTTCACCAGCGTCTCGGCGTGGTCGCGGACTCGGGGATCCATACCCGCTTCTGACGGCCGTGACGCAAAAAGGACGGCCATCCCGTGGAGGGGTCTTTTTGCCGCCAGCGGTCGTGCAGTCGGATATGTCACTGCCGCTCGCTGTCGGCGACGCCTGGTTCGGTGCCGCCGGTGGCCTGCCCCCGACCAACGACGTCGACGTCGCGTTCAGCGTCGGCAGTTCCGCCGTCGGTGCCTTCCTGACGACGCTCCTGGTCGGCGCGATCCTCGTCGCGCTGGCGCCGGACTACACGGGGCGTATGATGGACGCCGTCAGGGACGACGTCGTCGGCTCGTTCGTCTACGGCTTTGCCGCCCTCGTCGCGGTGATCCTGATCGCGTTCCTGCTCGCCATCACCATCGTCGGGATCCTCGTCGCAATCCCGTTCGTCATCCTCGCGATCCTCATCTGGGCCGTCGGCGCGGCCGTCGCCTACCTCGCCATTGCCGACCGACTGGTCGACCACGAGGACGGCGAGTGGCTGGTCCCGCTGCTGGTGGCCGCGGCGATCAACGGCGGCCTCACACTGACGGGCATCGGCGGGCTGGTTGCCTTCGCCATCGGCGCCACCGGCTTCGGCGCCGTCCTGCGCGACTGGCTGGAGTGAATCGAACGCCGGTCGGGTACCTCACTCTCGCCCCGGCCCTCCCCGGTCGGCGGTGTACAGGTCGCGGACAGCCCCACCGGGTTTTTCGCTTGCCGGCCCCAGGCGGGAGTATGAACGTCCGGCAGGTGATCCCGAAAGACGCCATCCCCAGCGTCGACGACCCCACCTTCGGGACGGGTTACGAGGATGACGCGGACGACACCGTGGTGGCCGTTGGGACGGCCGAGTCGGCACGGGCCTACCCGATTCGGTACCTCAACTACCACGAAATCGTCAACGACGTCCTACCCGACGGGACGCCGGTCGCGGTGACGTGGTGTCCGCTCTGCGGGAGCGCCATCGTCTACGACAGCACCGTCGGCGACCGGTCGCTCACCTTCGGCGTATCCGGAAAACTCGCCGACGACGACCTCGTGATGTACGACCGGGAGACCGGGTCGGAGTGGAAACAGAGCCGGGGCGAAGCCATCGACGGTGAACTAGCCGGCGAGACCCTGTCCGTTCGACCGGCGGCGATGCTCTCCTGGACGGCCTTCCGGGAGGAGTACCCCGAGGGCGAGGTGCTCCAGCCACCCGGTGGCAAGAGCGAAGCCGGCAGCGAGGACGCCGATCCGGTGCCTATCGAGTACGAGGACGACCCCTACCGCGACTACTTCGACGGCGAAGGATTCGGTCTCGCAGCCAGGAAGGGAAGGCAGTCCCGGGACTGGCCCCGGGACGACCTCGACCCGAAGACGGTCGTCCTGGGGCTCGAAGCCGACGGCGAGGCGCTCGGTATTCCGCTACCCGTCGTCGAAGACCGCGGCGGGGTCCTCGCCGTGGCTGTGGGTGACACCGACGCCGTCGTTTTCGCCACCGACCAGGGAATCCACGCCTTCCGGGACCTTCGGTACGAGTTCGAACCGAAGCCTGTCGTCGACGGCTTCCGGGCCGACGGCACGACCTGGAACGGCGCGACGGGCCGGGCCGCCGACGGCCGCCACCTCGAGCGGTTGCCGGCAAGGCGGCTGTTCGCCTTCGCCTGGCGGGACGACCACGGCGACGACGCATTCCTGACGCCGGTGTAATGGGTAGAGCCGTTCCCGCAGTAGTTAACCCCCTGCCGAGCCCCGTTACCATTCGCGTCGTAGTTCCCGGCACGACCGAGAACGCTGTCACCGCAACGGAGCCACTAGAGCTCTCGCTGACGGTCTCGAGTTACAGGCGACTCGCAGGCGGATCACGAACTGTCTCTAGGAGCAGTTTCAGGCGGCCAGCGCCACGACCGGGATGGTCGTCCCCGACGGATCACTCGCCAGCACCGTACCGGGCAAGCTTGCAGTCGGTGCGCTCGGTTCGGGTGCGGTCAAGGTGCTCGTAGCGTCAGGGCTAAATGCGAGTGACGGCGACGTGGAGACCGCAAAACAGGTCGTAGATACCGAACCCAACGTCGCCTACGACGTGGTTGACATCGAGTCGGTCGTCACGGGACTTATCGAGGAGACGCCGGGTGTCAGCGTCAACGGTGACGAGAGCGTCCGAACTGTCGTCGACAACGCCGGCGCCAGGATCAGGCCAGCAGCGGCGTACTTGCTGGCCAACGCCGACGAGAGGATGGTCGTTGGCTCGCGCCGACTGTACCCGACGGCTGCTCGGTTTCGGCGCGAAACACGGAGATGACGCGGTGGACTGCCTGCCGGTCGTCAATCTCTACGCCGGGCACCTTCCCCGTTTCGCGGAGGACCTTCGGATTCCAGAGTCGTACGTCGAGGAACCGACTGTCGTCGAACTGTGGACGACCATCCCGACAGGGAGAAACTACGCGTCGAACCGGACACGCAGGACTCGGTACTTGCTCTGACGGTCGACGGGTCTCTCGCCCGCTACGACGGCCAGGAAACTCGGGCCGTCAGTGACCGAGGTCGGGCGGGTTCGCGCCAGGTACAACGACGTGAGCCACGAACGAAATCCGTCGCCACATCCCGAGCAGATGAACCGAAGTGGCTGCCTTGTCACTGATTACTCGTGGTAGCCTAACGCGTCTAGACGGTCGGCAACGTCGGTAGGCGCGTCTATCTCATCGAGCGACCGTGTGAGTTGGGGATCGTAGCTACCTGTGTCGCTGGCCGAAGTGATTGCCCACGGCACGCGACGGACGACCGGGTGAAGCCAGCCCATTGGGTGGCGGTAGACACCCCACTCGCCGAACGCCTCACCGTGGTCGGCCGAGACGACGACCCGGTCCGCGTCGATGCTTCGTAGCAATATTTCGACCTCGTCGAGGCCGCAACGGAGCTCGTCGAGGTACGCACTCCAGACTGCCTCGAATGCCACGCCGTCCTGCAGAGCTTCGAACGGTTGCTTCTCGTGTTTCCGCAGGTCGCGGCCCTCGGCCACCGCGTTCGCGGTGTAGGGTGCGTGAGGCGGTCGGTAGTGCACGACGAGACGGTCGGGTTCGACGGACCGAGCCACCTCTATCGCCCGGTCTGTCACGTAGCGAGGCGGCGTGTGGAACGGTGCCGCCGCGTCGTCAGGGGCGTACCGCCAGGGCTGGTCGAGCAGGGCGAAGGCGTCGGCCTCGACCACGTGGTCGGTACCTCCACGGTACGTCCGGTCCTCGACCACCGCCTGGGTGTAAGCGTTGGACGAGACGAGGGCGGTGTCGGCTATTTCGTCGGCGTAGGACCGACGAAATGTGTTGGCGAGCCACTCGGCCGACGTGCTGCCGACGGACCGTATCGAGCGGACCTCGCCGAGGAAGGCGTACTCGGGGGCGACGTCCCGTAGGGCGTCGACGCGGCAGGTGTCGAGCAGGACGAGCACGTCCCAATCGCGGTCGAAAACGTTCGTCCCGACGGGGTAGCGGGCGGTTCCCCGGGCCCAGAGCCCCTGCATGGCCAGGGTCGCCCTACGGACCGGCCGCGTCTGACCGAGCCGATGCAGTGCCGTGGATAGTCCGTTTCGAGTCATCAGCTTCGAATCGCGGTACGGAAGTCTCGTCGCCGGTGCGTGGACCCGCCGGACGGGTTCGTTGATAGGGACGCGCGTTGCTGACAGCGGCCGAGAACGGTGACCGACGTCAGGGGATGCCCGCCGTGGCCGCTATGGTTTGCGCGGCGTCGTCAGTCGGGGCAGGCCTCCACGAGTTCGAAGTAGCCCGGTTCCATCTCCCGGATGCGGGCCCGTTCGAACGTGTTGTACAGACCCATCTTCTGGTCGGACCCTTCGCAGTACGCGTAGGAGCCGTCCGTCCACGCCCGGTCGGCCTGGACGTGTGAGTAGTTGTCGTCGAGGCCACAGTAGCCGTCGAAGCTGGTGTCTTCGACGTCGACCGTGTCGGTGTCCGTACCGGTGGCGCCGTCGTCGTCGGTGACCGTGAGTTCGATCGTGTACCGACCGACGTCCGAGTAGCTGTGGGTGATCGTCTCGCCGTACTTCGTGGTGCCGTCGCCCAGATCCCACTCGTACTCCTGGATTGAGCCGTCGTTGTCCTCCGAGTTCGAGCCGTCGAACGTGATCGTCTCGCCGGGGTCGGCCGGGTTCGGCGAGGCGTGAGCGTTCGCCGTCGGCGCGTTGTTCCCGTCGCCGTTTCCGGGCGGTTCGGTGTCGCTCACGAAGAAGTTCCAGATCCGTTCGCTGGCGTTGGGTCCGTCGGGGTTCGTGTACTCCCCGCCGCTGGCTCCACCGGACCAGGCGTGGCCCATCCCGCTGACCAGGTTCTTCTTCACGACCGTCTCGCCGCTGCTGTCGTGATACTCGTATATCTCGACGCAGTCGGTAGCGCTGCAGTCGGACGTGGTCTGGTCGGCCGAGTAGTCGGTGCTGCCGTCGTCGCTCCCGTTGTCCGTCCAGTCGTATGTGACCGTCGAGCGCTCGGCCACCTTGTCGGCGTTACACGGGTCGACGGTGGTGTCGTCCTTGCCGTGCCAGACGGTGAA
Source organism: uncultured Halobacteriales archaeon (assembly GCA_964523745.1). Classification (GTDB taxonomy): domain Archaea; phylum Halobacteriota; class Halobacteria; order Halobacteriales; family Haloarculaceae; genus CAZGAX01. The sequence goes on along the minus strand of CAZGAX010000019.1, from coordinate 25,378 downwards.
CTTCTGGTTCTGGACTGCACTGTGGTCCTGCATGCGGTTGTAGGCCTTGTCGCCGGCCGCGACCGGCCCCGTGTCGTGGCTGCAGTTGTACATCGCCAGCAGCGCGTTGGGCTGCTCGGATTCTGCGACCTCGTAGTGCAGCCCCGAGTGAACCGCGCCCGAACTGAACACGTCCGAGTACTCGACGACGAGGTTCGGCACCATCGCCGCGCCGGCCGACAGGCCCGCAGCGAAGACGTTGTCGCCGTCGATGCTGTGGTTCGACTTCACCTGGTCGACCATCCCCTTGATGATCGCCACTTCGCCGTTGCCCCGCGTCGTGTTCTGGTCGTTGAACCACTGCCAGCAGTTGTTGCTGTGGCGACTCGAAGACTGCTCCGGATAGATGACGACGAAGCCGTGGTCGTCGGCCTGCTGGTTCATCTGCGTCTCGTTTTTGAACTGGTCGGCGTCCTGCGTACAGCCGTGGAGCATCACCAGCAGCGGTGCCGGATCCTGCACCGAGTCCGGGACGTACTTGGTGTAATCCAGGCCGCCGTAGGAGTGACGAGTGTAGGAACCGGCCGCCGCTGCCGACCCTGTCGAGGCGCCCATCCCAATGAGACTGCCGGTCGCTGCGCCGATGCCCTTCAACACTGTGCGTCTGTCGGTACTGGCCGAGCCAGCTGAGCGTTCGCGTGTCATCAGTTACCCCACTGCGTGCCTTTCCTTACACCCCAGGTTGTTAAGCATATTGGCTAAGAACTTTGCAATGTTGTGTTAGTTTCGGAATATATTACCAGTAGCGAGTGATCTGCGAGTCCCGGACGGCACGGGTCTGAGAACAGATGCAGTGTGGGCGCCCGGATCGAGTTCCGTACTGCCGCGTGGTGTCGCCGCTCGCGGCCGGTCGCCAAAAGAAAGGAGAGTCCGATCAGTCGTCGGCCGTGGCGGCGCCGCCTTCGTCGTGCTGGGCCTTGACGTGGCTGAGTTTGCCGCCGTCGGCGAGGATCTGGCGTTCCCGCTCGGAGGCGTCCAGCGTCGCTGTGGCCTCCCACTCGTCGTTGATCCGGACCGTGAACTCTTCCTGGCCGGACCGGACGGCCTCGGCGACGTCGTCGACGATCTCGACGTCGTCACCCTGGTCGATCCGCTCGTAGGTGTTCTCGTCGATGGTGAGGGGCACGATGCCGAAGTTGAACAGGTTCGCCTTGTGGATCCGGGCGAAGCTCTGGGCCAGCACGCCCTCGATGCCGAGGTACATCGGACAGAGGGCTGCGTGCTCCCGGGAGGAACCCTGGCCGTAGTTCTCGCCGGCGACGAGGAAGCCGCCGTCACTGTCGAGAGCGCGCTGAGCGAAGGTGTCGTCCACCCGGCTCAGGGTGAACTCCGAGAGCTTCGGGACGTTCGACCGGTACATCAGGATGTCCTGCGTGGCAGGGATGATGTGGTCGGTCGTGATGTTGTCCTCCATCTTGAGGAGGGCGGGACCCTCGATGTCCGAGCCCAGGGGGTCCTTCAGCGGGACGTCGCCGATGTTCGGCCCCTTGACGAGTTCGTCGTCGACGGGGTCGTCGGGCGTGATGATGTCGTTCTCGGCGCCCTCGTACTCGTCGGGGAGTTCGACGCCAGGGGCCTCCATGTCGCCGAGTTCGTCGGCCAGGTCCCGGGGATCGACGATCTCGCCCTTGATCGCCGCCGCAGTCGCAACTTCCGGCGAGCAGAGGTAGACGTTGTCGTCCTCGATTCCCGACCGGCCCTCGAAGTTGCGGTTGAACGTCCGCAGCGAGACGGAGTTGCTCGAGGGCACGTGGCCGATGCCGATACAGGCGCCACAGGTCGCCTCGGAGTAGTTGACGCCGGCGGCCATCATCTCGGCCGTCCAGCCCTCGCGGGCCAGCATCTCGGAGGCCTTCTTCGAGCCGGGCGCGACGATCATCTCGGTGTCGCGCTGGATCGAGCGACCTTCGAGCATCTTCGCCGACGGGAGGATGTCCTCGTAGCCCCCGTTCGTACAGGAGCCGATGATGACCTGGTCGACGTCGACGCCTTCGACCTCGCGGACGGGGACGACGTTGTCGGGCATCGACGGCTGGGCGATCAGCGGTTCGAGGTCGCTCAGGTCGATGGTGATCTGGTCGTCGTACTCTGCGTCCTCGTCGGGCGAGAGTTCGACGTACTCCTCTTCGCGGTCCTGCCGGGAGAGGTAGTCACGGGTCTGTTCGTCGGTCGGGAAGATAGAGGACGTCGCGCCGAGTTCCGTCCCCATGTTGGTGATCGTCGTCCGCTCCGGAACGGTGAGCGACTCGACGCCGGGCCCGGTGTACTCGAAGATCTTGCCGACGCCGCCCTTCACGGAGAGGCGGCGCAGCATCTCGAGGATGACGTCCTTGGCGGTCGCCCAGTCGGGTAGTTCGCCCTCGAGTCGGACGTTAACGACCTCGGGCATCTCGACGTAGTAGGCGCCCCCACCCATCGCGACGGCGATGTCGAGACCGCCGGCGCCGATGGCCAGCTGGCCCAGGCCGCCCGGCGTCGGCGTGTGGGAGTCAGAGCCCAGCAGCGTCTTGCCGGGCGCCGCGAAGTTCTCCTTGTGGACGTTGTGACAGATGCCGTTGCCGGGGCGAGAGAAGTAGGCGCCGAAGGTGCCGGCCGCAGACCGCAGGAAGCGGTGGTCGTCAGTGTTCTTGAAGTCGAACTGGTAGGTCTGGTGGTCGCAGTACTGTGCGGCGAGTTCGGTCTGGACCTCGTCGAGTTCCAGGGCCTCGAACTGGAGCCAAACGAGGGTGCCGGTGGTGTCCTGTGTGAGCACCTGGTCGATCTCGATTCCGATCTCCTCGCCGGGCGTGAGTTCGCCCTCGACGAGGTGGTCATCGAGAATTTTCTCGGTAAGCGTCTGTCCCATAGCGTCAGGAACTCGGCTATCCGTAGACATAAATCATGTGTGTTCGACTGCTATTCACCCCCAAGCTGGCAAAATTTACGCGTCACGGCGGCCGGGTCGTCCCACGCTGTGGCACAGCCGACCGGTAGGTCTTTTTCCGGGTCACACGACGTGGCACCATGTTCAAGAGCGGACGGTTCGTCGCCGAACACCTCGGCGACCTCCGGGACTCGCAGGTCCAGCCCAACGGCGTCGACCTCACCCTCGGGTCGGTCTTCGAGCAGGTAGAGCCAGGCCGAATAGACAGGGACGGCAAGACGGTCGGCGAGCGCCGGGAACTCGATGCCGACGGCGGTGTCTACCACCTGGAACCCGGCGGCTACGTCGTCGGCTACGCCGACCGGATACGGATTCCCGAGGGTCACGTCGGCTTCCTCTATCCCCGGTCGTCGCTGCTACGCAACTCCTGCATGCTCGACACGGCCGTCTGGGACGCCGGCTACGAGGGGCGCGGCGAGGGCCTGCTGGAGGTCTACCACCCGGTCGAACTCGAAGAAGGCGCCCGCATCGCCCAGCTCGTCCTCGCGGAAGCTGCACACGAAGGTACCTACGAGGGGTCCTACCAGGGCGAGCGGGTCGATTGACCCCGACGACGAAGCCCAAGAACCCGGGCCGAGCGGATCCGGACCGCCGGACTGCTCACGGAAGCCCTGAATATTAATGCGCTAGGCCTTTACGGGCGGAAACGGAGTATATAGATGCCGCGTTGGGGGGAGAGCAACCCGGACCGTGCCTCTGACAGATTCCTAACCGGCAACCTTATCCTCCAACCGGCGTCTCGCGGGACACCCGTCCCGCCTTCGCAGGACCCTATCGGGACCACAGCCACGCCGAGCGCCGTCGGCGTCGGTGGGTCCAGCCCCGTCCGATGGCGTCACTGGTGTCGGCAGAATGGCAAATTAGCCCCGTCGACGTCCGCCATAGTGCCTATCCGCCGGACGAGACGGGGGAGTTTTTTCAGTGCCTGAAAGGACGCGCCCGACGTTATATAGGAGGAGGTATCACTAGAGAGACGTATGAGTCCGGAGGAAGGCGAGGTCTATCTCATGAGCGAGGGGGACGACGGGGAATGGGTGAGTCCGACGCCGGCCGACACCGCCGTCCGGGACGCGGTGGCCGAGTCGACCGACCTCGACGCAGACGACCTGGACGACCTCGACGAGTACGTGGATCTCGACGACCTCCGTGACCTCCTGGCGGGTGACGACGGCGAAATCACGTTCGAGGTGGAAGGCCACGACGTGACGATTACTGCCGACGGGACTATCGACGTGGAGTAGCGGCTCCGGGCCTGGCACGGACGGCGTCTGGACTTCCGGTCTGCTTGCTACTCGCCCCAGTAACTGGAATGAGTGGCTCATTCGGGAGGGGAGGCGGTCATCGCCGTCTCGTGGCTACGCGGGGACAGTTCCGCTCGTAACGACGTACCCGCCGACGACGAACAGGAGGTAGAACACCACCAGGACGCCACCTGCCCAGCGAGGCACCCGTCGACGAAGCAGGAATCCCGAGATGACGAGGACGGTGACGGCTGCGACGGGCAGATAAAATCGTAGCACCTGCTCCGACACCGGGACCGGATTCACCATCGCGATGACCCCAGCGTTGAACAGGAAAAACGCCACGACAGAGCCGACGACGTTCCCGAACGTAATCTCCGGACGGCCTCGTAGCGCGGCGGGAAGTTCCCGTGCCAGTTCCTCGATGCTGACAAGGAGCGCCAGGACGACGAGGCCGAAGAACGTATCCGACAATCCCAGTGACTGGATGACCGTCTCGGAACTCCCCACGAGGAGTTCGCTGCCCAGGACGATCCCGACCAGCGAGAGGGCTAGTAGACCGAGCGCCGTCCACCGACTCCCGTGGTCGCCGCTCGCGTCCGGTTCGGGCTCCTCGCCCGGAATCACGTCGACGCCGCGCCGACTGAGCCACAACAGGTAGCCGACCGCCACGACGTATCCCAGAAAGAGGACTGCACCGTCGAGCCGCGACAGGCGGCCGTCCAGGGCCACGCCGCCGAACGTTAGCACGGCGAGCACCGGAACGACCAGAATTTGCGTCGGAGCCGTCTCGAACTCCATCGGCGCGAGGAGCGCCGTAATGCCGAACGCGAGCGCAATAGCCACCATCGCCGCGCCGATTATCGCGCCGAGGGCGATGCCCGCGACGCCTTCGTAGGTTCCGCTGGCGCCGACGAACAGGTTCTCCGGGTCGAAGCCGATGAAGACGACGCTAATCAGGAACGCCGATAGTCCAAAGCCGCGGGCGGTGCCGACTGTTCCGTCGACCAGCTTTTCGGCGAAGTAAATCACCAGTGCGAGCCCGACGACGAACTGGACAGCGGTGAACACCGTCACCATGGGTCGACCACTTCACTACGTCTTCGCCCGAGAACGGTAAAAACTCGTCCGCGTCGGTCGGAATTGGCCGTCACGAAGCCGTAGCGGCCGGTTCGCTCACCGGCACGTTGTCACTCGGCGGTTTGCTGCTCGCGGTTCGCTTCGCCCACCGCTCGCGTTCCCGCGACCTCGCTTCGCGTCGCTCAGCGTCTCGCTGCACGGGCCGGGAGGGATTTGAACCCCCGACCATCTGGTCTCTTCCGCACCCACCGCAGGGGTGTAATGCGTTAAAAGCCAGACGCTCTCCCTACCTGAGCTACCGGCCCTCGATAGTCCATCGGAGAGTCCCCTGCTAAGTTCTTACGGTCAGCGGTCCTCGAGATACGGCTCCAGGGCTTCGGCCACCAGTTCGCCCGGTTCGACGTCCTCCAGTGAGGCCTGCCGACGGAGTTCGCAGTAGACGTCGGCCGGCAACTGCATGGCTATCTCGCCGAGCGTGAGGCCCTGGCGGTCCAGCGCCTCGGCGACGTCGGCCCCGTCGTTGACGGCGCTGGCGACCGACCTGACCTGTCGAACGGTCATGTCGTGGTCCAGCACCGCCCAGGCCAGGTGGAGCCGGGCCGCGCCCGAAACCCGGGCGATGTGCTTGGCGGCCGTCGGGGCGATGGCACCCTTGGCGACCTGCCGGCGGATCGACCGTGGCAGGTCGTGCACCCGGGACCACTTCCGGATGAACGAGACGGTGACGTCGTCGCCGGCCCGCTCGGCGGCGGCCTTGTACGAACCCTCGCCGCGGACCAGGGCGGCACAGGCCGCCGCGCCACGGAGCATGAAGACGTTGTCGTCCGCGCCGGCGGTGTTCTGGGCGAACGCGGCGACCGTCTCGGCGGCGAGCTGGAGGCTGTCGGGGTCGTCCGGCTCGAAGGCGACGGCCTCCCGGGCCCGTTCGCCGGTCAGGGCCGGGTCGCCGCGGATGACGGGCGCGCCGACCGGCGACTCGCGGTCCGTCGGGGGCACCTCCTCGGACCGGTCCTCAGTCATGGCTGATGGATATGGATGGCAGCACTAAAAGCGTCCCGTAGGGCCGCAGTCAGTCGTCGGCCTCGCGGCGCTCGGAGAGGTGCTCCCAGATCTCCGTACATCCGCATCCATCCTCGACGTCGTCGAGGTGGTCGGTAGCCTGCTCCTCGTCGGGGTCGGTGGTCGTACTCGTCATAGCTTGCACTCCTCCGGGGCCGAGGCTGACGCGGGGGAACTCGCCGTGGCGCCAGCCCGAGGCTCTGTCATCACTCCCTCGTTTGAGCCGGCACCCTATAAGGCCGCTCTCTCCTGTAAACACTACCCTCACTCCCGCGTACCGGCAATCGGTGCTGCTACCTCTGACGGACCGCGTCCGGGGGCACCGCCCCGACCCCGGAAACCACCCGACAGCAGTTCGTTCGAACTCCCCCGATTCGACCGTCGACGAGGGTCCGAGAACCGTTCAGGCCGGCTCACGGCACCGTCCTGGCCGATTGCGGCGTCATTCGAACCAGAAGAGGGGCGAATCGGGGACGACGGGAGCGAGAGCGCTCCACGCCGGCCGTTTCCGAGAGTCGGAATAGGTAGAAATGGGATGGTGTTGCCGCTTTTTGCACCCACCGGGTCGTGGTACCGGTGGGCACAGGACCGGTCGGCCAGCACGGAGGTGACGACGTTCGGCGACTTCGGCAGTTCGTTCGACGTCCAGCCGCCCGCTGGCGCGACGTCGAACACGACCGGGTGTCAAACAGTCCCACAGGCCTTTGGGGAAGCGCCACGTAGGCGGTGGCATGTCGTCGGACACGCCGGGTAACCCAGCCGCACGAGAACTCGGGTTCTGCCCCTGCTGTGGATATCTGACGCTGCCGGAGGGGACTCCCGGTTCCCACGACGTCTGTCCGGTCTGTGGCTGGCTGGACGACCCGGTTCAGTTCGCCGACGACGACTGCGTCGCCGACGCGAATCCGGTGTCGCTGGCAGAAGCACGCGAGAATTTCACCGACGTCGGTGCTATCACGCCCGCCGAGGTCGAGGAGACGCGAGCTCCCGACGCCGACGAAACTCGGGACCCGAACTGGCCCTACGAGTGAGTCACTTCATGTCTTCGAGCCGGTCGAGGAGTTCCTCCTGACTGGCCTCGGACTCGAAGCTGACCTCACCGTCGTGGGTGTGCTCGTGGACCGAGACGCCGTCGTCCTCGTCGAAGTCACTCGCGTCGCCGTCTTCTTGCTCGGACTCGTCGTAGCTTCCAAAACCCATACGTGAAGCCATTGTTACCCTGGGCCTAAAGGTCCCCCGCTTCCGTTCACCCCAGAGTCACGTCGAGGTACAACATCACGACCACCCCGACAATGGTCCCGAGCGTGGCGACTCGCTCGTTGCCCCGAAGATGCGTCTCGGGGACGATCTCGTCGCTGATGACGAACAGCATTGCGCCGGCGGCAAAACCCATCGCGTAGGGCAACAGGCCGCTGGCGATCGCCACGGCGAAGGCGCCGAGTACGGCAAGCGGAATTTCGACGAGGCCGGACCGCAGTCCCGTCAGCATGGCGTAGAACCGCCGGTCGAGTCCGGCGTTGACGGCAGCGACCGACACCGCCAGCCCCTCAGGAACGTTCTGGATGCCGATGGCCAGCATGAGCGCGATGCCGTTGGCGACGTCCCCGGACCCGAAGGCCACGCCGACCGACAGGCCCTCGGGCATGTTGTGCAGCGTGATGGCGAGGATGAACAGCACGACGGGGGCGAGCCGTTCCTCGCTGATCGGCAGCGACTCACCCCCGCCGGCCGCGTCCTCCCGTCTCCGACCGGTCAGCAGGTAGTGGACGTGTGGCACCAGCACGTCGGCCCGGTCGAGGAAGGCCGCTCCGAGGAGGATCCCGACGAGCACCGGGACAGGACTCTCGCCCGGCGTCGCCTCGATGCCGGGGAGGATGAGGCTCGTGAAACTCGCCGCCAGCATCACGCCCGCGGCGAAGCCGAGGGCCCCGTCGAGTGACCGCTCGCTCGGATTTCGCCAGACGAGCACCAGCGCGGCGCCAAATAAATTCAGCCCCGCGATCACGACCCCGCCGACCAGGCCCTGGACTACGGGGTCGGTCCCCACGAGGTCGACGAACTGCTCGACTACCATGCAGGATGGCCTCGCGGCCGACCGAGTTGAATCTGTTCACGGGGGACGCTGCCGGGCGTCACGTCCCTGGCAGAATGTCCCCGAGCGACGCCCCGATGCTCATGACGATGGCCGTCACGAGCGTCTGGCTGGCGGCGATCACGGGCGTCCCCCAGTCGACGCGGCCCCAGGCTGTCATCAACAGGAGGGCCAGGCCGCTAGCGATGGCCAGAATACCCAGCAAGCGGATCGGGACGGTGCCAAAGAGCAAGTCGGATTCGACCTTCTCGAACTCGACGGCACGGAGGATGCCCAGGACGAGCGCCAGCCCGAGCACTGCGGTCAGTCCCAGCGCGGCCGGCCGGTCAGCCAGGTAGGTGCCGACCTCGAGGGTGCCGCCCTCGACGACCATCGGGATGCCAAAGATGAAACTTCCCACCAGGGCCTCCCCGGCGTCGCGGAGGTCGAAGCTGTCCCGCAGCCGACCGAAGGGGCGGGGACGGGCCTCTTCGAGCGTCGCCATGGCCTCCCTGACCTGGGCGCGTTCCTCGGGAGAGTCGACCATCTCCTTGAGTTCCTGTAAGTCCTCCATGGCGTCGGCGATGCCTGGGTCGTCGGGCATCGAATCGGCGGAGTTCGGGTCGTCGGTCACAGCCAGTCCCTCCGGCGGAAGTGTGCGAGCAGGATGCCCACCATCAGCGCCATCCCCAGCATGACCGCCAGGTAGCCGTAGCGCCAGTACAGTTCCGGCATGTTGAACGGCGAGTCCGCGAAGTTCATGCCGTAGACGCCGACGACGAACGTCAGGGGAATGAAGATGGTCGCCACGACCGTCAGCACCTTCATCACCTCGTTGGTCGACTGGGACAGCGAGTTGAGATAGATGTCCCGGGCGCCGTTCGTGAGGTCGCGGTAGGTCTCTGTCAGGTCGACGACCTGGACGAGGTGGTCGTAGACGTCCCGGTAGTACTTCTCTGTCTCCTGCTGGACGGCGTCGGGTTCGCCCCGGGCAAGGACGTTGACCGCCTCGCGGCTCGGCCAGGTCAGTTTCCGGAAGGCCAGCAGGTCTCGTCGCACTGAATTGATGCCTTCGAGGGTGCCGATCTCCGTGCTCTCGAGAACCTCCTCCTCGATGGCTTCGATCTCGTCTTCGATCCGGTCTAAGATCTCGAAGTACTCGTCGACGAGGCGGTCGGCGATCCGGTAGGCGGTGAAGTCGGCGCCGCGCTGGAGCAGGCGCTCGTCGCCGTCGACGACGCCGGTCCAGACGCGGTCGACCGCTTCGATTTCGGCGGTGGCGAGGGTCACGATCCAGCCGTCACTGATGAAGATACCGACCGGTTCGTCGGCGATTTCCTCGGCGAAGGCCTGCTCGCCCCGCCGGAGGTCGGCGTCTTTCAGCAAGACGAACGCGTAGTCGCCGTACAGCTCCGTCTTCGGCCGGACGTCGTTGCGGACGTCCTCGACGGCGAGCGGGTGGATGCCGAAGGCTTCGGCCACCCGGTCGAGTTCGGCCGGCGAGGCGGCCGTGGCACTCACCCAGGTGGTCGCCTCGGCGTCCCTGGCGGCTTCCAGGTCGGCCACCGAGTCTGCCGGACGTTCTTCGACGACCTCGTCGGCGTAACAGACTGCCCGGATCACTCGGGGTCACCTCCGATGGCCGCCAGCGTCAGCCCGACCATCAGCGCCGTCAGCGACAGCGCCCGACCGGGATAGGGCGCGACGACGCCGACGACGTAGCCGACAACCGCAAGCGCCGTCAGGACGGCGCCTGCGGTCCGGACGCGAGCCATACGAGCCCTGGCGACGCAAGACGGGAAAAGTCTGTCCCCCGGATCCGGGTCTAACAGCCGTCGGGAGCGACGAGGTGGCGCTCGCCCCACTCGGAGAGCGCATCGACGACCGGCGCGAGGTCCCGACCCCGCTCTGTCAGGGCGTACTCGACCCGGACCGGCCGGTCGCTGACGATAGACCGCTCGACGATGCCGTGCTCGGCCAGATCCTCCAGCGTGTTCGAGAGGACGTTGCTCGCCACCCCGTCCACGGCGTCCTCGAGCGCTGCAAAGCCCAGCGGTCCGTCGGCCAGCAGGCGGTCGACGACCACCGGCGCCCACTTGCGGTCGAGCACCTCGGCGGCGCAGGTCAGCGCACACCACTCCTCGCCGGCACACCAGACCGCGAGACAGTCCTCGGTCACGGCCAGACCGTGGGTTCGTAACCGCAAGTAGGTTTGGGAATCGAACCCCGAGTTCGTCCGACCGAACCCCCTAACGGAGGGTTGCCCTAGCGTTACGGCGGTCGCGTCGGGAGTGTCGACCATGACGACTGTCGAGATCGAGTACTGCGTGCCGTGTGGACTGCGCGAAAACGCCCTCCAGACCGCCGACGTCATCCTCGACGCCCAGGGCCAGGCGGTCGACGGCGTCGAACTGGTGCCGGGCGACGGCGGCGTCTTCGAGGTGCGGGCCGACGGCGACGTCGTCTTCGACAAGGACGAGGAGGGCTACGACCCCGAGGTCATCGTCGCCGCGGTCGACGAGCGGACCTGAATGCGGACCACCGCGCTGGTCGAGGACTACCTGCTCGGCTGGGTGCTGGCCGCCGTCGCGCTCGGCCTGCTGGTCCCCGAGGTCGGGGCGCTCACCCGCTTCTCGACGCCCATCCTCGCGGTGATGGTCGGCAGCGTCTCGCTCACGTTGTCGGTCGATCGGTTCAGGACCGTCGACGGGCGGGGCCTGGCGGCAGCCCTCGCCGGCCACCTTCTGATGCCGGTGCTGGCACTGGGCCTGGCCCGCCTGCTGGCCCTCTCTCCGCCGCTGACCGCCGGCCTGGTCCTCGTCGGTGCAGTGACGCCCGAACTCGTCACGCCGACGATGACGGAACTGGCCGGGGGTGACACAGCGCTCGCCGCCACAGTTCTCGTACTCACCGGCGTGGGTAGCCTGGCGTTCGTCCCGGCGGTCGCCACGCTGTTTCTCGGTGACGTCGCCGTCTCTGTTCGGCCCATCGTCGAGGGTCTGTTGCTGGCCGTCGTCGGCCCGATGACCGTCGCCGTCGCCCTCCGGAATCAGGTCCCCGCAGTCGGTCGGTACGACGAGTACTACGGGGCGATCTCTGCCCTGATGGTAGTCCTGATCATCGGGGGCGTCGCCGGTGCGAACGCGGACCTGGTCCGGAGCCGGGCCGACCTCCTGGCGGGCGTCGGCCTGGCCGTCCTCGGGCTGAATCTGGCCGGCTACGCCGTCGGCTGGGCGGGTAGCTGGTTCGCCGCCCGGCCGACGAGGATCGCCGTCGCGCTGTCGGTGGGGATGCGAGACTTCGCCGTGGCGGCCGCGCTGGTCGTCGCCGCCGGCTTCCCGACCGCCGCGGCGATGCCGGCCGTCGTGTTCGGCGTCGTCGAGATGGCCACCAGCGCGGCCATCGCCAGGGTTGCCTCCGGCGACCTCCCGACGCCGTCACTCCGTGGTGTCCTCTAGCGTCCCCCGGAGCACCTTCGCAGCGACGAGCACCGGGTCCCAGACGCCGGAAAACGGAGGTGCGTAGGCCAGGTCGGCCCGCACTAGCTCTGCGACCGTCGCGTCCCCTTCGACGGCCATCGCGACCGTGTCGATGCGGATGGCCGCCCGGTCGGTGCCGACGATCGCACCCCCGAGCACCTCGCCCGAGGCGCGGTCGGCCGTCAGCGAGACGACCGTCTCCGCCGCGCCGGGGTAGTAGCCGGACCGCGAGTGGGTCGTTATCGTCTCCGTGACGGGGTCGAATCCCTCCTCCCTGGCCCGGTCGTGGTCGATTAATCCTGTTCGGCCACACTCCTGGTCGAAGGCCTTCACGACGGCGGTCCCGGCGATGTCCCCGACTGGCTCCGGTTTGCCCGCGACCGTCTTGCCGATGGCCCGGCCTGCCCGGTTGGCGGTCAGACCCAGCGGCACCCACTCGGGGTCGCCGGTGACCGCGTGGCGCATCTCGGCACAGTCGCCGGCCGCGTAGACGCCGTCGACGCTGGTCTCGCCGTAGTCGTCGGTCGCGATCGCTCCGCTGTCCCCGAGTTCGACGTCGGTCCCTGCCACGAGTTCGACGTTCGGCCGGATTCCGATTCCCACGAGGGCAAGTTCGACCGGGACGTGGTGGTCCTCGTCGGTGACTGCCTCCACGCGGTCCTCGCCCTCGATGGTCTGGACCTCCGCGTCGAGGTGGAGGGTGACGCCCCGGTCGCGGAGCTCGTCCTCGACCCGCTCTGCGACCGCAGTCCCGAACGAGGAGATGACGTGCTCGGGGCGCTGGAACAGGTGGACGTCCAGGTCGTGAGCCGAGAAGGCTTCGGCCATCTCGACGCCGACGTAGCCCCCGCCGACGATGGCCACCGTCTCGGGGGGCTCCCAGGCGCCGTACTTCTCGACGAGGTCGCGGTCCACGAACGGCTCGCCGCCGAACCGCTCGACGCTGACGTCCTCGGGGGGTTCGATGGCCGCCCGGATGGCCGCCGCCGAGTCGAGGCTGTGGATTGTGAAGGCGCCGTCGAGGTCGTGGCCCGGAATGAGGTCGTCGACCGGCCGGGCACCGGTCGCGACGAGGAGGTCGCCGTACGGCTGTTCGTACCGGTCCCCGTCCACGGGGTCGACCGTCACCGTCCCTGCGTCCAGGTCGACGTCGACCACTTCCTGCTCGCGCCGGAGGTCGATCCCGCGTTCTTCGGCCTGTTCCGGGGAGAGCGACAGCAGGTCGTCCAGTTTCTCGACCTCACCCTTGACGAAGTACGGCTCCCCGCAGTGGGCGTAGGACACCCACCGTCCCTTCTCGAAGACGACTATCTCGCGGTCGGGATCCTCCCGTGAGAGTTTGCTGGCAGCACTCAGTCCGGCGGCGTCGCCACCGACGGCGACGAACGGGTTGGTCATGCCAGACGAGAGGGGTGGCTCCGACGTAGGCTTTCGGTGAACCGGGAGTAACCCCGCTCCCGGACGTGGTCAGACCGACAGTCTGTCACCGATCGACGGCGCCCTGGCGTCGTACCCGTCGGCGGCCAGGCGATCCGCGAAACCGGCGGTGTCGTCGCCATGGGTCACGAGTATCGGCGTATCGCGGTACGAGTCGAGGAAGTCCCGCAGGCCCTCGCGGTCGGCGTGGGCCGAGAAGTCGAACTGCTCGACGGTCGCGCTGACCGGCAGCACCTGGCCGTCGAACTCGGCCCGTCCGGTCTCCAGGAGTTCTCTACCGGGGGTGCCCTCGACCTGGTAGCCCGTCAGCGCCACCGTGTTCACGGGGTGGTCGCGAATCGCCGGGACGTACGTCATCGCCGGCCCGCCCGAGAGCATCCCGCTCGTCGTGACGACGACGGTGTTGTCCGACGCAATTCGTTCTCGTTGACCATCCCGGCCATCGACGAACCGGGCATTGGAGGACGCACGCCGCAACGCCTCGGCGTCCCGGACGAATTCGGGATGGCGGCGAAAGATGTCGGTGACGCGCTGGCCCATCCCGTCGACGTAGCAGTCGATGTCGTGTGCCTCGCAGATCAGCAAGATCTCCTGTGTCCGCCCGATGGCGAACGCGGGGACGACGGCCGTGCCACCCTCCCAGACAGTCGTCTCGAGGCGCTCGACGAAGGTGTCCTCGACGGCTGGCCGGGGGTCGTGGGTCACGTCGGCGTAGGTGCTCTCGGTGACGACGACGTCTGCGTCGGGCCGTGCGTCGGTGCCCGAGACGATTCTCTGGTCGTCGGTGTGGAAGTCGCCGGTGTACAGCAGGCGAGTTTCGCCGTCTGAGACGTAGACGTGAGTGCTCCCCGGGATGTGGCCAGCGTCGAAGAACGTGACCTCGTAGCCTGCCGCCTCGAACGTCTCCCGATAGCCGTGGGTCTCGGAGACCTGAGTGAGTCGGGCGACGTGTTCCTCCGTGAAGGGACAGCGGTGGCTGTTGCCGTGGAGTTTGAGGGTGTCTCGGGCCAGCACCAGTGCCAGGTCACGCGTCGGCGGCGTCCAGTGGACCGGCGGCCTGGCGTCGCCCGACAGGAGGCTCGGGACCGCTCCGGCGTGGTCGAGGTGGCCGTGCGAGACGACGACGGCGTCGGGGTCCACGTCCCCCACGGGAAACTGCGGCGGGTTCTCGGCGGCCATCCCGTAGTCGATCAGCAGAGAGTCGTCGACGAGGAGGGCGCTCCGGCCGATCTCGTCGGCGCCGCCGAGAAAGCGCAGGTCCATCGCTCCTCGCTACCGGCCCAGGGCCTTTCTGCGCGTCGGTTTCGGCCGGTTGGCGCTCCCTCTCGCTGGCCAGTCCCTGTGATGGCGTCACAAAACACACTAACAATTATTATAGACCGGCCCGAACGGACGAGTATGGCTACACGCCACCAGTCCACCTCGTCGTACCACGAGTGCACCTGCGGGGAGACGTTCGACTCGACGGACGAACTCCTCGACCACGCACGAGAGGACCACGGGCTCGGCGTGTACTGAACTACTCCTCCGGGACGTCCCGGCGCACCTGGAAGCGCTGGTAGCCGCCGTGCGATAGCTCCAGCGAGCCGATCCACCAGTTCCACCGCTCGACGAGCGTGTGGTCCTCGGGGGCGTCGGCCAGGTTCGACACGACGACCCCCGGCGTCAGCGAGTGCGAGAGGTCGTCTGCGAGCTGGCCGGAATCCGCCAGGTCGCGTGCCTGTCGAGAGACGACCCGTCGCGCCGTCTCGTCACCCCCGAACCGCTCTGCCAGTTCCCGTTCGAGACGCTCGCGATTCACACTGGTAGAACCCGGTTCGGACTCTTGAACCTTCGCCCGGACTCGGCGGTCGATACGCGGCAGTACCACTCACGAACGGTTGTGGCTGAGGGGAGTAAGCCCCCTTCTGTTCTTCCCGGCATTCGGCTGAGCGGCCGGACCGGCGCCCGAAGGCGAGTGCCGGACTACCTGCCGGTCCGGACTTGCACCGGTGAGGATTCGCCGTTCCATCCGTTCTCTCCCGTGAGCGTGCCGACGCAGTCGGCACGCGCTTCGCGGCTTTCGCCGCTCCGCATCGAGGTGACGATGTCACCTCGCGGCCCTCTGCGGGTTAGCTCCCCGCGCCTTATCCGGAAGGCCGGCGTCGGCGAGGGTTCGCACGCATCATCGGTCGGGGAGAGGGGTCTCGTTTCTGTTCCAGAGCCGGCGGTCTCCCGCCCCGGGTTTGCACCCGGTCACCTGCCCGGCGGGTGGGGGGACTTTCCTCATGCCCCTGGCGTGGTCGACGGTGTCGGCCACGGGCCGGGGCACGGGAGCCAGGCTCCCTCTGCCGCCCTCTCGTAGGAACCAGAGCAGGGTAAGCCGTTCGGTCACTCGCCGTACTCGGATTCGAGGTAGTCGACGATGTCCTCGCTCTCGTAGAGGGTCGTCTCCGTCGCGTGGTCGACCAGGAACGGGATCTGGTCCTGGCCGCCGATGGCATTCAGTTCGGCCAGCGTCTGCGAGTTTCGTTCGTCGCCGTCGTGGGTTCGAGGGTTGTGGGCGACGAACGAGAGGCCGAGTTCCTGCATCGACTCGCGGACCGTCGCGCTGTACGGGCAGTCCTCCGCCTGGTACAGTTCGAGCATCGCCTCTAGCTACGGTGGCCCAACGGAAGGGACTGACGTGGCGGCGACGAACTGTCGTCGCGGACGCCTGGTGCCTACCGAGCCGGAAGTGTAGCGTCGAGAACGACACGCCTCACAGCTTGTGGGCTACGAGGGAGATGCTCTTCACGCCGTACTTCTCGCACGCACCGGCCGCCTGGTCCGATACGAACTCGTACTGCGGATTCTCTCTGACTTCGAGAACGTCGAAGCCGGCCGACTCGACGACGTCGGTGTACCGGTTGATCTGCATCGCGCCGCCGATACACGCCGCCCAGAGGTCCGCGTCGGATTTGATGCTGTCGGGCATCTGCGTCTCGCTGATGATGTCGGAGATTGCCAGCGTCCCACCGGGCCGGAGGACGCGGTTTGCCTCCGCGAAGACGCGGTCTTTCTCCGCCGAGAGGTTGATGACGCCGTTGGATATCACGACGTCGAACGTCTCGTCGTCGAACGGGAGCTTCTCGATGTAGCCTGATTCGAACGAGACCACATCGAGGTCCGCTTCGTCCCGTAGCTGTCGGGACTTCGCGAGCTGTTCGTCGGTCATGTCCAACCCGGTCACGCTGCCGTCGTCCCCGACGTGGAGCGCCGCGACGAAAGCGTCCGTTCCCGAGCCGCTGCCGAGGTCGAGGACGTCGTCCCCGCTGGCGATGTCGGCCAGGTCGAAGTGGTAGCCGACCCCGGCGAACGATTCCAGCGCCTCCTCGGGGATCCGGTCGAGGTCAGCCGGCGGGTAGCCCAGCCGCTCGGCGAGGCCGCGCCCCATCTCGAAGTGGTAGTCCTCGTCCGGCGTCTCCGCGACGCTCCGGTAGACGTTCTTCACCTCCCGTTCCAGTTTCTCGACGTCGAGTGTGTCTGGCATCTTCGTCACCTCGTCACTCGACCACCAGGTCGGTCTCCAGCGGAACCGCGTTCGTCACGCTGTCCACCAGCGGTGACGTGGACTCGACCCGGTCCCGGAGCGCCGCCAGTTCCGCTTCCGACGCGTCGGCCGACACGTGTGCAGTACACGTGATCGAACTGTACCCCGCCCGGACGTCCTCCGAGATGCCGAGGAATCCCCTGAGGTCGACGTCGCCCTCCATCTCGAATCGCACGTCCTCGAGTTCGATGCCCATCGCCGCGGCGTTCGCGGCGTACCCGACGCTCAGGCACGACCCGATGGCGGCGAGCAAGAGTTCGACCGCGTTCGGTGCCGTCCGCTCGCCGAGGATCTGCTCGGGTTCGTCTCCCTCGACCGCGAACTCCCGGGTGTGGATGCGCTCGCCGGCCTGGTCGAAGTCGTCGATCGCCGTCACGCACTTGAGCGAGTCCGTCCACTCCGTCTCCGCGCGGAACCGGAACCGCCCGACGTCCGCGTCGTCGCCTATCGCTTCGACCGCCTGTTCGAGCTGTGCTACGTCGACGCCGTTGGTCGTTGTCATGGTGTATCTCTCCCTGAGTCTCGTGACGCGTGGGGGCAGTCCGTCCGGACGACGCAGTCCGTGGGCGTCGACGAGCGGGTCCGTCCCCCGCAGACAGATCGACGGGACGGGCGCTATTGGAGGCATCTGCTGGTGACCACCCGGCGGATGCGGTTCTTGCAGCCGGTGAAAATCGGTCACCGCCTGCCGGTGGACGACGTGCTGACGAGAGCGTCGACTGCAGGTCCCCTGACGCGTTCGTCGACGGGAGGGCCCACCGGCGACGCGACCGCAAAGCGGTCACGCGGTCGGTTCGAGACCGACCGTCGGCGTCTCGCGGCGGTAGGCCTCGTACTCCGATTCGGCCCATTCGCGGGCCGCAGGATCGGTCGTGTCCACGAGTGCCTGGACGGTCCCGCTGTCAGGGTCGTAGCCGGCGATGGCGACTCGATCGTCGAGGATACCGACGCCGTAGCGTGGCAGGTCGTCGTGCACCCGGATCGTGAGGTTGCCGCTCGCCAGGGTCTCTTCGAACTCCTCCGGATAGGTCGAACGGATGTACGTGACGACGTTCGGCGGGTCGACCACCTCCGTCTGCATTCCCTCCCGGACCAGCCGACAGAACTCGTCCTTGCACGGTTCGAGCAGGGCGACCTCGAAGCCGGCGAACCGAAGGCGGTCGGTCTTCCGGACGAGGGCCATGAACCGGTTCACCGGGCGGTAGGGGTCGTCGGCCGTCGCGACCGTGACCGTCGCGTCGGCGCACAGTTCGATAGAGAAGTCCCGGTCGTCGCCTGGCAGCAGGTGCCAGATGTCCCGAAGCTGCTGTTCGGTCTCGACGCGCTCGATGAGGTCCCACATTCCCACGGCGACGAAGGCCCCCAGTTGCGTCGCCTCGTAGTGCTTTCCGTCGCGCCGGAGCCAGTTCCGGTTCTCGAACTCCCGTAGCGTGCGGCCGATGGTGGACTGCGAGACACCGGTCATCGCCAGGAGGTCCGCCCGACTCTGTGGCCGCCTCGCGAGCGCCGCCAGCGCCGTGACGCGGTGGTCGGACCGCGCGAGGTACTCGACGTCGTCGAGCGGCGAGGGCGTGGTGCCGGATTTCATGAGACTCGTTCACAACGTGTCGATATAACTATTCTGTCGGGACCGGCGAACACCCACAGTTTACTGCGAGCCACCCTATCGGACGGCCGATGGCAGACGCCGGACGCGAGGCCACGCGGTCCGAGGCCGACCCGCTCCACGCCGCCAGGCAGTTCCTCGCCCTGCCACGGGACGTCCTCGTCCTCTCGGTCGCCATGCTGGCGTTCAGCCTCGCCTTCCAGATGACCAGCCGGTACGTCCCCGAATACGTGCGACTCCTCGGTGCCGGGGCCGGCGTCATCGGCGCCTACGGGACGCTGTCGAACCTGATCGGTGCCGTCTACCCGTACCCCGGCGGCGCGCTGTCCGACCGGATCGGGTCCCGGCTGGCGCTGACCGCCTTCGGCCTCGTCGCCACGTCCGGGTTCTTCCTGTGGTACCTCGCTCCCGACCTCGGGGCCCTCACCGTCGGCATCGTGTCGATCCCGCCGTACGTCTGGGTGTTCGTTGGCCTCCTGTTAGCCCAGGCGTGGAAGTCACTCGGGCTCGGCGCGACGTTCGCGATCGTGAAACAGAGCGTCCCGCCGGAGCACCTGGCGGCCGGCTTCGCCAGCACGGAGACGTTCCGTCGGCTGGGGTACCTGGTCGGGCCGCTCCTGGCGGTGGTAGTTCTCGAACTCTCCGGGGACTTCGTCGCGGGATTCCGGTGGATCCTCGTCGTCGCGGTCGGCGTCGGCCTCGTCGCGACCGTCGTCCAGCACCTGCGCTACGACGCCAGCGGGGACTCTGTCGGCCAGTCGTTCGAGGGCGTCGCGACGGTCCTGCGCGACCTTCGAGAGCTGCCCGACCCGCTCCGACCGCTGCTGGTCGGCGACACGCTCGTCCGTTTCGCCAACGGCATGGTCTACGTCTTCTTCGTCATCGTCGTCACCGAGTTCCTGGCGGTCGGCGCGACCATCGGCCCGATATCGCTGGATCCGGCGGCCTTCTTCGGCGTCCTCCTCGCGATAGAGATGACGGTCGCCCTGCTGAGCATGCTCCCCGTCGCGAAACTCGCGGAGCGAACCGGGCTCGTCCCCGTCGTCGGCCTCGGGTTTGGCGTCTACGCCGTCTTCCCGGCACTCCTGATCTTCGCACCACCCGATCCGCTGGTCGTAAGCCTCCTGTTTGCCTTCTCCGGGCTGCGATATGCCGGCTTGCCGGCCCACAAGGCGCTCATCGTCGGTCCCGCGGAGGCCGAGGCGGGCGGTCGCGTCACCGGGACCTACTACCTCGTGCGGAACACGATACGGATTCCAAGCGGCCTCGTCGGCGGTCTCCTCTACGGCATCGACCCCCGGATCGCGTTCGGCCTGGCCACCGTCATCGGTCTCCTGGGAACCGGGTACTTCCTGGCGTTCGGCCGCGAGTTCGAGGCCTACAGGTAGCCCAGCAGCGTCGCCACCAGCACCACGACCCACGTGGTGACGCCGACCACGAGCAGGCCGTTGAGGTGCCGGTCGCGGTGGGCCCGCCGGGCGGCCCCGCCGGCGATCAGGCCCAGCGCCACCACCACGAGCATCCGCTGGAGGACGACGTCCAGCGCCAACCGATTGACGCCGACCAGGCCGTAGTCGATCCAGACGGCGGCGGCCAGCGCCAGCGAGGCCGTCACCGCCGCGTCGAGCCGGCGGGTGATGCCGTGTGCCCAGGCGTAGGTGCCGATGGGAATCCCCAGCGCGATGAAGGGATACAGCAGCGCGGCGATGGC
The DNA here is from genome assembly GCA_964523745.1 of uncultured Halobacteriales archaeon. Classification (GTDB taxonomy): domain Archaea; phylum Halobacteriota; class Halobacteria; order Halobacteriales; family Haloarculaceae; genus CAZGAX01. Next base: position 5,161 of record CAZGAX010000019.1, on the reverse strand, counting down.
GTGCATCGAGAGGAACCCCGCGTGGCGTTCCAGGGCGACCCCGGCGAACCGGACGCCGAGCAACAGGCCGGCGACGGTCAGTATCAGCCCGAGGTGACGTTCCGTGACCCGCTCCGTGGCCTCGTGTAGTTTCCGTCGGCCCGCCGCCGTCACGTACCGGTCGAGAAACGCGTCGAGACGACGCCGGACGTCCCCGACGACCGAGAGACCGACGAGGAGTGGCGCCAGCAAAATCCCGGCGAGGTCGACCAGGGTTGCCCAGCCGTCGGAGTCCGTCCCGCCGGAGTTCGCCAGGTAGATCCGCTGGACGTCCTCCCGGTGGTCGACCTGCGGCAGGTTCATCAGGTCGGCCTCCACCCGGGCCTGTGCGGCACGAGCGCCGTCGACCCGGTGACGGAGCGTGAACCAGTCGAAGTGTTCGGTGTGGGCCTGCATCGCCACCCACTCGTCGTCGGGGTCTGGCGCCTCGTACAGCCGAATGTGGAACCGGTGACCGTAGTAGTCGCCGTCGTCGACCTGGATGGTCTCGGTCGTCCAGTACGTGTCTCCGTCGGGACCGGGGTCGACGTAGGCGTACCTGACTGCGCCGGCCGTCGGCGACCAGGGAATCTGGGTCGAAAAGTCGAGCGGACCGCCGTCCGTGGCGTTGTCGACCGTCTCGTTGGGCAACGTCTCGTTCGCCACGGAGTCGTTCGCCAGCGACGCGTTGTCGTCAGTCACGAGCGTCTCTTCGAAGTGCTCCTCGCTGGTTTCGTTCCACTCGCCGTCCGACGCTTCGACGAGTAACCTGGCGACCTCCTCGGCGTCGCCGCGAACCACGAGGTTGATCGGGCTCCGCCTGCCGATGTTCTTCCGGTCGCTGAGGTAGGGCCAGAAGCCGCTCTCGGACCCCTCCGGGTAGTACAGTTCGGGTTCCGGCCGGGTCGGAGCCTCCTCGCTCGAGGACACCCAGGTCAGCATCGACGGGGCGCCGACGAACAGCGTCGCAACGACGAGCAAAACGAGCGCGATGACGAACGGTCGGCGCATTCGAGAGGGGTAAGGATGGCTACCCGAATGAATGTAGCGACGGTTTCACCAGGATGCGTGGAAACCGGACTGGAATTCGACGCGACCCCGAGCCAGGCTGGTCCGCGTCGCGTCTATTTGCCTGTCGTGCTCGGTTCAGCCGCCACTGTCTGTCTCGTCGGCCGATTCTGCCTCAGTCTCGGTCCCGTCGTCCGACCCCGTATCGTCCGTCGTGGTTCCATCAGTACCCGTCGAACCGTCGTCTTCCGACGTCGTCTCTGTGTCGCCGTCGTCCCCGGTTTCGTTGGTGCTCGACGACGTCTCGTTTTCGTCATCGCCCGCCACGGATTCGTTGGTGTTCGACGACGTCACGTCCTCATCGCTGCCTGCCACGGTTTCGTTGGAGGTCGGCGTCGACTCGTTTCCGGACGGCTGGGTCTGGTTCCCGCTGGTCGCATTCGTCGCGTTTTCGGTCGGCGAACCGAGCGGACGGGGGCCGTCGGTCTGCGTTTTCGGACACGGGGAGACCGCAGATTCGGTGCCGTTAGCGCTGGTGGTGGTATTACCGTCGGGAGCGGCGTCCACAGTGCCGTTGGGTCCCGGTGACCCGGAGCCGTCGTGCGTCACCGTGTCGACCGCGCCACAGGACCGGAGTCCGACGGCCGCCTGGTCGTCTCCGCTACCGCTCGTCTCCGACTCGGGGGGAACCGTATCGACACTCACCGAGACTGCGACGGACTCCGTGTCGGACAACAGGGCGTACGTCGTCCCGCCCGAGACGACGGCCACGCAGACGACGGCGACGACGGCCAGTGCCGAGAGCCGCGTTTCAGTCATCGTCGGCCTCCGTCGTTCGTCCCTCGGCCGGATCGGCGACGCCACGCCGGTCGTCGGTCGCGTCGGAGCGGTCACCGGCCCGGATCGATGCGAGGTCGTCCGCGTCGCAGGCTTCGAGGACCGGCGTACCGCGTCCCACTGCATCCGGAGCGTAGACGTACGTCCGCTCGTCCGTCTGAAGCGAGAACGCGCCGTCGTCCGGATCCTGCCTGATGCGGCCGCCGACGGTGCCCGCCACGGCTACCAGCGTTTCGAGCGAGGTGACCGGAACCCGGCGGCCGTCGTCGTCCCCGGCGTGCGACGCGAATTCGATCGTCACGCCGTCGTCGAGGGCCGACGGAGCCGGCGAAGACTCGTCGCCGGACAGCCGACCCCTGGCGTACAGCCCGCCGAGGAGGAACAGCGCCGCCCCGGCGCTGGCGGCGATACCGATCGTCCACACGCCGGGAGAGCGGACGGCCATCGCAGCGCTGTAGGCAACAAACGCACCGAGCACGAGGACGCCCAGTCGCAGTTCGGCCGGCCGGAACGACACGGATCCGCCGCTCCCGGCATCGGTCGCTTCGCGTGGCACCGCCTCGAAATCGGCCAGGAATTCCTCGGGGATCGCCGGTCCGTCACCGACACCGTGGTCCGCGACGCCGACCGTTCGACCGCCGTCTGATCCGTCAGACTCCGCGGCGCCGTCCGCGTTTCTACGTGCAGAAGACACGACGTTCCAGATCTCGTTGGCGATCAACAGCACCAGCGGAACGACGAACAGGAGGGCGAACCCGGTCTGCGTGTTCGCGAACTGGATGACGTACCCCACGAACGGGAAGACGACGAGGTGTCCGCCGACGGTCATGATCCGGCCGCGTACCTGGCTGGCGAGTACGACACCCTGGTCGGCATCCTCGTTGGCGTCGCCTTTCGTCCGGAAGGCCGGCTCCCCGTCGCGTTCGGTCACCTCGACGACCCGGTGGGTCGTCGTCCTCGTTTCGCCGTCACGCAGGTAGGTGATGACGTCACCCTGCTCGATAGTCGCCGGGTCGGCCGCGTCAACGATCGTCACGTCGCCGGGACTGAGCGTCGGTTCCATGCTGCCCGACAGTACGACGTAGCTGTGCTCGGCGCCGACGACCTGTGGCACCGCGTAGACGACGAAGGGTATCACGGCCACGAGTACGAGCAGGACGGCCAGGCCGTGGGCCAGCCGGCGGAGGTAGGTCCGGAGCGTCGGCGAGAAGACGCTGCCGCCGGTCTCTGACTCGGCCGGGGTGTCGTCCGGTTCCGTCATTCGTCCTCACCCTCCCAGTTCACGTCCTCGTACTCGAGTTTCGTCGAGGTCAGGTCGGACACGTCGCCGGTCCAGCCGAGTTCCCGCGCCGCGACGTCACAGGGCGTCGACGCCTCGCCGGGGGCGAGTTCGATCGCCGGAATGGCCGCCGCGTCGTCACCGACGGTCGCCGTGCCGCTGGTCCGCGATTCGTCGCTGTAGTCGTAGACGGTGAGCGAATTCGCCGCCTTCACGCAGACGAAGATCACGTCGACGGCGGTCGTCCAGGCGACCGACACTGGCTCACCGTCGTCGTTCGTTTCCAGGACCGTCACGTCGGGGTCAGCTGGTTCGTCGCCCGTCGTGCAGAAGGCGACGTAGCTGATGGCGTGTTGACCCCCGTCCGAGTCCTCCTCGCAATCGGTCTCGCCCTGGAACGGGCTCGTGACGCCGGACGCGTGGCGACACTGGGTGCCGACGAAGTCGAGCGTGAACGACGCCGAGCCCCGTCCCCGGAAGGCGGAGATGGAGACGACCAACTGGAGGTCGATGTCCCGTCCCGGCTGGAGACACTGCTGCTGGCCCGGGTCGACGGAGGCGTCACCGCTCGCGTCGATGGGGACGCCCGCCGCCAGTCCCGAGAGCGGTCCGGAGTACAAAATGCAGTCCGCGTCACAACTGGCGTACCGGAGCGTCACGTCGAGTTTCGACGCGAGGTCCCCGTCCTGCGGACACCGCGACCGGACCCAGGCGAACGCCGGGTTCGCGTCGCCGCCGTCCGGCAGCGACACCGTGAGGTCGACGACCTGCGTCGGGTCCTCGGCGGTCAGTTCCACGGGGACGGCGACGGTACCCTGGCTCGATCCGGTAGTCTCGCCCGTTACCCGGTCGACCCGGAGGTCGAGGCTCCCCGTCGTTAGTTGCGAGTCGAACACCGACCTGTCGGAGACGAGTGCGGCCGTGCCGGTGCCGGCGGCAGCCCCCAACCCGGTGGCTCCCGCGACGCCGGCAAGCAACTCTCGCCGAGTAAACTGGTGTGGCTTCACGACCCCTCCCTCCCTCCATACCGCTCGGCGTCGGTCCGGTACCGCCACGAGACTGGCCGAGTCCCCCACGAGACCGGTCGAGGCCTCCCGGCGACGGCCCGAGCGAATGGTACGGGTACTGTCGCCTCCAGACTATTTAGTTGTTGTTTAATTGTCGTTTTCCTGGCCGGGGAAGTATCTGCGGCGGGGTCGTTCTCGCTCGCCGGTCGGACGTACGTCCGGTGGTCGGTCATCACTCGTGGTCCAGGTCTCGCGTTCGTTCGGCCCGGTCAGACCGACGCCGGGTCGGTCCGGGTCGGTCCCTGGTGGGCCGGATAGTCGATTCGCCGACCGGGACGTTCCCGGTCAGGCCGTGCCGCTCCCGTCGTTGTGTCGGGACTGCTCGGCGCGGAAGCCGAGGTCGAAGGACACCGCGTCCGTCTGGACGTGGTTGCCGACGCTCCGTGGCAACCACCACGCGAGTCCGACGAAGTTGTTCGTCGAGTTGACGAAGTCGTCGCGGTTCGGGTCGTTGTCGGGGTCCGCCATCTCGTCGAACTCCGTCGCACGGTCGCCGTCGAGCGGGATACCCGAACCGTCGGAGACTGCGGTGAGTAGTTCCCGTAGGGTACCCCGGAAGAACGCTTCCTCGCCGGCGATCTGCTGGCTGATCTGTCCGAAGATCTGCTCCAGGTCGCCGACGCTACCGAGGTAGGCGTGGGTGTTCTTCGGCGTGCTCGCCATGTCTTCGAGCGTCTGTGCCGTCGAGCTACCCGACGAGATGCCAAAGCCGACGGTGTAGATTTCGACGCCGTTACCCTTGGCACGAGTAGCCTCCTCAACCGGGCCAGCGCCGCTGTCTCCGCCACCGACCTCGTTGTCGTTGACGTTCGGCGCCCCGTCCGAGAGGACGACCATGACCTTGTCGGCGCCGCTCCGGTGGTTGCCACTCGCCGCGACCTCCGACGAGAGGTCCACACCGGTGAGTTCTTCCTCGCCGCCGTTGACGCCGCCCTCCATGTTCGTCGAGCCG
>CAZGAX010000018.1:0-34283 GCA_964523745.1 uncultured Halobacteriales archaeon | reverse complement strand
AACGGAGTGAGCGAGATATCCGACTCTCCGACCAGAGAGGGACCTTCGGTCCCTCAGGTAGTCGGCGCTACGCGCCGACGACGCCAGCGGGCCGAGGGCTTTCCCTGCTGTGGCTGTGGCGGTAAGGATAACGGCTGAATCGTGTAGTCACCGGGCGAAGGCTTTCTCGCAGTCGCAGTGCGGTGCAGTACCGAGAGCCGATGGCAGCACAGATTCAGCAGAATCCGTACTTAGGCACCCAGAACGACGTCGTTCTCGTCAGTCGTCCCGGAGACGTCCTTCCAGTCCGCACGACCGGACCGACGCACCTCAGCTGGCCCGAACTGGTACGTACCAGAAGACGCCGGCGCCTGCACCGTGTAGGACACGTCGTAGACCTTCGCCGGGTCGCCCTGGAAGTAGACGTACTTGACACCCGAGTAGGGCTTGGGCGCGACAGCCTCGACGTCGTCATCGTCGGTGTGGACGACGTCCCACTCGTAGGGTATCACGTCCCGCAGCACGACGGGCTTCTCGGCGTCGACCTGGAGGGACATCCCGGCGGTGTCGCCGGCCAGGTAGACCTCCTTCCCGCCGTCGCTCCGGGAGCCCGAGACGGCGTAGTCCGTCCGGCCGGCGTCGCCGTCGGGCCCCGGAATCGGGCCCTCCGTCGTCCACTGGAAGATGAGTTCGACCGCCAGGTCGCTGGCCCGGGTAGCGTTGTGGGCCGCGCCGTCGAACAGCACGTTCTGGTTCGCCCCGCGGAGTTCCGGGCTGTCGGGGTTGTCCGCAAAGAAGTAGTCCGCCGACCCCCGGATGGTGTAGAAGTCGCCGTCCCCGGGCGTCTCGTCCGGGTGGTTGAGTTCGTACAGCGGGTCGCCGGGGTCGTCGGCGCAATCAGGCGAGATGAACCCGCAGGGCCGGGAGGCGCCGGTGCCGGCGGTGCAGGTCGGCCCGCAGGTCCAGGTGCCCTCGTTGGCGCCGGCACAGCCGACGAACGTGTCCACCCAGTCGTAGCGGTCGTTGTCGTCCATCCAGAACCGGGCGCCGGTGACGCCGAGGCTGTGGCTCACCACGTCGACGGTGTCGTGGCCGGTGTAGTCCCGGACGTGCGAGACGAAGTCTTCGAGCTGGTCGCGCATTTCCGGGTGCTTCGGCGACTCCTGTTCGAACGTGATCGACCACAGCGCGTCGCCCCGGTAGCCCCGCGAGAGGTACTCCTCGGCGTGTTTCGAGAAGTCACAGGCGTCGTGGGTGTTGCCGTGAACGAAGACGATGGGGTTCTCGTGAGTACCCGACTTCGTGTGGTGGTACTCGTGGCCGCCCCAGCCGCCGTAGCGGCCGTCGGTATCCCAGGGCAGGTAGCGGTCGTCGGTGCGGTCGACGTCACACGAGGTCCCGCCGAAGCCGGCCAGCGGGTCGCCGTCGTAGTCCTCGGCGCTCGCCGGCAGGGCAACGGCTACCCCGAGGCCAGTCGCTCCCAGTGCCTGCAAGACCTGGCGTCTGGTCGGTGTCGTATCCCGTGGCATGGTAAACCGTATCCCGTCCGTGTTCCGGTCCGGACCGTGCAAAAATCGGCCCCCTAACGTAGTTAGGTGGTTCAGGTGGTCGAAATTCGGGATGGGGACTGTCGCTTCCGGCGCTCAGTCGCCAGCATCGCCGGACGAGCCCGTACATTATTACGTCATTATATTCATTGAGGGCCACCCTTTTGTAGGAGAGCCGGATTTGTATGGGTCACAATGACACGCCACAGCGCGAGCCGGGGGATCATCTACTCGGCACCGCCCACAGGAGACGACGAACGCGAAACAGCCGAAACAGCGGCCGACACCGACCCCGTCGCGGCAGACGACTGAGCCGAGAGCTTTTTCGCGCCAGCGTCGCTACGTCGAGCCATGAGTCTCACGGCCGGTGTGGTCGCCGTCCAGGGCGACGTGAGCGAGCACGCCGCCGCCATCCGCAGGGCCGCCGAGCACCACGGCGAGACGACAGACGTCGTCGAAATCCGCGAGTCCGGCCTGGTCCCCGACTGTGACGCGCTCCTCATGCCGGGCGGCGAGTCGACGGCCATTTCTCGCCTGCTGGCTCGCCAGGGAATCGACGCAGAGATCCGGTCCCACGTCGAGGCCGGCAAGCCCGTCCTCGCTACCTGTGCCGGCCTGATCGTCGCCAGCGTCGACGCCGACGACGAGCGCGTCGAGACGCTCGACCTGGTCGACGCAACCGTCGAACGCAACGCCTTCGGCCGGCAGAAGGATAGCTTCGAAGCCCCACTCGACGTGGAGGGACTCGACGAGCCCTTCCCGGCGGTGTTCATCCGCGCGCCGGTGATCAGTTCCGTCGGCGACGACGTCGACGTGCTGGCGGCCTGGGATGGACGGCCGGTCGCCATCAGTGACGGGCCGGTCGTCGGAACCTCCTTCCACCCCGAACTCACCGGCGACTCGCGCCTCCACGACCTGGCCTTCTTCGAGGCAGCGCCCGAAGCCCGGTAGCTCCGACGCGCTCAAGAGGGTCCGCCCTGAGAGAAGAGACATGAGCGACGACGAGGACGTGCTGGAGGAGGTGTTCGCGGTCATCGAGGACCGCAAGGAGACGCTGCCCGAGGACTCCTACACCGCCTCGCTGTTCACGCACGAGAAGGGAGAGAACGCCGTCCTGGAGAAACTGGGCGAGGAGACGACGGAGCTAATCCTGGCGGCGAAGGACGACGACCGCGAGGAGATCGCCCACGAGAGCGCCGACATCGTCTATCACCTCCTCGTCCTGCTGGCGATGAACGACATGGAGCTTTCGGACCTGCGGGCCGAACTGGCCGATCGACGCTAGCTTCGGGGCGCCGTCGTAGTGGTTTTGGGCCCGGTCAGCAGACCGGCGACCGCCCCGGCCAGCGCACTGTCGACGGCGAGCAACACGGCGACGAACAGCGCAACGCCGAAGGCGCCGAGGCCGGCGACGAGCCCACCGAGCGGTCCGAGGCCGACCGAGCCGATGAAGCCACCCGCGAGGCCGACGACGAACGCCAGGATGATGCCCCCGAGGCCGCCAGCCAGGAGGCCGTGCCACCCACCGCGAATGAGACCGCCGCCAGCGATCCACCCGGCGACGAAGCCCCCGAGCAGTCCGGCGCCGACGTGACCGATGACCGGGATCACGAACGCGAAGATGCCCGCGACCAGTTCGACGACGAACCCGATCAGCACCGCTCGCCAGTCTGTCATAGGTAAGTGTAGACGGAGAACGGGGAAGGTGCTGGTGCAGGCAGGTGCCGGCGACCACTCTCGCGCTGCCGACGTGACCGCGCTCTCGACCGCCAACGGACGGCCTTTTCACCTCCCACCCGTTAGGCAGGGACAATGAGCCACCCGTTCGAAGGTCTGCCGACGACGCCGACCGCCGACGAACTGGTAGACCAGGCCTTCTCGCGGGCAGCCCGGGCCGGGCGCGCCAAGTCTGGAACCGAGGCCCAGCAGTCGATGCTCCAGACGGCCTCGAACGTCCTCTCGGACAACCTCGGCAACGTCGTGACGGCCTGGCCGGACTTCGACGAACTGGACCCCTTCTACCGCGAACTCGCCGACGCCATCGCCGGCGTCGACGACCTCCGCCAGCACCTCAGCGAAGTGAACTGGGCCAGCCGGAAGACCGGCGAAATCCGCTCGGAGTACCAGGGTCGACTGGCCGGCGACGCCGACACCGCCCGGAAGCTGCGCAAGCAAGCCTTCGCCAGGCTCGCGGACGTCGTCGAGGAGGTGGAAGACGACCTCCAGGCGCTCAACGAGGCCCGCGACGACCTGAAGGGTCTACCAGACATCCGGCCGGACGAACCCACCATCGTCGTCGCCGGCTACCCCAACGTCGGCAAGTCCTCGTTCGTCAACGCCGTCACCCGGGCCCACAACGAAATCGCCGCCTACCCCTTCACGACGACCGGTATCCACGTCGGCCACGTCGAGGTCGACCACATCCGCTACCAGCTCGTAGACACCCCTGGCCTGCTCGACCGCCCCGCCGACGAGCGCAACGAGATAGAGTCCCAGGCGATCAGCGCCCTGGAACACGCTGCCGACGCCGTCCTCGTCCTCGTCGACGCCAGCGAGGAGTGTGGCTACCCCCTCGAGGTCCAGCTCGAACTGCGAGACGACGTCGAAGCCCGGTTCGACGTCCCGGTCCTGACGGTCTGCAACAAGGCCGACCGCTCCCGGGACGTCGAGGCCGACCAGTACATGAGTATCACCGAGGACGACAACGTCGAAGGAGTCCTCGAGGCTGCCGTCGAGGCCGTCGGCTACGAGCCCGAGCTACCGTACGACGAATAGGCGGCCGAACGTTTTTCAGCGAAGACGGGGCCAACGCGTCCCGTGACCTGACTACCGGCGCGGGGGAGTTCGCGATTGCACGGCACGGCTCCCTCGCGACAGCTGAAAGCGGCACCTGGGCCGCCGTTCGTAACCTGCATCGTGCCGTCTGCTCGCCAGAATCTGCCGCCATAGCGGCACGTCTCAGGCCTGCTCGGTCGTGACGTACCGGATCTGGGTGTCGACGTTCCGGCCGGCCGCGGCGTCGACCCGGGCGTCGAGGCGGTCGGCCAGCCCGGAGTATGCCTCGCCGGGAGGCACGCCGAGGCGTACCACCACCCGGTCGGCCTGACGGAACAGCGGCGTGTTGGTGTAGCCGACGTCGACGCTCAGGAGACGAACGTCGAAGCTGACGCTCGCGTTGACGTTCTCGACGACCGTCCCGACTTCCTGGCGGATCTCCTCCTCTGTCGTGGCCCGAGCGTAGGTGTCGAAAGTGACGCCGCCGAGGAACGTCGACAGGACTACGATGGCCGTCACCAGCACCGCGACCCGCTTGATCGTCGCACTCTTGGCCTGGTCCTTGCGGAACCAGTGTTCGGGCCGGTAGCCCGAGTACCACAGCACGATGATCGCCGAGAGGTTGATCGAGAGGACGTTCACCAGCACGAGAACGCCCGACCCCACCGCGACCAGCGGCGACCCCCAGGCGAGACCGATGCCGACAGTAGCCGCCGGCGGGATCAGTGCGGCGGCGATCATGACCCCCACGAGGGCTGTGGAGATACCGGACGTGAGAGCGACCACTCCGGCGACGCCCGACCCGAGGGCGACGACCAGCGAAAGGGCGTCCGGAGCCACCCGTTCGCGGACTTCGGGCACCGAAAACACGTCCGGCATCGGCGGTATCAGGTGACCGTGTTTGACGAAGAGGGCGAACGCCGTCGCGCTGAGAATCGCCGCGACCAGACCGGCGACCTGGAGGCGGACGCCCCTGCGGAACAGTTCAGTGTCGTCGACGACGGTGCCCACGCTGGCGGCCATCGCCGGCCCGATCAGCGGTGCGATCACCATCGACCCGACGACGACCGCCGCCGAGTCGAGCAAGAGGCCGGCCGTCGCGATGACGCCGCTGACGATAGTCATCGCGAGGAAGGTCCAGGTGGTCGGCGCGAGGTCGGCGGCCGCCGCAGTCAGTTCCTCCCGGGCGATACGCTGTTCGGCCTCCTCGTCTTCGCTGTATCGCTCCTGGAGGCGCTCGAACCGCCGGGAGATGACGGTGTTAGCGTCGACTACGACGGTAAACGCCTCGTCGTCCAGGCCGGCGTCCCGGAGCGTCGCCAGCACCGGCTCGACCGCGTTCGTCGGCAGCGGCACGTGGGCGATGGCGTCGTACTCCCGGCCGCTGGTCTCGTCGGTCACGACGTAGTCCAGTTCCTCCTCGTCGAGCGCCGAGAGGATCGCCTCGCGCTTGCCCCGGGGGATGGTGACCTGGACGAGACGCACGTGCACTGGGAGGGTACGGGAGGCCTAATAGCTGTGGTTGACGGCCGCGGCGTCGTCGCGAGAACCGCCAGAAGTTGAACTGGACAGGCTTTTCGGCCGCCGCCGCCAAGCCACCTGCATGTTCGAGACGCGGCCGGACCGCGACAGCGAGATAGTCCTCGTCGGCCGGTCGAACGTCGGTAAGTCGACGCTGATGCGCGAACTCACCGGCCACGACGTCGAGACCGGCCGACGTCCCGGGGTGACCCGCGAACCCGGCCACTTCGACTGGGCCAGCGAGAGCTTCGTCATCACCGACCTCCCGGGCTTTGGCTTCATGAAGGGCGTCCCCGAGGAGGTCCGCGAGGAGATCAAGACGGACGTCGTCCGGTACGTCGAGGAACACGCCGACGAAATCCTGGTGGGCGTGCTCGTCCTCGACGGGAAGGCTGCCGTCGACGTCATCGACCGCCACTCCGGCCCCGACGAGGTCCCACACGACGTCGAACTGTTTCACTTCCTGCAGGACGTCGGCGTTCCGCCGGTCATCGCCGTCAACAAGATGGACAAGGTCGACGACAGGGACCAGCGGCTGGACGAGATCGCAGACCGCTTCGGCCTCGTACCACCCTGGCAGCAGTGGCAGGACACCATCGCCCCGATCAGTGCCAAGCGCGGGAACGTCGAGGCGCTGAACGAGGCCATCCGGGAGCACCTCCACGACCAGCACCGCGACGACCTCCTCAAGTTCTTCTGAGCCGTGGCCGGCCACCGTGTTCCGGCCGGCAGCCCGGCCGACGGGAGATAGTTTAAGGTCGTGAGATGTGCAGCCGGATACATGAGCCGCTCCGAGACGGTCCCGAGCGGGGTACCCCTCGCGCCCGACGACTGGCCGACCGAGGCCGAGCAGCGCTACGCGAGCCTCCAGGCGGACCTGGCCGCCCACTACGACCTCGACGTCGAGTCCCGAATCGTCCGGACGGACGTCATGGGCCGGGTCCACTACCTCGAGGCCGGGGATCCCGACGGCGAGCCGGTGATCCTCCTGCACGGCGTCGGGACGACGGCCGCGATGTTCCTGGGGCTCGTCCCGGGACTGGCAGACGACTACCGCGTCCTGATCCCCGACCGGCCGGGTCGTGGCCTCTCCGCTACTCCCAGCTACGCCGGCATGGACGTTCGGGACTCGCTGGTGGCCTACCTCCTGGAATTCTTCGACGACCTCGACCTGGATCGGCCCCACGTCGTCGGCAACTCACTCGGTGGACTGCAGGCGTTTCTCCTCACTATCGACCACGACAGGGTCGACCGCCTGTGCCTCGTCGCCGCACCGGGTGGACTCACCCGCGAGATGCCGATCCTCTTCCGTCTGATGACCGTCCGAGTAGTCAACCGCGTAATCTACTGGCTGCTACGACGCGGCGACCCGCTGGACAACGCACGCGAACAGACCGAAGAGATGCTCGTCGTGGACACGAGCCAGATCCCGGCGGAGTTTTACGAGGTGTTCGGCGCCAGCCGGGACCTTCCCGGCCGCCAGAAGAGTCTCCGGTCGCTCGTCCAGCAGGAGGGGTCGTTCGGCCGGATGCACCCCGTCTTCGACATCCGGGACGAAATCGTCGAGATCGAGCGGCCGACGGCGTTCGTCTGGGGCACCGAAGACTGGTTCTGGCCGCCGGAGGTCGGCCGGCCGGTCGCAAACCGGATGCCCAACGCCGAGTTCCACGTCCTCCAGAGTCACGGCCACATGCCCTGGATGGAGCCCGGCGACGAGGTGGAGAATCGCGTCTGGTCGTTCCTGCACGGGTGACCGGCGGGTCGGCCCGACCTACGTCCGGACGTTAGAGGAGCCGTTCCTCGATCACCTTCTCGACGGCGTCGGCGTCCTCGACGTCGGCCAGCGTGTCGAGCGCCGACTCGATAGTCGGGACGGCACCCTCGCCCCGCTGCTGGGCAGCCCGACCCAGCGACACCAGCAGGTCGTACTTGTTCGTCTCGACGTCTAGCTCCATCACCTTGGTAACGACGTTCTCGTCGTCAGGGCCCTCGAGTCGGACGAACGCCGGTGGAATCGCCTCGTGGATCAGCGCCGAAACGAGGTGCGTGTCGCCGCCGGACTCGGGTGGGACGTCCTCGAGCATCTTCTGGACCAGTTCCTCGTCGCTGCCGGCTTCGCTGACTACGTTACGGACGAACGCTCCCCCGTCGGCACGACGCAAATTCCTCTGGTCGTCGACGTAACCCCGGACGAACTGGAGGTCCTCGTTCCGGAAGGACGGGGCGATGTCGTCCGGGTGGACACCGACGTCAGCCCCATACTCACCGGGTTCTAACGCGGCGAACGGGTCAGACTTCCCAGCCGCACCGTCTTGCGGTGTGACGTCGGACCGGGTGGACGAGCCGGCCTCGTCAGCGTTTGTCCGTATCTCGGCACGCTCGATGTAATCGGCAGCCTCCGGCGGTTCCCACCCACTCTCGTTCCAGGGTGAGTCGGATTCGATGACCACTGTTCGTCCGTCTTGCAGCTCCGCGACGTACCACGGCTCGCCGTCGAACAGACTGTCGACGCCGCCGAAATCCGCCAGGACCTCCGGGGAATACACCCCGAAGGGTGGCGGTCGCTGGACGTTGTCAGCAATGGGACGGTCGTCGGGGACGGCCTCGTACTGTCCTGACGTGAAGTACAGGGGGGCGTAGGTAGGTTTCAAAAGCGCCGTGAGCCGACAGACGAGGAGGAACACGGCGTCCATCCACCGTTGATGGGCTCGCGAGTCCTCGAATGCCTCTACCTCGAGTGACTGGTTGAGTGCCACGTCGACGTCAGGGTACGCCGGACCGAACTCGTCGTCCGAATAGACGGTGAGTCTCGGGTGCCAGTGCTCGTACGTCAACCGGCGCTCTAGTTTGCCGACGTCTTCCCTGGCGTCGGACTGTTCGGCAGTACCACGTTCGAAATCACGCTTCGTACAGGTCTCCAGGACGGCGTCGACGTCTACTGACGCCGCCTCACAGTCGAAGAACGCGACGTGCCCGGTCCGGTCTGGCATCCTACGTATCGAACTCCTCGTACGTCGTGACCTTCACCGTTACGTCCGAGTCGACGCTAGTATGTCCGTTGACTGTAGACTGCAGGTCGTCGAACCGGTCCGGATAGGCCTGTTTGAATTCGTCAGTCGTCACGACGACGATTTCGTCTTCGCCAGCGGCCGCCTGCGTTATCAGCTTATCTTCCAGGTCACCGAATTCCTGGTCGACAGTGAACGGATTGCGAGACTCGGGATCCAGGTACTTCGACTCGACGGCCGGGGAGTCGAAGGTCTCGCCGTCGACAGTTATTTCGCCATCGACGTCGACGTCGACCTCGGTGCTACCGAGTGGCGCGTTGTCAGGCACCTCGCTGGCGGGGATGTCCCGCTGGAGCGAAACGTCGTCGGCCCCGCGTAGCCGGGCACTATCTGCCGCCTGAGTCTCACCCACGACCTGCTTGTACCCGGTTTCACTACCGGCGATGTCGCCGATAGCCTCGTCGAGACCATCGACGTCATCGTCGGCCAGGTCGTCGATGGTCTCGAGGGCGTCACCGCGGTCGGTGCCAGGTCCGATGGACACCTCGTCACCTTCCTCAAGTGCCTGGAGGAACTTCTTCGTCTGCCTGTTGTCGAGACCGTCACGCTCACTGGCCAGTTCGAACGCCCAATCGATCGGATCGCGACACGGACTGTTGCAGACGTCGACCGTTACGAGGTCGACTCCACCGTCACCGGACCGGCGGACTTCCTGTCGGACGAACGCCTTTTCGGCGGCATCCATCTCGTCGTACCGCCGCGTCGCCTTCCCGATGTCCGCCGCGTCGATGTCGCCGCGAGCCCAGGCCTTCGTCAGTTGGCGCTGGAGACCGGCCTTGTCCCGCATCCGCAACAGCGCCGTCCGGGCATCCGGCCGGAGTTTCGAGAGCAACTGCTTGCCCTCTGCGCCCGTCCGCCGGAGGTAGACCAGGCCACGCTGGTACCGCTGGGAGCCCGGCACGTCGACCCGCCGGGTGAGCCAGTCCATCACGTCGCCGTCCCTGGTTCCCTCGGTCAGCTTCAGGATCCGGCGCTGTCTGGGAAGTGGCGTGTTCCGCAATGTGTCTGCGGTCTGGCCGACGATGTGTTTGGCCCGCCCGCCGACGTCCACGTCCGAGACGCGACGGCCGACGTTGAAGTCCACGTCGGGCATCCGACTGGCGATGCGGCCGCCGGTCCACATCGCGCTCCCGATCGTGACGCCCTTGATGGAACGCGTCATCGTGTTGACCGAGCGCAGCAGCGCCGCCATGTAGGGAATCTTGGCGGCCACCTGGGCGGCCTTCGCCTCGGCGTAGATGGGGACGAGGAACGACGCCGCGTACCCGCCGCTGTAGCCGACGGCGAAGGCGTCGTGGTACCGGCTCCCCTCGTCGAAGGGGTTGAGCTGGCGACGGCGCTCGCCGTAGTGTTTCACCATGGCCGCCATCGCCTGCTGGCGCTTCTCCGAGGAGGTCGCGACCTCCTTGAGGTGCCCGAGTGCCCTGGCGGTCTTGCGGGCGGCCGGCCCCCACTTGTTGGGGTTGCCGACGACGGCGGCCGTCGTGATGATGTCGTTCTTGAAGACGTTGAGGCCCTGGGCGAGCCCCGAGGTTGTCGAGAAGACCGCGACGCCAGCCGGCGAGAGGATCGGGAGGTCCGCGTTGGCGAAGCCGCCGGCGATCTTCCCGAAGTTGTTCGGCCCGAGGAACTTCTTCTTCGGACCGGCGTTCCCGTGGATGTCGGTCGCCCTGGCACGGGCGGTCGGCGGCTCGATGTATCCCGCGACGGGGTTTATTATCTCCCCGGCGAGGTCACTCTCGATGTGCCACGACAGGGAGTCGTGGTGGTAGTCTGTCCCGTAGTGGGTCTCCTCGGCGCGCTGCTCGCCCCCCTTGAACGCCCGGACGCTCCCGATCTGGCTCTGGTCGCGGACCGTGAACTCCAGGCGGAAGTTCTCCCGGTCGCCGTCGGAGTGAAGCTGTCCCCGGATGCGGGGCGGCCGGAAGTCGTGGAGGCGAGCGTACCACTGGTTGTACACCTCGGTGTCGTCGTCGATGCCGTCCTGGTCGGTGTCGGCCGTGTTCGGCGACAGGCCGAAGGCGACCTCTTTCGTGTCGGAGAAGTCGTCGGAGTCCGAGTTGACGCGGACCGGCGATGACGTGACGGTGATCTCCCGGAGGTGGCGCTCGGCATTCGACTCGTTGTTGCGGACCGCCTCGCGGTACGCTCGGGCCGAGTCGGGGTCGAACGCCACCGTCGTGTCGATGCCTTCGACTTCGGTCTCGTCCGAGAGCCCGTCGCCGTCCGTGTCGTACACCTCGGGGTTAGACGTCGTTATCGCCCGGTATCGGAGGTCCTCACCCTCGCCGGTCGGGACGAATCGCACCTCCTCGCCGTCCGTGAGGCCGTCGTCGTCCGTGTCGGCGTCGTACGGCGACGTCGAGAACACTGACCCAGGGCCGTTGGACATGACCCAGGTGCGCTGCTCGAAGGCGTCGTACAGCCCGTCTCCGTCGGTGTCCCGTCTGCCGTGAGTCTCCGGGACGACCTGGACCCGGGCGTTCACGCCGGAGACGTTCACCGAAACGGTGACGTTGCTACCGAGGTTCGAGACGTCGAAGCTCTCCTGGACGGTCCCGACCGTGCCGATGGACAGCGATTCGGTGACCGTCTGGCCCGCCGAGTCGGTCAGCGTGATCGACGCCGCGGGGTCGACATCCGTCTGTTCTGTCTGGTAGGCGACGGTCAGGTTCGTGGTCCGGTCGCCCAGGTCGTACCGGAAGGTGGCGTTGCCGGCGTCGCCGCTGGTCCCGTTGGTTCCGGTGGAGTCGTCGGGGTCTTCCGGAACGGTGATCGTGACCGGCTGGTCCATGTCCAGTTCCGTCGCCCGTGGGTCGGTCGCCCGCCCGGTCAGCAACTGCCACTTGTTCAGCGTCCCCGGCGTCAGCGGATTCCTGCTCGCCTCGTCGTTGAACGCCGGGTGGATCGTGATGGTCTGGTTGCTCAGGCCGCCCCGGAACGCCCCGCCGTCGGTGTTGTCGTCGGTCCACGACCAGTCGGGCGACGTGGGACCGTCGTTGAAGTCACCGCCGTCGTCTTCGACGACCCAGCTTCCCTGGCCCGTCGGGAGCCCGTCGAAGTCGAACGACACCGCTGCACCGGACCCATCCCGGGGTTTGTCGTGGACCGTGACGAGGCTCAGTCCGTTCGGACCCGACCAGAAGAACACCCGGCTCTCGTCGCTGGCGGCGACGGGCAGCGGCGAGCGAATCTCCGCGTCGCCGTAGTTGTAGAACTCCTCGATGGTCTGGCCGTTACTCAGCGGCACGACCTCGTAGGTCTGGCCGCCCTGTTCGAGGACGATCTTCCGGGCGCTCGGCTCGCCGCCCAGGACGAGCGTCGTGTCGTTGGTCACCTCGCAGCTGTCGACGCAGGTGAAGTTCGAAACGCCCGTGAAGTCGATCGGTTCCGCGCTCGAATCGCTGCCGGGCAGGTGGACGTAGCCGGTCCACTCGTCGGTGTCGAGCACGGTGAAGTAGGAGAACGAGGACACCGTAGCGACGGCAGTCCCGTTCCGGATCGTCGTGTTCACGGCGTGCCAGCGACCATTCGACGACCCGTTCCACTTGTAGATCGAGAGGTTCGCGTCGTCGAGGCCGGACGCGTTCTCGATCGGGATCCGGACCGTCGCGTTCTCGAAGTTCGTCTCGTTTTCGATCCGGACTGTCGGTCCGACCGAGACGTTGCTTCCATCGAAGAACGTCGGCTTCGCCGTGATGTTGGCGTCGATGGCGCCCTCGCCGCGCAGGTCCAGTTCGACGCCGGTCGCGTCGTCGGTGACGGTCCGCTGGAACGTCTCGTTGCCGTCGAGCACGCCGTCGTCGTCAGTGTCCTCGTCGAGCGGGTCGGTCCCCAGCGGCCGTTCGTCCGGGTCCGGCAAGCCGTCGCCGTCGGTGTCGGGTTCGAGCGGGTCCGTCCCGATCTGGACTTCCTGTCCGTCGGGCAGCGAGTCACCGTCCGTATCCGGGAGCCGGTAATCGCTGGACGCGTCACGCTCCTCGGCGTTCGTCAGACCGTCGCCGTCGGGATCCTCCGCGCCGTCGGGGGTGCCGTCTCCGTCCGTGTCGGCGGCGGTCGGATCGAACGCCGGCCGCCGGGCCTCGTAGCCGTCCGGAAGGCCGTCGCCGTCGGTGTCCGCGACGAACGGGTCGGTGCCGAACGAGTACTCCGTGGCGGTCGCGAGGGTGTCGTTATCGAGGAGTTCGAGGCCGTCGATCCGGCCGTCGTCGGCCTCGTTCGGGCCCGTCACTCCGCTGTCGCTGTCGTTGTTCGCCGGGTCGGTCTTCGTGACGGTTCGCTCGTAGAAGTCCGGCAGGCCGTCGTTGTCCCGGTCGTTGTCCAGGTACGCCGGGACCGAGTCGTTGTCCCGGTCGACCAGACCCTCGGTCCCGTCGGTAGCATCGTCGCCGTCAGCGTCGGTGTCGAGCCAGTTCGGCCTGCCGTCGAAGTCCACGTCGGTGATGAGCGACTGCGAGTCCTCGTACTCCCGCGCCGTCGGGATGGTGTCGCCGTCGTCGTCCCCGTCACGGAAATTGGCGACGCCGTCGCCGTCGAAGTCACGGGTTCCCTCCGCAAAGTCAGGAAGCGAGTCGCCGTCGCTGTCGGTGTCCCTGGCGTCGAGAGAGCCGTCCCCGTCGGTGTCGACCGGGAATCCGCCGGCGGTCTCGACGAAGTCGTCGATGCCGTCGCCGTCGGTGTCCGCGTACGAGGCGTTCGTTCCGAGCAGTCGTTCCCGCTCGTTCGAGAGACCGTCGCCGTCCGCGTCGGCTATCGGCGCCGGGTCGGCGTCGGACCGCTCGAGTCGCTCCTGCACGGTGTCGGCCAGTTTCCAGGCCGTGCCGTAGTGAGTCACCGCCCTGGCGCGGCGGTTGAGCGCGTGGCCGACTGACCTCGAGTTCCCGCCAGGTCGGGTTCGGTCGCCCCGGTCGATGGCTCGCTCGGCGTTGTCGAGCAGTCGGCCGAGGCTCACTCGCTGGCCCCGCGACAGGTTCGCCTTCCGGCGTTCGTAGGCTCGCCTGGCCTCGTAGAGCTTCCACCGGGCCGTCGTGTTGAGCGAGGCGGTGACGGCGACGGACGCATTCGAGAGGCGCACCCGCTCGGTGTCGTTCAACCCGACCGACCCGACCTCGTCCTCGTCCCACGGGACCTCCCCGTCCCACGGCAGGTCGTCCTCGAACTCGGTCTCGTCCCCTTCGGACTCGCCTTCGTCGTCTTCCGACTCGTCCTCGTCGTGTTCCCATTCGTCCCCGTCATACTCCGACTCGGTCTCGTCGTCTTCCGACGGCGGTCCAGCGTCGGATGGCGGTCCAGCATCCGATGGCGGTCCGGCATTCGATGGCGGTCCGGCCTCCCCGGAGCGATCGTCCGAGTTACCTCGGGCCGAATCGGCCCTGGCGAGCGCGCTCAGAGTGTGCAGGCCCTTCGCACTTCGAACGAATCCGCGATAGGAGGTTACGTGGACCGGGTCGCGGTAGGCCTGCGCCGTCGCTTCGAAGTCCTCGATGGCCGCCCCGTAGACCCGGTCGTACGGCGGCCCCGACACAGAGACGGTGCGTAGCGATTCGACGGCTCCCCGAATCTGCGCCCGCGGTGGGCGTTCGGGGTCTGTCGGCACGACTACGCTGACCGATGGCTGCAGCCCTGTATCGGTCGAGCTCCCACGCTCGACGTCCAGTGAGGCCTGCGTGCCATCGTTCGTCTGGTACCGATCGGCGGTGGGTTCCACTGCGACCACCGGTGTGATGGTCGAAAGGACGACGATGGCTGCGAGAAACACCCCCAGCCCTCGTCTGCGAGCGGTTGACATATGGGATAACCCTCAAATGCCTATGAAAAAAGAATTTCGGATACAAATTGATTAAGAGTATATATTTGTAATTACGAGTTTGTTACTCGTCCTGCTGCGCCGGGCCGTCGATCGACAGTCAGTGATGGTTTCACTCGCCGGCTTTGGATATGAGTCGTCTTCGGCAGCACCGCCACCGCAACGGTGATGAAAGCCCTCACTGCTCTCGCGGTCGTTGAGCGACATATCCTCGGTCACACCGTTCCCTCGGATAGAGGCCGCTCAACGACTGAACGGGCTCACGGGTCACTTCGTTCCCCGTTCGCCATCGAGGGCTCCCTCCGGTCACCCTCGCTTTGAACGCGAGAGCAGTTCGCCCTTTCAGTCCACCAGGGCGTGGTCTGATGCCGGAGCGGTTGGCGCCCCGGCTCGACGCCGACTGCGAGACTCGAGCGGAGCGAGAGTCTCGCAGCGAACGGTGAACGAAGTGAGCCGTGAGCCAGTGAGGCGGTCGAGCCGGCATCGCGAGGGACGACCGAGTGAGCGGAGTCGTTCGAAAGGCGCCGCCGGCGCCTTTCGTGATGACGAGAGACGCCGCAGGCGTCTCTCGAACCACGACGAGGGAGTCGGCTGGGGAGGGTGCGTGGCGGCGGAGCCGACCACCCGTCTGGCGTTCAGATCAGTCGCTCCGGTGGCTCTATCCGACCGACCGCCAGCGGGCCGAGGACTTTCCCTGCCGTCACGGATTCAGTGCTGTAGTAGCCTACGCAAACGCATCGCCGTGGAACGCGGAACGCTCACTCCGACCCATCTGCCCGTTCGACGGCTTCCCTCCCACATTCCTCACAGACCTCCCGGTCCTCGGCGTACCCCTCCCCACAGGCTCGACACACGAAATCGAAGTGCCTCTCGGCTTCCGTGTTGGGTGTCCGACTGACCGTCTGGCGAAACTCCTGTACTCGCCGGTCGATCTGATCGAACAAACTCATGTGTGAACATATGGCATCCAGCCGGAAAGGACTGACGCCGGCAGGGGCGCCGCCGTGGCCGTCTCATCCGAGACTGTAGCCGTTCGGCGTCCCGGGCCGCTGGCCGGGGCGAAACCGCCTCGTCGGGATCGCGGCGCGTTCACTCGGACTCGTGGATCTGCTCGACGGCGTCGGCACCGCACTCCTCGCAGGCGTCCACGGCTACGGCGTACCGTTCGCCGCAGGCGGTACACTCGAAGTCGGCGTGCTCGTCCGCCGCTTGCTTTGCCTGCTGGCGAAACTCCTCGACCTGGCGTCCCAGTTTGTTGAACAGGCCCATGGGCTCCGTAGCCGCTCCCGAACCAAAGGAGTGTGGTCTGCCGGGACTTATCTTCCGCAGCCACGACCGTCCATCCATGGCGACCGTGACCGAGACGTACATCGAGAACCGCGAGCGGGTCCAGCCAAACGACACGAACAACTACGACACCGCCCACGGCGGCAACGTCGTGAAGTGGATGGACGAGGTGGGCGCCATCTCGGCGATGCGCCACGCCGGCGAGACGTGTATCACCGCCCACATCGACGAACTGGACTTCGAGCGGCCGGTCCCCCGAGGGGACACCTGCGTCATCGAGTCCTACGTCTACGCGGTCGGGCGGACGAGCCTCCGGGTCCGTCTCCAGGCCTACCGGGAGGCGCCCCGGACCGGCGAGCGCGAGCGGACCGCCGACTCCCGGTTCGTCTTCGTCGCCGTCGACGAGGCGGGCGACCCGACCCCGGTCCCGGAGCTGGCCGTCGAGTCCGAGCGCGACAGGGCGCTACGGGAGGCTGCGCTGTCCAACGAGCCCACGGCCTGAGAAGCGCCGTCGCTCGACGGTGCGGGTGCTCGAAAAGCGGCTATCCGGTGAGATCAGGCGACGTTGAAGCCCTTGTCCCGGAGGAAATCCTCGACGCGCCCGGTGTGGTTGCCCTGGAGCTCGATCTGCCCGTCGTCCACCGTCCCCCCACAGGCGAACTTGGACTTCAGGTCCGACGAGAGACTGTCCATGTCGACGTCGCTCGGGTCGAATCCCTCGATGATCGTTACCTCCTTTCCGTAGCGGCGCTCGTCGATGCGGATGGTGATCTCCTGGGAGTCTTTGGCGACGTCCTCGCAGACGCAAAGCTCCTCGGGCAGCCCGCACGTCGAGCAGACTTCCGACATTACAGTTCCGCCTACGAAATCAACCTATTAAACAGTGTCGGGACTTCAGGACCCCGCGAGGCCGGTCCCGTCGCCACCTTTCGGCTCCGTCCCCGACCGCAGTCTATCGACCAGCGCCACCGCCTCGTCGGCGGCCGCCTGGTCGACCGACTCGGCGTACCGGGCCCGCTCACGGATAGCTGCCAGCTCCCTCGCCTGCGGGTCGGCGCCGACCGCGTCGAGGTACTCCCGGACGGTCTCGCCCGGCCGGCGCGGCCTGTACCGGCGCTCCAGCAGTATCAACATGCGGCGATGTGCCCGCTCGACGTCAGTCGCGGGGTCGCGCCGGGGCTGCCAGCGGAGGAGGGTCTCCCGTTTCACCCGCCGGGCCAGGCCGCTCCGGCGGACGCCTGCGACGAGACCGGCCGCCAGGACGACCCCGAGAGCGAGCTGTTCGCGCGGCGGGAGTTGCGGCGGGAATCCGCCTCCGCCGGCCGCAGCGCCCTCGTCGGAGACGTTCGCGTCACGGCGGACGTCCCTGACGTCCTGGATGCCGGGCGTCGGGGTCGGAGACCCGCCGACAGGTGTCGGCGTCGCGGTCGGCGTCGGGGTCGGCGTCCGGTTCCGGCTCTCGTTCGTGTCGACGTTGGGCTCGTCGTTGATCCGGGCCTGTTCGATCCGGCTGTTTTCGGCCTCCTGGCGGGGGTCGGCCGGCGTCGGGTCGAACCGGACCCAGCCGACGTCTTCGACGTAGACCTGGACCCAGGCGTGGGCGTCGAGTCCCCGAACCACGTAGCGGTCGTCGTCGACCTGTTCGCCGGTCGTGTAGCCGACTGCGACCCTGGCGGGAACGCCCTGGGTCCGCAACATTACCGCCATCGTCGTCGCGTAGTAGGTGCAGTAGCCCTGCTCCATCTCGAACAGGAAGCTGTCGGCGACGTTGTCCTCGGGCCGGTCGACCGTGAGCGAGTACTCCTTGTTGGCCTCGAGGTAGGCCTCGATCACCCGGGCCTTCTCGTAGGGCGACGAGGCGTTCTCCGTGATCCTGGCCGTCAGCTCGGCGACCCGGTCGGGCGTGTCGCTGGGGAGCCCGGTGTACCGCTCGACGACGCGCTGTGGGTAGTCGTGGTCGGCGTGACGCAGGTCGTCCGTCGAGGGTGCAGGCACCTCGCTGACTACCGTGTAGGTCTCGTTCTCGACGAGGGTGCCGTCCGGCGAGACTGCGCCGAGGTCTGACACCTGGGTCTGGGCCGCGACCTCCGGTCCGACCGAAACGGGGCGCCAGGCGGCTGGCATCGTCCCCGTGGACTCGTGGACTCTGACTGTCTGGACGAGACGCTCACTCGGCCCGGTCGGGTCCGACAGCCGGTCGTCCCGGTACTCGACGG
Organism: uncultured Halobacteriales archaeon; assembly: GCA_964523745.1. Taxonomy (GTDB): domain Archaea; phylum Halobacteriota; class Halobacteria; order Halobacteriales; family Haloarculaceae; genus CAZGAX01. Next base: position 16,084 of record CAZGAX010000018.1, on the reverse strand, counting down.
TCGGGCCGGTCCGGACCCAGCCCTCGCCCGTGTACCGGTCGAACGCGTCGGTCTGCCAGTAGGTTCCCTCTTCGCTCTCGATGGTAAACCGGACCTTCGGGGACAACGAGATGTCGCCCGCGATCTCGAGCTGGCCGTCCGTGTCCTTGATCGTCGATTCGAAACTCGACGTCCCCTGGTTGCCCCCGACCGAAATAGGGGTACTGCCGTCCCCTCCGGGGACGACGGTCACTACGGCGGGTGCGACGACCATCACCGCCAGTGCCAGTGCGACGAACTCGGCCCCGGCGATGGAGCCGTCGCGGCGGTCGAGGTCGCCAAAGCCCAGCATGGCTGCGCCGGCGACCACACCCAGCAGCGTGACCAGGCCGCCGGCGTCGCCGGTGAGGACGAGATAGCCCAGCATCGACCCGGCGACGAGGACCGCCGAGGCGTACCAGCGCCGCATCGCCAGGTACCAGGTGACGAACACCGGCGCAGGCGTGATCGACTTCGCCCAGACGTCTGCCTGGCGGATCCCGAGCACCGACTGGCCGCTCAGCAGATTCAGGTTGCTCTCCAGCATCGCGGCTATCGCGGGGTCGTAGGGCAACGAGAAGATGTACCAGCTCAGCCCGATGGCGAGCAGGAGAACGGTGACGGCAAGCGCGACGACCACACGGAGCCACCGCGCCAGCAGCGTCGCCCCGACGAGCGTGAGGGCGACGAGCCAGTAGAAGCCGGTCGGGTCACCCGCCACCGCGATGACGTCCCGGAGGACGCGGAGGAACGCCCCCAGGAAGGCGAGCGTCGACACCAGCGCCAGGACGCGCATCGCGTTGAACTCCTCGAAGTCGGGCCGGAATCGGCCGAGGACCGCTGGCAGGCGCGACGTCGCGGTGCTCACGAGAGAGTCACCTCGGACGGCAGGGACTGGTCACCGCCGGGCAGCTGGTCGACCCGGCCGACCGCCAGCGATTCGAGCGTCGTCGTCCGGTCGACGATGCGGACCTGCGTCTCGTCCTCGCGGGCCCGGATAGAGACGTCCGCCTCGGCGTGGACGGCGTCGGGCACCTGGCCCGACACGGCACGGGCGAGGAGCCCCAGGACGTGCTCCCGATGGGTCTCGCCGGCACCCGACGGCAGGTGTGAGTCGGGAAGAGACAGCGCGACGCTCAGCCCGGCCTCGAGGGACAGGTCGGCAACGCTCGCCGCCGCTGCCGCCATGTCGTCGGCACAGCCCTCCTCGGCGTCGGCCACGATGGTCACCGTCTCCGTCCGCCGTGTCGGTGCGAACTCCATGACGAGGAAGTCGTCGTGCTTCGCGCTGGACTTCCAGTGGACGTTCTTCAGCGGGTCGCCGGGCACGTACTCCCGGAGGCGGTCGAACTCCTGGCGCTCGGTCAGCAGTTCGTCGGCCAGCAAGCGGGCCAGCGACTCCCGGCCTCCCAGGTCGTGGACGCGTGGATAGACGACCACCTCTGACGTCGCCTCGGATGGCAGCCGCCGGGCAACCAGTCCCAGCGGGTCGCGCTGGGAGAGGGCGGGCGGTCCCAAGACGTAGACGCCACGACTCGTCAGGTCGAGGTCGGTTTCCAGCGTGTGGGGCAGCGTCATCACGGCGTCGACGTCGTCCGCGCCGAGTCCGTCCGGCCGGTCCTCCCGGAAGGCGACGACGCCGCTACCCTCGATGGACACGACGTCCCGCCGGGAGTTGCCGGGGAATCCGGGCCTGATCGACTCGCGGTCGACCGTCGGCTGGTCGGTGCGCCAGACGAACAGCGCCGCGAGGACGAGTGCCGCCAGCAGCGGCGCTGCGACGGCGTTGAGTTCGCGCTGGCCGGCCTGCCAGGCCAGCGTGACCGTGGCCAGGACGAGCAGGACGACGGCCCAGCCGCGACGCGTCAGTCTCATTCGACCGGAACGGTCTCCAGCGCCTCGGCCACGACGTCCTCGCCGGTGTGCTCCCCGGTCGTCCGGATGCGATGGGGGAGCACTACCGGCGCCTCTACCTTCACGTCGTCGGGGATGACGTACTCCCGGCCCTCGAGCAGCGAGCGGGCCTGGGCGGCCTGGAGCAAGGAGATCGACCCACGGGGACTGACGCCTAGCTGGGCGTTCTCCCGGGTGTAGGTCGCGAGTCTGGTGACGTACTCACGGACGTGGCCCGAGACGGTGAGCGCACCCGTCGCCTCGCGGGCTGCGAGCAAGTCGTCGAGGCTGGCGACGGGAGAGAGGTCTTCGATGGGGTGGTGGCCGGTGACGCGAGCGAGCAGTTCCTCCTCCTCGCGTTCGCTGGGGTAGCCGAGGTGGAGTTTCTTCATGAACCGGTCGACCTCGGCGAGCGGGAGGTCGTAGGCGCGGTCGCCCTCGACGGTGTTCTGGGTCGCGATCACCGTGAAGGGCGTCGGTACCTTGTGCGTCTCGCCGTCGACGGTTACCTGGCGTTCCTCCATCGCTTCCAGCAGCGCCGACTGGGTCTTCGGCGGCGCGCGGTTGATCTCGTCGCCGAGGACGACGTTGGCGAAAATGGGGCCGGGCCGGAATTCGAACTCCCTGTTCTTCTCGTTGTAGACGTTGACGCCCGTGACGTCGGAGGGCAACAGGTCGGGCGTGAACTGGACGCGCTTGAACGAGCCGTCGAACGAGGCGGCGACCGCCCGGGCGAGCATCGTCTTGCCGACGCCGGGGACGTCCTCGAGGAGGACGTGACCCCGGCCGAGAAGGGCCGTCACGATGTGTTCGATCTCCCGTCGGTGGCCGACGATCACTTGCTCGACGTTGGCGACCACGTCCGATACGACGGTACTGGCCTCGTCGATCGCTCGGTCCTGCTGGCCGTCCGCGGCTTCGGTCTCGGTATCAGTCATGCGTGGCGGGCACCTGCACGTCGGACCGGGGGGCGCAGTCCGAACGTTGCTCCGTGCGGAACCCATTATCCCGCGAACGTAGTAAGGTTGCGGGGTGGTAACGAAAGCACACGCCCGCTCGGTGGCCGGCCCGGGGTCTACCAGTCCTTGCAGTCTACACAGACGAGCGTCCCGTTTTCCCGCCAGCGGCGCCTGGTCGTGCTGCCACAGGTCCCACACTCCCCGCCGTCGGTCGTCCACGCTGCCGTCGAGACGGCCGGCTCAACGTCGCCGGGGGCGACCGGGACGGCCGAGGGCCCGCTATCCTCGGCGTCCCCGGCCGTCTCGTCGGTCGCCGTCTCTCCCTCGGCCGTACTGTCACCGGCCATTTCGTCCCCGGCTGTCCCGTTGGCTGCCGTCTCGTCGGGCCCCTCGCCATCGGGCTCGTCCGTGGCATCGACGAACTGGTCGAGCGAGGTGTCCTCCATGGGTCCCGTGACGGCCCGGCGGGGCTTAGCCGTGGCGGCAGCGGCGAAGCCGCTATTCCTATGTACCGGGCCCGTCAAGGCCCGGGCATGAGCATCGTCTCGCAGCTCTTCGAGAGCATCGCGCAGATGCCAGGGAAGTTCGCCACCATCGCGAGCCACGACCCGCTCGCCGCCGTCATGCTGTTCGTCGGGTCCGTGCTGATGGCACTCGCCATGGGGGTGTTCGGCCTCCTGACGCTCGGCGCCCTCGCGGACTTCCTCACGCCATCGCAGAGTTCGCCGCCCCGGCAGCCAGCGCGATAGCGTTCTCCAGGTCGGGGCCGAGCGGCGACCCGACGACGACGCTGTCCACAGTCTCGTACACCTTCTCCAGCCGAGTCTCGACCGTGGCCGGCGTGCCGGCGATACAGAAGGCTTCCAGCATCTCCCCGGTCACCAGGTCGAACGCCCGGGAGAACTCGCCGGCGCCGATGGCCGTGCCGATCTCGCCAGCCAGGTCGGCGTCGATGCCGTGACGCTCCAGGACGGGGGGAGCGGCCCCACCGGCGATGAACGCGACGGGCGGTCGGGCCGCCTCCCTTGCCGCCTCGGCGTCCTCGGCGACGCTGACGCTGGCGTAGGCGGCGACGTCCAGGTCGCCGCGGCTCTCGGGCCGCTCCGCCCGGCCCTCGGCGATGCGGTCGGTCGCCCACGTCATGTCGCGGTGGTTCGAGGCGTTCACGAGGACGCCGTCGGCGTACTTCGCGGCCATCCGGAGCATGTCCGGGCCCTGGGCGCCGACGTAGACCGGGATCGACCCGGCCTCGTAGTTCAGGCCGGCGTCGTCGGCCACGAAGGTGCCGTCGTGGTCGACCCGCTCGCCGTCCCAGAGTCGGCGGGCGACCTGCATCGTCTCCAGCACGCGACGGAGCGGCCGGTCGTCGTCGAATCCCAGGTTCGAAAGCGTCGAGCGGTCGCCGGCCCCCACCCCGAAGACGCCGCGTCCCCCGCTGTACTCGTCGAGGGTAGCCATCCGCGAGGCCAGCGTCACGGGATGGGTCTCGTACGGGTTGACGACGCCGGGGCCGAGCAGGACTTCCTCGGTCGCGTCGGCCATCGCCGTCAGCGCGACGAACTCGTCGCGGTTGTTGTAGTGGTGGCTTGCGAACGCCGCGTCGAAGCCCTCCGATTCGGCCAGCGCAGCCAGGTGGGCCAGAGTGCCAGGAGGGTGTTCGGGCGTCAGTTCAATCCCGAGCAAAGGACCACTCCCTGAGCGCTTGGCGGACCAGGTCGTTCTCGGCGTCGCGGAACAGGCCGTCGCTGCCCTCGTGGTCGCCAAACTCCCAGTCCCGGACGACGGCGACGGGCGTCCCGCCGTCGCCCTCGCCGGTGACGAGGTTGGCTGCCCCTGCCAGTTCGTCGACGACGGCCTGGACGGTGACGCCGAGTTCCCGGCCGTCCCTGTCGGATTCACCGCGCCAGTCCCTCGCGGCCGGAATGCCCGCCCAGCCCAGCGCGACGCCCCGCTGACCCTGTCGGAACGGCCGGCCGGAGGTATCCGTGACGATGACAGGTGCCCCCAGGGACTCCGACAGCGTCGCCGCACTCGCTCCTGGGTCCTCGGGCAGGAGCAGGAGGTCAGCGTCGGGGACGTTCGACCGGTCGATGCCGGCGTTGACGGTGATGTGCCCGAAGCGAGTGACCGCGAGGAGAATCGGCGCCTCGAGCAGCAGCTCTTCGCTCTCCTCCAGCACCGCCTGGGCGAAGCGGGGGTCCTTGTCTTCGTCCGCGATCTCCCCGACTTTCCGGGCGATCTCCTCGGCCCGTTCGCTCGCCGGGAAGTCGTCGAGGCTGGCCTGCCGGCCCTCGGCCTTCGAGACGACGGTGCTGGCGACGCAGACCACGTCGTCCGGCCGGAGGTCGACCTGCTCGGCGATCAGTGCGCCCAGGTCGTCACCGGGGCGCACCTCCGGCAGTCCCTCGACGGCGAAGACGTCCATACCCCTCCCTGGGAGCGGGTGCTCAAAAGCCGACCGGAATCGGTAGCACTCGGCAGCGGCACAAGCGGTCGTTCGACGCCTGCACCGGCTACTGCTCGTGGAGCGTCACGTCGAGTGCCCCGTCTGCGACCACGGCGGTCATCATCGTCGCCCGGTCGGCCGGCGCCGCGCCGGTCACGCTCCCGGGATTCAGCAGCCTGATTCCTTCGTAGGTATCGTCCAGCACCTCGTGGGTGTGACCCGCCACGCCGACCGCGTTCGCCGTCTCGGCGTGCTCACGGACGGCGTTTGCGACTCGGGCTTCGTACCCCCGTTTGGACCCGGTGCCGTGCGTGACGACGAACTCGACGCCGTCGAGTTCGACCGTGGCGACCGTCGGGAGGCCGACGTTGGGATCCATGTTGCCGTGGACGGCGGTGAGGGCGGGGGCGAGGTCCTGGATATCGGCCAGTGCACCCTCAGAATCGAAGTCCCCGGCGTGGATGACGTGGTCTGCCGAGCGGATCTCGTCGCGGAACGAATCGGGGATTCGCTGTGCTCGCGAGGGGATGTGTGTATCGCTGACCAGGGCGACCTGCATGGACGCAGGGTCGGGCGCCGGGCTCAAAAGCACTGGTGGCTGTGCGGCGGTGTTACGGCTAGCGGTCCCGTTCCCGAAGTCCACGGTAGGACAGCACCGCCCCGACGCCCAGTATCGGGGCACCGACGCCGGCGGGACCGATGTGAGTCAGCGCGTGGTAGGAGAACCCGCTGGTGAAGTGCATCGGGAGGCTGAACGCGAGGAACACCACCGGCAGGACGAGCGTCGTCGCGAACGCCCACCGCTGGCCGCGACGAACGCCGTACCAGGCCAGGACCACCATCGCGATGCCGACCGGGACCATCAGCCCGGCGACGTTGACGTGAAGGTGGTCGACGTAGTAGAGCAGTTCCGGGTTGGACGCCGCGAGCTGGTCTCGCGTGACGCCGCCGAGAGCGTGAACGCCCAGCTCGAAGCCGTCCCCGTAGAACGCCCTGTAGAGGAACGTCAGTCCGTATCCGACGAACATGACGCCGGCGACAGCGATAGAAACCGCGCCCCAGTGCAGAAACCGGGATGGTCGCGCCGGCGACTCCCGTCCGTCGACGACGTCAGTCATCAGCGAGGACCTCCGCCGGGGTGGGGGAGATTGGAGCGCACCTGGTGGAAGCGCCGACCGTGCCCTTCGGACCCAGACCGCCGGGGAGACGGCTGGGGCCACCAGGGAGATCCGTCGACGGTACGAGACTGCCGTGTTCCGGTGCGGAACGTCGAGCGCGGACTGTCATGCGAATTCGTGGCTGTCGCCGTCAGGTGGATGGGGTCGAACGCCGAGAACGGTTGTTCCGAGTCTGCTGGGGGCCTTTTTACCGGGTGGAGATTTATACGGCCGGAACGCGAACGGCGGGTAATGCGCCAGGCGATAGTGAACGTCCGGGACGACGACGGCGCTGCCCTCGGCCTCCAGGAGGTGGTCGGGGCGTTCAGAGCCGCCGGGCTGACCGACGTCGAAGTGCTGTCCTGCGAAGGCTCGCGGACCGTCGTCAGGGCGGACGTCGAGACGCCGGTCGACATCGAGTCGCTCGGGGACCGCCCCGAGGTCGCCTGGATCGAGGCCGTCGCCGGGAGTCGAACGGGCGAGTCCTACCTCCTCGAACTCGACGTGAGCGAGTCGGGTGAGGCCGTCGAGGCCTGTAGCGACGGGCTCGTCCGGTGTACGGCGATGGACGTTGCCGAGGACCGGGTGACCCTCGGCATGGCCGGCCCACAGGACGCCATCAGCGAAACGGTCGCCGAGTACGACCGGGCCGGGGCCGACGTCGGCCTGATCGCGCTGGAGGACTACGAAGGGCGTAACGGCCCGCTGGACGCCCTCACCGACCGCCAGCGGGAAGTGCTCGAGGTGGCCTTCGAGACGGGCTTCTTCGACGTCCCCCGGAGCGCGTCGACGGCCGACGTGGCCGCGGAACTCGACCTGGACGACTCGACTGTGGCCGAACACCTCCAGCGGGCCGAGCGGAACCTCCTCTCGACGGTCCTGCCGACGTCTGCCTGAAGCCGTCAGTCCTCGGCGGCAGGCGACGGCTCCGTACCCGGCGTTCCAACAACGTCGTCAGCCGCGACGACGTCCGGCCCGAGGTAGCGGGCCCAGAGCACGAGCAGACTCGGCAAGACGAGCACCGCCCCGAGGAACGCGTAGACGATCATCAGCGCCGTGATCAGGCCGAACTGCCGGAGCGTCGGGAGCAGGGCCAGCGAGAGGACGCCGAAGCCGGCGGCCGTCGTCGCGGCACTCCCCAGCAGGGCCGACCCGGTGCCACGGATAGTGCGCTCGACGGCCGCGTCGACGGATGGCGCGCCGACCAACTCCCGCCGGAAGCGCTCGCCGACGTGGATGCTGTAGTCGACGCCGATGCCGATCGTGAGGCTGGCGACGATGGTCGTCAGGACGCTCAGGGGGAGTCCCAGGACGTACATCGAGCCGACGATCCACGAGACGACGAGCGTGACCGGCAACATTGTCACGAGCCCTAGCGTCACACTGCCGTGGACGACCCGGAAGACGCCAGCGAGGACGAGGGCGACGGCGAGCAGCGTAACCAGGAAGCTCACGAGGAGCGTCTCCAGGAGGTGGTCCTGGATGACTTGCGAGACGATGGGTCGACCTGTCGCCGTCGCCGAGAGGCCGTCGCCCTCGAGGACTGCGGCGATGTCGGCGGCTTGCCGCGTCGTCACGCCGCCGTCGGCGCCGGGATCGACTGCCACGGCCAGCCGTAGGGCAGTGTACTCGCCGCCCTCCCGGTGGAGGACGCGGGCTGCCTCCGAGGGAGCGACCTCGTACAGCTTGTCGAAGACGCGTTCGAGACTCCGGTCGGGGACGCCGTCGCCGTCCGTGTCCGCCGCCGCGACCGTCGCGGCGAAGTCCTCGTTGGTCGCAGCGACCCGCTGGATGACAGACAGCGGACTCACCGTGTGAGCGTCACCGTCGGCGAGCGTCGTGACGACCGACCGGGTCGCGGCCCGCCGCTCGGCCCGGGCCACCCGCTCCAGGGTGTTCGGGTCGGTGACGCGGCCCCCGACGAGGAACTCCACCTGTGAATTGGGGCGGACGAACCGGTCGTTTACGTACTGCATGTCGGCCTTCGCGCTGTACTCGCCCGGCTCCAGCGACGCGGGAAGGTGCTCGGTCCACGCCGGTGGCTCGCCGGCCATGTTGTCCTCGGGCTCGAATGACGTGCTGACGTTCGCCGCGCCGTACGCCGACGCCGCCGTCACGACGAGCGCCAGAGCCAGAACGACCACCGGCGCTGCCTTCGCGGCACGGACGCCGACCGAGAGGACCCGGGCAGTCGGGCCGCCGCCCGTTCCGACGGGACGCTGGTCGCGGTCGAACCCGATGCCTTCGAGGGCAGAATCGAGAGCGACCTTCAGCGGCGGGACGAAGCCGCCGAAGACGACCAGCGCTCCGACGATGCCGATGGCGCTGATGAGGCCGACGGTGCGGATAGGACCCACGGGACTGGCGAGGTTCGAGAGGAAGCCGATCACGGTCGTGACGGTCACCCAGACGAGCGCCCCGCCGACGCCGGCCAGTCCGGCGGCCATCGCGGTCGGCGCGTCGCTGTCTTCGGCCGCTCGCCGTTCCCGGTACCGCATGAAGACGTGGATGCCGTAGTCGATGGCCAGCCCCACCAGCAGGACGGGCACGGCGATCAGTATCGGGTTGAAGGCGATGCCGAGCCAGCCGAGCGCGCCGAAGGTCCAGACGAGGACGAGGAAGACGCCCAGCAGGCTGACGGCCACGTCGAGGACGTCTCGGTAGACCAGCGCCAGCGTCCCGAGGACGAACAGGAGGACGGCGGGACCGACGATGGCCATCGTGTCCTGGCGGGAGCGGGTCTGCTCGGCGCTGATGACCCCTTTGCCGACGACGCGGGGCTCACCGGCGAAGCCAGCCTGCGAGGCTATCTCACGGACGGCCAGCTGGGACTCGACGATGCGGTCGGGCGCCTGGCCCATCGGGACGGGGCCGTCGGCCGACTGGAAGACGACCACCATCGTCGCGTTCGCGGTCGTAGAGCCGGGTTCGTAGTCGCTCGGCAAGAACGCCAGCGCGTCGGCCTGCTGGCCCGCGTCGCCGCCCAGGAGACGCCGGAGGATGGCGTCGACCTGGCGCTCCTCCAGCGATTCCAGAGTCCGGATCTGGTCGTCGATGGACGGTGGCCCAGCGTCCGGATTCCGGTGGCGATAGGCGGCCCGCGCAACGAGATTCGCCACGCCGACCGTCGGCCGCCGGTCGCGTAGCGTCGGTCCCACCGTCGCGTTTGTCCGGAGGGATCGCTGGAGTTCGAGGCTGCGGACCAGCGACGACCTGTCCAGGACGTTCTCGTCGCTGACGACGACCTGTGCGACGGTGACGTTCGTCGTGCCGGTCCGGAACTGCGACCGAACGGCGTCCTGGGCCCGCTCGGCGTCGCTCCCGACCTCGAACGCGGGGAGGGAACTCCCTTCTTCGAGCTGGGTGACGCCGGCACCGACGGCGAACAGCGTCAGCGTGAGGACCACCAGTACGAGACGCCGGCGTGAGACGATTCCGCCGGCCAGTCGCTCGATTCGACTCATCGTCTCAGGCCTCCGGCAGTTCGTCGACGAGCAGTTCGGCCAGCGCGACCGTTTCGCCGGGCGATAGCGGCGTCGTCACCACGTCGGGATGGGCACCGTCCCAGTCGTCGTAGGCGGCCCCGTCGGCGAAGGCATTGATGTACGGACAGAAGCGTTCGTAGGCCAGGAACGGGTCGGTCTCGACGTCGTCGGCCGGGCCGGCGTGGACCGCGAGGCCGAACGAAATTACTGCGTCGGCCGGCGAGGCCCGGACGCCGTCAGAGCCGGCGTGGAGTTCCACGTCGGCGGCCGTCGTCGGACACCGAGTGTGGACCTCGACCGGGCCGCCGTCCGCCACGACGAAGGGTGCCAGCATCGCGTCGAGAACGCACCGGAAGTGAAGGGTCTCGCCGTCGACGACCGCCCAGTGGCGGCTCTCACCCGTCAGACAGAGGGCGTCGACGTCGAGCGCGAAGCCTGCCTCCTCGAGCACGGCGGCGGTCCCCGCGACCCAGTCGCCGTACGTCTCCGGCGGGTCGTCGGTCCCGAGCAGTGGCTGGAACTGGTCGGCGAGCGGTTCGGGCAGTGCGGCGTCCGCGATTGATACGTCGGTCGTCACGGTCGTCACCTGGACGAATCGTCGGACCGGTCGGCCCTCGGCGTGACTCCGGACGTGCTGGGTGGGTTTAAGAAGAGGAGGGGAAGGGAGGGAAAGAGAGGAGGAGTAGGCGTCGGCGGTCGTGGCACCGGTGCCGGGTCAGACAGACGGGTCGCTAGCGGGGGCTGGCGGTTCGTGCGTCCCGAACTCGGGGTGTGTCTCCTCCATCCAGACGAAGACGACAGCGCCAGAGAGGAACATCAGGGCGGCCGTCAGGTAGAACGCAGCGTCGAGGGACACCACTTGCACGGTGAGGCCGATGGCGATGGCGCCGACGCCGTAGCCGGCGTCGCGCCACATCCGGTAGACGCCCATGCCGGCGGCCCGCCAGGAGGGGTGGCAGGCGTCGCCGGGGACGGTCATCAGGTTCGGATACAGCAGCGCCATGCCGACGCCGGAGGCCGCCGAAAGGACGAGCCAGGGGAGGAACCCGGTGACGAGAACTATACCGAGGACGCCGGCACCGGCGAGGAACATCCCGGCAACCACGGGCGGCCGACGGCCGATGCGGTCGGCCAGACCGCCGGTGCCTATCTGGAGGAAGTAGGCGGCGTGGTGGGCGCCGGCGACGAGGCCCACCTGGCCGACGTCGAGGCCCGCCGCGGCGAGGTACAGCGGCAGCGCGATCCAAACCAGCGTGTCGACGAAGTTCTCGACGTGGCCGGCCTGAGCGGCGGCAAACAGGGTCCGGTCGCCCCAGGTCGCCCGCCGGAGGACCGTGCCGAAGGGGAGGTCTGCATCGTCCGACTCGTCGTCGCCTTCGGCTCTGGCGTACTGGACCGTCTCACGGACGAGGAAGACGGAGAGCAACAGGGCAAGTACGACGACGGCGCCCATGAAGTAGAACGGCTCAGGCCGGAGCGCGGTCTCGGCGGCGACGAAGCCGGTGACCCAGGTGCCGACGGCGACGCCGCCGTAGCCAAAGGCCTCGTCGATGCCGACGGCCAGGCCGCGCTGGTCGGGCCCCGCAAGGTCGATCTTCGCGTTGATGGCCATGCTCCAGGTCAGCCCCTGGTTCACCCCCAGGAGGACGTTCCCGGCAGCGATCCAGCCCCAGGACGGGGCGTAGATCATGACGAACGGCAGCGGGAGCGCGGTCAGCCAGCCCAGCACGAGCACCGGCTTGCGACCGTAGCTCTCGCCCCACTTGCCGGCGTAGAGGTTGAGGACGGCCTTGACGAAGCCGAAGGAGACGACGAACGACCCGACGACGAGCAGCGACGTGACGCCGAAGACCTCGGACCCGAGCAGCGGGAGGACGGCGCGCTCCGAACCGAGGGTCAGGCCGGTGGCAAACACCAGCAGGACGTGCAACGAGAACTGTCCCGCGTGTTCGCGGATGCCCTGCCTGACGGGAGTAGACGCCGCCATGGACTACTCGGCAGCGCAGTTGTTCGGACCGAGCTCCAGGTCCGCCAGTTCGTCGCCGTCCAGATCCTCGGCGCCAACGTTGACCCGCTTGATGCGCTGGAAGTTCGGCGGGTGGTCGGGCACGTCGTTCGCCAGGGTCTCGACGAACTCCTCCCTGTCGCGCTGGAGTCCTGCGTTCCGGTCTTCGACCTCGCTCAGCCGCGCCGCCACCGGCGGTTCGGGTGCTCCCGGGTCGTGTGCCGGAAGGACCAGCGGGTCTCCGGACCGGTCCCGGATGCGCTGGAGGCTCTCGTAGAGCACCACGGCGTTGGCCCGGGCGTCGGTGTCCTCCAGGCCGGCCTCGACGCCGAGTTCGACACGGCCGACGCTGTCGTGAAACAGCGTGTCGCCGGTGAGCAGCGCCGCGTCGCCGATGGCGTACGTGACGCCGCCGGGACTGTGTCCCGGGGTGTGGAGCACCTCAACGGTCACGTCGCCGACCGCGAACGTCTGGCCGTCAGTCAGGGGCACTGCGTCGACGTCCGTGGCGTCGTCGGAGTGGAGGTGATAGGGCACGCCGTGGCGGTCGGCCAGCCGGCGTCCACCGGAGACGTGGTCGGCGTGGGCGTGGGTGTCGTAGACGCCGACCAGGTCGGCATCGTGCGTCTCGACGACGTCCTGGTACGCGTCGGGATAGCTCGACGGGTCGAAGACGGCCGCCTCGCCGTCCGAAACGAGGACGTACGAGAGGCAGCCGGTGCCGGGCCGGGCCACCTGAACGAGCGTCCCGTCGAGACCCGTTTCGACCGGGGCCGACCAGTGGACCCGCGCCCAGCCGGCCATCCCGTCGACGAGCGTTCGGGCCTCGTATCCCTCGTCGCGGAGCACGTCGGTCGCGGTGGCCGAGAGGACGCCGGCCGCACACACCGTAACTACCTCGCGGTCGTCGGGGAGGTCCGAGAGGGCTTCTGCAGCGGCCTCCGGTTCGTCCTGCAGTTCCTCGTAGACGGCCACGTTGTGACTCCCCGGGACGTGCCAGTTCTCGAAGTCCTCGACCTCGCGAATGTCCACCACGAGCGGCGCCTCCTCGCCGCCACGTCTCAGTCGTCTGCCGAGTTCGTCGGGGGGTATCGTCGCCATACCTGGAGAAGGTCCAGCATCTACCATATCAATGGTGCCAGCTATAACCGGGACTACCTATTTGTCGACGCGGGACGAACCGGGGTGCATGCACGAGGCATCGTTCAAGCTCCGCCACGAGTGTCCCTACCGGGACCTCTCCGAGCGGTTTCCCGACCTGACGGTTCGGGAGTGGCACCACCACGACTGCCAGGTGCTCGAACTGTCGAGTTCTGCCGCGCCGGGCGACGACCTGGCGGCGGCCGTGGAGAACCTGGGGACGGTCCTCCACAGCGCTGACGACGGCGACGGGCTGTACGCCGTCGTCCAGTCCTGTCAGTGTCCGCTGGACGAATCCATCGTACAGCGGTTCCAGGCCCACAACTGCGTCTACACCCCGCCGACCGTCTACCGTCGGGGCTGGGAGCACTACACTGTCGTCGGGTTCGAGGAGCGGGACGTCCACGCACTGCTGGCCGAACTCGACGAATCCAGGGAGATAGACGTGCTCTCGAAGACGTCCATCGAGGAGCGACGGCTCCCCCACAGTTCGCTCGTTTCCGTGGACCGGCTGTTCGCGGACCTGACCGACCGCCAGCTCGAGGCGCTCCGTCTGGCGATGGACCACGGCTACTACGACCAGCCGCGGGGGGCGTCGACGGCCGAACTGGCCGAACACACCACCGTGGCCCGGGCCACCTTCGAGGAGCACCTCCGCAAGGCAGAGAACAAGCTGATGGGCAACGTCGAGCAGTTCGTCCGCGTCGTCGCCGACCTGCCGACCGAGGGGACGCTGGCGCGAGGACGGTCCGCGTCGGTGGCCGGGTCGGACTGACCCATCGACGTGGGAACGCCCGGATCTTCATTGCGTTCCCGGGAGAACGACGACACATGGACGAGACCCACGTCGTCACCTGCTTCCTCCGGCACGGGAGCGACGTCCTCCTGCTCCGCCGAAGCGACGCCGTCGGCTCGTACCAGGGCAAGTGGGGAGCCGTCGCTGGTCACGCCGAGGGCGACCCCGACGCCGCTGCCCGGGAGGAAATTCGGGAGGAAACGGGCCTCGACCCCGAACGCGACGTGACCCTGGTCCGCCGGGGCGAGCCGTTCCCCGTCGAGGACCCGGATCTCGACACCCGCTGGGTTGTCCACCCGTTCCTATTCGACGCCGAGAGCCGGAATATCGAGGTGAACGAGGAGACGGCCGACTACGAGTGGGTCCCACCAACCGAGATACTCCGCCGCGAAACCGTCCCCCGGCTCTGGACCTCCTACGACCGGGTTCGTCCGGGCGTCGAGACCGTCGAGGAGGACCGCGAACACGGCTCGGCGTACCTCTCTATCCGGGCGCTGGAAGTCCTGCGCGACGAGGGGGCCCTCGCCGTGGCGGGACGCTCCGATGGGGGTTGGGACGCCCGCGAAGCCGTCGCTCGGGACCTGGTAGCGGCACGGCCCTCGATGCCGGTCGTCACGAACCGGATCGACCGGGCGATGGCGAATGCCAGCGAGGAGGCCACGCCGGCGGCGATAGAAGAAAATTCCCACGAAGGAATCGAGTTGGCACTGGCCGCCGACCGCGACGCCGGGACGCTGGCCGCCGAGCGAGCCTCCGGCCAGCGCATCGCCACGCTCTCCCGGTCGGGCACCGTGGAGTCGACCCTCCAGGAAGCCGGCCCCGAGGCGGTCCTGGTTGCCGAATCCCGGCCCGGCGGCGAAGGCGTCGGCGTCGCCGAAAGGCTGTCCGGCGACCTCGACGCACCGGTTACGCTGACGAGCGACGCCGCGCTGGCTCACCAGCTTTCGTCGTGGGATGCCGACGCGCTGCTCGTCGGCGCCGACGCCGTTCTCCCGGATGGCTGCGTCGTCAACAAGGTCGGAACCAGGAGCGCCGCCATCGCCAGTTCCTACGAAGGCATCGACGTGGTGGTCGTCGCGGCGAGCGACAAGATCACGCCCGACCAGGCAGTAGACGTGGCCGAGCGAGGGGCCACCGAACTCTACGACGGCGACGCAGACCTTGCGGTGGCTAACCCGACGTTCGACGTGACGCCTGCCGAGGTCGTCGACGCCGTCGTCACCGAACGGGGCGTGCTCGACACGGCGGACGTGAGAACCGTGGCCGAGGAACTCCGGCAGTTCTGTGAGTGGCGACACGAGTGAAAAGTGAAGAAGCCAAGGTCCATCGAAGCCGGCCGGACGGCCGGTGCCATCCTACCACTCACCGGCTGCACCGACCGGTAGCTCGGTTCCCCCTGCACTCGAAACTCGATGTCGCCGGTCAGTTCCGTGTCGACCGTTCCAGGGCTAGTCGTCTCCGGCAGGGAGATACTGGGCCCCGTCGCCGAAGAACCGCTGGACGTTGGCCAATCGTACGTCGGCGTCCGGACTCGGCCTGCGCGTCCCACCAATTCGTTCCAGAATTACGTTCCATCACACGACGCTCACTTTTGCTGGCGTTTTACCAGACTGTATGAATCGGCGAGAGCTACTCAGCAGCTGGGGGCGAGGAAACTGTGCCCGTCCCTGGACAGCTTCAGTACGATCGATCGTGACGTGCTTACCAGGTGTGGATGAGGATCGTGACCTCGTCGACGGTGACGTCCTCAGCGATCTGTTCGCCGGTCACGCCGCTCGAATAGGTGTTCCGTAGTTCTATCTCCAGGTCCCGGGCCAGCTCTTTACGCAGTTCCTCGGTCGCTTGCCGGGCCTGCGGGGCCGTGCCGCCGATGTAGTTCAGGCTCGTCCCCCCGCTCACGAACGGCTGCTTGTAGTCGACGCCTGGGTCGGTGCCGGGCGAGGACGTCGGCAACGTCCGTGAGTTCGGGCCGTGCCAGGAGTTGAGCACGGTCTGCCAGCGCTTGTACCGATACGCCGCGTATGCCCCCTCGAAGCCACCCCGCTCCAGGGCCAACTGGGCGTCCTGCGTGTCGAAGTAGCCGTCGACGATGGCGTCTGCGAGAAGATCGGAGACGCCCTCCAGCCCGTCACTGGCGTACCGGGCTTCGACCTCGCTCTCGGTGACCGTCGGCATCCGGTTGCCG
>CAZGAX010000017.1:0-35613 GCA_964523745.1 uncultured Halobacteriales archaeon | reverse complement strand
CGACGAGGTAGTGGGTTTCGGCTTCCTCACACTCTCCGTTTCGCCACGGTTTTCAACACTCCCCCGCCGGCGATCGCAGCCACCCCGAGACCGACGAGCGAGGTGGCGGCCTCGACGAGACTGGCAGACAACTTCCCGTTCCAGACGCCGTAGGCGAGCAACAGGATGCCGACCACGACGAGAACCGACCCCGCCTTGTCGAGTTCGTTCTCTCTTGTCACACCATATTCTATCCGCTCCTGGCGGATAAATCCGCAGGCAAGGTCACGTATACCAGCAATCGAATCCACGTACACCGCAGTGACGCTCGACTGTCGAGCCCTCGGACTCCGTCGAGAAAGTCGGCCGCTCTGGCAGCGAACTGCTCGGAGACTTGCTTCCAGTGGGGGGCGCCTACTACCTACCGATTCGTGTTGAACCACGTATCGTAGACCACGGCCAGTACGATGACCAGCCCGGCTCCAGCGGTGAGATACAGGCCGAGACCCGGTGTAATCGCTTCGGAGTACTGCTGTTGGATCACTGTAGGATTCTCGACGCCCCACAGTGGGTCGTTGATGTACGCACCGCCGAGCAACAGTGTCACTCCTCCCAGAATGAAAGTAACCCCGCGTTGCCACGCGCCCCAGCGCCACGCAGCCGTGATAAACACGAGAAAGCAAAGTACGAGCGTGATTCTCCCGTCGCCCTGGATGCCCCGTACAGACGCAGAGGACGCCATGACGTTTATCGTGATCCAGGGGAGGAACGCACCGACGGCGCCGACGACTGCCGCTCCAACGGTGACCTTTCTCCCGATAACCCACTGATTCGACTCGCCCGTTCCCTGGGACGTTTCAGCGGGTTGGTGGTCGACAGGGCGGGGATTCTCCGCTCTCCGAGCAGCGGCGGCATTCGATCTCTCTGACACGTCTTCCTCGCGTGATCCACGATTCTGAATTTCGTTCCCACACCGATCGCAGAAATTCGCGTCCAAATGTAGTTGCTGCCCACAATTCGGGCAATAGATGACGTCCTTTCTGGGGTCCGATTCCTCACTCATGGAGGCCTCGTTGTTGTCGATTTGTAAACAGTCTTTCCCCACGAGGGATGAGAAATACACCCGCAAACTGGCCGTTCGGCCGTTCTCGACGATGCCGGACACTGTCTGTTACAGGCGGTCGCGTGAGCCAGGCGGCAGATGGAATGCGGCCACGGCGCTGCTGGACCAGGGTCGATACGCCGTGGTACCTCCGCTTCGGGAGAGGCCCACCAACGGCGTCTCAGTCTGCCGATTGCGCGTTCTCACCGTGGCCGCCTGCCTGGCCGACCGACCCGTTTCGGTGGAGCCAGTAGAGAAAGAGGAACAGCACCGTGGCGAGGGCGTTGAGGACGGCCTTGTAGTTCATCTCGATTTTCACCTCGGCGATCTGCACGCTCGACGGGTCCGGGATGAGGCCGAAGCCGTAGAACACGAAGTGGACGAAGATACCCGTCACGACGGCCGAGACGAAGATCATCCCCGAGAGCAACGCGGCGAATCTCGTCCCGTAGTACTCCCGGTAGGCGTCCATGATCGGCGGGACGATGAGGTCGGCGTAGATGTAGCTCAGGACGCTTCCGAACGGCAACCCGTTGCTGAACAGCACGGCACCGAACGGTACGTTCCCGACCGAGCAGACGAACGTCGCGACGCCGATGACTGCTCCCAGGATTGCCGTCCAGAAGACGTACACCGGGAGGCCGAGTGTCGGCCCGGAGAACACCGACGTCCAGACTGACTCGGGAACGAATCCGGCGATGAGGCCGGCGAATACGAACCCGATGGCGATCTCGTCCCAGAGCATGCCCCACTCCGTGAACTGCTTGTCGGCCAGCGCCTTCCAGCCGGTGAGCGAGGTCGCCTTCTCGCGGATCGTCGTGTTTGCCTCCTCCGGGTCGAAGCTCTCCTTGCAGGACGCAGAGCAGAAGTAGTAGGTCCGGCCGTCGTGTTCGACCGAGTACTCGGTCTCGTCGGGGTCGACCTCCATGCCACAGACCGGGTCGCGCACCGTCGGGGATCCCTCGTCCCTGACGTTCTGGCGGGCCTGTTCGACCACCTCGTCGGGGACGAGGTAGACGAAGCCGAGTGCCATCAGGCCGATGAGGACGAGCCCGCCGACGACGTCCGCGACGAGGAACTGCCAGCCCAGCAGGAGCCAGATGACGATGCCGATTTCGATGACGAGGTTCGTCGAGGCGAACATGAACGCGCCGAGCGTCGCGGCGGCCGATCCGCCCTTCTTGAAGAGGTTCTTCGCCGTCGCGATGGCGCTGTAGGAACACGACGAGGAGACGAAGCCGAAGAGGGATGCGTAGCCGATCTCTCGCGGGCCGTGACCCTCCAGCAGGTCCGAGACGGCTTCGTTCGAGGTCCAGGCCTCGACGCCACCCGCAATTGCAAAGCCGACGACGAGTGCCCACCACGTGATCCACGCCATCGCGGCTGTGGTCGTCAGGAACTGCCGCGTGCTCTCGACGAAGAATGGAACGAGCGACCGTGACGTCGTGGCTACACCCAGTGCGACGATCGCCAGGGCGACGGCTCCGAGTATCGGGTATTCGGTCCTGTCCACGTCGGCGTTTGGGGCGCCAGGTTTACCGGCATTGTGCCTCACGAACTGCCGACGACGCGGCCACCGAGTTCGGATCTGAAAACGGTTCCAGGCTCCGTGGCCGGATTCCAAGCCGGGTGGTCTGCAGTTGGCTGACCGCCGCTTCGACGTGGATCGGGGCGGGGACGCCGGAGCATTAGTGCAGTCGCTCGGCCGCCAGAACCCTACGTACGTAGCGACCGATTAGTAGTCGAACCAACACGATATGTCGGGTGACAGGCCATGGACGAACGAGACGACGACACCGCGAACCAGCCACGGGGGGTATTACCGTCCCGACAGCGGGACGAGGTGACGGAGGCTGGGTCGGTGGACCCTGGCGCCATTCTGGAAGGGCTGGAATCGCTCGACGTGCGGACCTGGCGCGAGACCGCCGGGACGACGGCCGAGGCCGAACACCTCGGGCCGGCAGCGGAGGACTTTCACGAGGCGTTCGGCCTCGGCGTCGACGCCGACGACGTCACGGCGGGCGACGCAGACGGCGTCGCCCTCGCGGCGATCCAGGGCCTCGTCGGCCGTCTTGACGAGCAGGATGCGTACCTGGAACGCCAGGCAGACCGCGTCGAAGCGTTTCGCGACACAGTCGAGAAGCAGCGAGAGGACCTCGAAACGCTCCGGCAACGCATCGAGACGCTCCAGGCCGAACTCACCCGCTTACGAGCCAGAAGGGACGACGACCACCGGTGAGGAGAGAGTCGACGTCCTCAGGTCGGCGCCTCGTCGGTAGGCGTGGCCGTCCCGGTCCGGGGAGACCGCCGGCGGTGGTGGTAGAGTCCCCGGACGAGCGCGCCGAGGCCGAGCAGGAAGATGAGGAAGTTGAGCAGGCCGCCGACCAGCGGGATCAGCCCGAGAACGGCCCCAACGAGAAGGCCGACGACGAGCGCAAGCCAGCGATTTGCGACGTCGACGTAGCCGAGCAGCCACGCTCCGATGGCAAAGCGGCCGTAGATCAGCCCGAACCAGGCAACCAGCGCGAACAGGACGCCGCCAGCGATCGTAAAGGGAATGCCGACGATCGTCAGCGCGAGGGCGACGAGGAGGAGCGGAATCCCCAACAGGACGGCAAATCCGACCGCGCCGGTCCGGAGCGGTTCGGTGCGAACGCGGTCGGCGACCCCGCCGGCGAATCGCGGGAATAGCAGGAGGAGAATGGCGCCGAGGACGAGGTTGACGACGAACGTGTAGAGCGTGAACAGCCAGGTCGCCAGGGGCTGGAGCACCGGACCGAGGCCGAAGGTGATAGAGGCGTCGCGGACGACGTCGCCGGCGACCGCCTCGCGGTTGCCCACCAGGGTGCCGTCGTAGCGGAGCGAGCCACCGATGACGGCCGCCTCACCGAGCCGGATGGTGTCGGCGCCGACGACCGCGTCGCCGTCGATCCGGCCGTCGATGACGACGAGGCCGCCACCGGCCTCGAAGGACCCGCCGACAGTCCCGTTCCGTTCCAGCCGGACGGTCCCGCCGGCGGCGGAGACGTCACCCTCGACAGTGCCATCGATAGTGACCTCGCCGGCGGCCGCTTCCACGTCGCCCTCGACGGTCCCGGGGACGTAGACGCTGCCGGCCACCGCCGAGACGTCCCCTGTCACGGTACCACGGACGATTACCGACCCACCGGCCGCCTCGACGTTCGAGACCGTCTCGCCCTCCTCGACGACGATAGTCCCGCCGACGCCGGACTTTGCGGCGACTACGCCTGGGACGACGGCGAGGACGGCGACCGCTACCAGGACGACGGCTGTGAGGAGGGCGCCGCTACGCTGCCGACCGGAGCGGGGAAACATACTGCGCGTTCGGCAGCCGACAGCATAAACTGCCGCGTGAGACGAACAAACCGGAAATCAGTGTGCAACCGAACTGACCGGCTGCGGGTCGGTCCGCCACGCAGGCCACCGACCGGCATTTAATACCCTGGCTGGTCCAGTCTAGGCCGATGGACGATCTGCGCCGACTCGTACTCGACGTGCTGAAACCACACGAACCGTCACTGGTCGAGTTCACGCGACGAGCCGCCCGGGTAGACACCGTCGGGAGCGTCTCCACGTCGCTCATCGAACTCGACCGGGAAGTCCAGAACGTGAAGGTCACCATCGAGGGCGAGGACCTGGACTTCGACGCCATCGAGGACGCCATCGAGGGTCTCGGCGGCACGGTACACTCGGTCGACCAGGTGGCCTGCGGCGAGCGTATCGTCGAGGAGCGTACGACGCCACAGGACGGGTGATCCGGGTGTCGTCCCGGTTGGAGGCGCTCCGGTCGCTGCTAGGCAAGGACGACATCCGGTCGATCGCCCGGCGGTACTTCGTTTCCAACGGCTTCGACGGGACGCTGACGAGCATCGGTATCGTCGTCGGGTCAGTCCTCACGGGCATCCCCGACGGCCTGACGGTCGTGAAGATCGGGCTGGGTGCGGCGGTCGGCCTCGGCACCTCGGCGGTCTGGAGCGTCTGGGAGATCGAACGCGCAGAGACGAGCGCCGAGATCCGTCGCCTCGAACGGGCGATGTTGACGGACCTGGACGACACGCGGATCCAGCGCGACCAGAAGGGAGCACGGGTCGTCCACGTAGTCGCCAGCGGAATGGGGCCGCTCATCGGCGTCGTCGTTCCCCTCGTCCCGTTTCTCTTCGAGGGGTCGGCTCTCTCGATGGCCGAGGCCGGGATACTCGGCGTCGCTCTCGGCATGGGCGTCCTCGGCGTCTTCGGCGCCTACATGGGCTCGATCTCGGAACACACCTGGTACGTCTCGGCACTCCGGATGGCACTCGCCGGGCTCGTCGTGGCGGTGATCAATCTGTTCCTGCCCGGCTGACGACGGGGACCTTTGGCCGGGCCTGCCGTAGGTGATCCATGGCCACGATCACCCGTCGCACGCTCTACTACGTGGTTCTCGTCCTCGTGACGACCACAGTCCTCACGCTGGTGTACAACGCCGGCATGGCCGTCCTGGAGGGGCGCCCACAGTCGCTGTTCCGGTCGCTCGAAATCGTCGTCCAGAGCTTCACTACGACGGGCTACGGCGAAGACGCCCCCTGGCAGACGCCCCAGATGAACCTGCTGGTCATCGGCATCCAGCTGGCTGGCATCGGCCTGATCCTCACCGCAGCGGACGTCTTCGCCGTGCCGTGGCTCCGGAACGCGCTGTCGCCGACGGCTCCGACGACCGCTCCCGACCTGACTGACCACGTGGTCGTCACGGAGTTCACGCCACGAACCGAGTCGTTCATCGACGAACTGGACTCCAGGGGGCGAGAGTACCTCGCGGTCGAATCCGACGAGGCCGTCGCGACCGACTACTACCAGGCCGGCTACGACGTGCTCCACGGCGACCCCGAATCCCCCGACGTCCTGCGGGAAGCCGGCGTCGAATCGGCCCGGGCGGTCGTCGTCGACGCGCCGGACGATGCCACCGCGAGTATCGTCCTGACGGTCCGAGACGTGAATCCTGACGTCCGGGTCGTCACCCTGGTCGAGGACCGCGACTTGCTGACCTACCTGGAGGTTGCCGGTGCCGACGAGGTACTCTCGCCCCGGCAGTTGCTCGGCGAGAGCATCGCCAGCGAGGTGCCGACCGCCGTTACGACGCTCGTCGACGACGAAGTCGACCTCGGTGAAGACCTCCAGCTCGTCGAGGTCGGCGTGGCGTCGGGGAGCCCGCTCTGTGACCAGTCGTTCGGAGAGGCACGGCTCCACCCCCGGTTCGACGTCGACGTCGTCGGAGCATGGATCGACGGCGAGTTCGAGAGCCCGCCGCCGCCCACCGCCGAGATCGACCCCGGCGTTCGCTTGCTTGTCGCCGGGCCCCCGGACCACATCGATGCCCTCCGCTCGGAGGCCGCCGAGACGATCCACCCGATCGCCCACCAGCGGGTCGTCATCGCCGGCTACGGTGAGTCCGGCCAGGCCGCAGCCAGCGCTTTCGAGAGCACGACGACGACAGTCCGCGTCCTCGACGTCGCGGACAGACCGGGAGTAGACGTCGTCGGCGACGCCAGGGACCCGGAGGTACTGGAGCAGGTCGGCATCCAGAACGCCTCGGCGCTGGTCGTGACGGTCGCCGACGACACCACCGCCATCCTGACGACGCTGATCGCCAGGGACCGCAACCCCGACCTCCGGATCCTGGTCCGGGCCGAAGACGAGGCCGACGTGACGAAGCTCTACCGGGCCGGCGGCGACTTCGTCCAGTCGCTGGCGAGGGTCAGCGGCCGGATGCTCGCCTCGACAGTGTTCGCCGACGAGGAGGTGTTCGCTCCCGACAAGCAGGTGTCGGTCGTGAAACTGCCGGCAGGCGACCTGGCGGGCCGGACGGTCGCTGACGCCGCAGTACGCTCGCAGACCGGCGTCACCGTCATCGCCGTCGTCCGGGACAGCGAGGCACACACCGGCTTCGACCCCCGGACGTTCACCGTCGAGGACGGCGACGACCTCGTGCTGGCGGGCACCGACGAAAGCGTCCGGCAGTTCGAGACGACCTTCGTCTCGTGACCAGTGTCCTGCGACGGAGCGGTGGGAAGCGGCGGAACCCGGAGGGCACCGAGCCGACGGCTACTCTTCGAGCCGCCAGCCGAACCGCCTGTTCCAGTAGTCGGCGTCGGGGTGTTTCTTGCTCCGGCCGTAGGACTTTTCGTCGCGGATGCGCCGCTCCATCACGTCGCGCACCTCGTTGAGGGCGTGGCTGGCACCGAATCCTTCGGCGGAGGCGACGAACACGCCGCTGTCGGTGTAGAGGCGGAGCCGAGCGAGCAACAGCGGCGTACCACGGAGCTTCTCGTCGTGTTTGTGGAGGTGGAGCTTCGCGTCGAGTATCGAGACGTCGGCGGCCTTCGCGTCGAGTCCATTGATCACCTCCACGACGTCGGCGTACGTGGTGTCGTCGAGCAGGTCAGTCCCGTAGACCTGGACGGCACGGGTGTCATCGGTCTCCCACGTCAGTGCCGCGAGCACGTCGCTCTTGGTGACGATCCCCCAGGGACTGCCGTCGGTCGTGACGACGAGCGACGAACACTCCTTGTCGAACATCCGTTCGACTGCGGCCTGGAGCGTCTCCTCGGGGTGGACGTGCTCGACGGGCGAGACCATCACGTCCCGCACCGGAAGGTCGAGCATCTTCTCGAGTTCGCCTTCCCGGGCGCCGTAGCCGCCGTGGGTCCGGCCGCTGCTGACGAGGTCCTCGCCGGGGTCGCCACCCTGGCTCCTGGAGACGGCACGCGCCGCCAGGTCCGTGACGTCGTAGAGGCTCAGGATGCCAACGGCTTCGTCGCCCTCGACGACTGGCAGATGAGTAAAGCGATGCTCGTGGAACAGGTGGACGGTCCGACCGAAGGTGTCGTCGGGCGAGACCGTCACGAGGTCGGTCGTGACGACGTCGCCGACGGTGGCGGCGTCGAGAAACGGGAGAACGGCCGCTAGCACGTCGTCGACAGTGACCACGCCGACCAGCCGCTCGGCTTCGAACACCGGGAGGAGCCGCGTATCGCCGTCGAGCATCAGTCGGGCAACCTCCCTGACGTCGGCCGTCGGTTCGACGCGGGGAACGTGCCAGACGAGCGAGGCGACTTTCTGGTCGGGATGGTAGTGCGAGGCGGTCATCTGTCGGCGCGTGACGACGCCCTGGTAGCCTTCGTCGTCCGTGACGACGACGCCGTCGACCGAGCGGTCGTCGAAGATTCCTGCGAGCTTCGAAACGCGCGTCGACGGCGACAGTTCGACGAACTCGGTGGAAACGATGGTGTGAATGTCCATGGCGGGTAGACGGTGGCCGGGGTGGCCACGATGTCGGCAGCGTTCGGGTGGCTTCGAAGCCGTTGCAGGCGGTACTCGGGCGACGAAAGCCATTCTCCCGGCGGTCAGGCCAGCAGGATCGGCCGGTCGGTGCTGCGGACGACCTTGTTGGCGACGCTGCCGATGTGGTCGCCCGAGTGAGTCCGGCCCTGGTAGCCGAGGATCGTCACGTCGGCGTCGATCTCGTCGCCGAGAGTGAGGATCTCTTCGGACGGGTCGCCGTGACAGCAGGTCGTAACCACTTCGACTCCGGCGTCGTCGGCTCGGGAGGCGACCTCGTCGAGGTCGGCATGGACCCGTTCTTCGATCTCGTTTATCACTAGTTCGTTGGTACTGAGCGCGGGTTCGCCGTACCGCCGGGTGTTGACGACGCCGATGGCGTGGACGTCGGCGTCGAACTGCTCCCCCAGTCCGATCGCGTGGGTCACCGCACGGGTCGCGTCGTCGCTCCCGTCCGAGCCCACGAGAATGACGTCGTACATCTGACTCCCTCGTCTAGACAGTCGATCGACGCGACGAAAGACGCCACCGACCGTTCTCGGTGGGTCGGCGTCACCGCCCCGGCGTAAGATGAGAATACCGGCTCGGGGGACGGGCGTAACTGTCGCTGGACGGCCGGGTCAGACCGGGCCGACGGACCGGCCGGGTCCTCACTCCGAGTACCCTTCCTGGAGGAAGGCACCCTCCGTCTCGTAGACGTTGAGGAGTTCCTCGATCAGTTCCTCGTAGGTCTCGTCTTCCTCCAGGTGTGCTTCGAGCCGTTCCGCGAGGTCGTCGCGGAGTTCGATAGTGGTGGACATGGTAACACCGGGCGCTGGCGGCCCTACGAGAACGAACGAGGGCCAGACACAAGTAGCCAACTCCGGAGACGTATCAGTCTCCGGCCGGAACTGTCTGGTCCGTCTTCTGGGCGTACTTCTCGCGGAACTCGCCCACGAGCTGGCCCATCTTGGCGTACCAGTCGTTGAGCATCCGCTGCATGTCGTCTGCGATCTGGTCGGCGTCGGTCGGGAGGTAGACGTGGTAGTAGCCGCCCTGTTCGTAGTTGACCTGTTCTTTCTGGATGAAACCGGCATGGAGAAGTCGCTGGACGGCCCGGTACGCCGTCGAGCGTTCGCGGTCGACGCGTTCCGCAACCTCGTCGACCGTCAACGCCTCCTCGGATTCGACGAGTACCTCGAACACCCGGCGGTCGAGTTCCTTTAGACCGTGGAAACACTCCAGCAAACCCTCACACTCCATGTCCTGTTGGAGGTACTCCGACATCGATTCGGCCATCACTTTACGATTGGGACGGCAGGAGGAAAAGAGTTGTGCCAACCACACAACACTGCCCGCCAGATACGGAGTGGCCTCCGCAGTCGTGACCCACGTACCGTACCGATGGCAGAGATCGTCATAGATAGCGGCAATATAGACGCCAGCCACGCCCGCAGAATAATGCCCTATACTCACAATACTGTGGCAGAAGATCGGAACTTTCGTCACACCACCGCGGTTGGTCAGTCCGCGGTGGACCCAGACGCCGCGTCACCACGGTCGCGAAGTTCCCGGACGCTACTGAGGACGATTGCACCGGCGACGAGGCACGCCGAGACGAGGATCAACACTAGACTGACGAGATCCACAGCGGGGATGCCAACGGCCGGCCCGGCCCCCTGGATGCCGACGGCGAACGCCCCGCCCAGAAGCATCAGTCCGAAGTAGCCCTTGATGTCGTCTTCGTCGACGAACTCGGTGGCGGCCGACCCGACGCGAGCACCGAGGGCGCTGCCGAGGAGGAGTGCAGCCACGGTCGTGAGGTCGACGAACCCGGACTGGGCGTACGTAAACGCCCCGTAGGCCCCGGATATCGTGATCTGGAGGATGTCGGTCCCAACGGCGACGGCGGCGGGGACGCCGAAGCCGTACAGCATGGCGGGCATCAGCAGGAAGCCGCCGCCGACGCCCAGGATGCCCGAGAGGACGCCGATCGCCAGGCCGACGCCGAGGACGGCCCACACCGAGACGGTGGCGCCCCCCTTGAGCGAGACAAGCGGCGGCAGCCGGACAGTTCGAAGTTGCGCAGCGACGCGACCGCCGTCTGCGACGTCCGTCGACTCTGTCCGGGCGTCCCGCAGCGTGATCAGGCCGACGCCGGCGAGCAATCCGACGTACGCGACGCTGACGAAGAGGTCGAGAAACCCGAGCGAGCGGAACAGTTCGACGACCGATTTCCCCAGTTCGATGCCGGTGGTCATCCCGACCACCATCAACACCGCCAGTTTGTAGTCGACCTGGCCGAGTCCACGGTGGCGCAACGCCCCGATGACCGAGGTCCCGAAGACGAACGCCAGTCCGCTCCCGACCGCGACCTCGGACCGAAAGCCCATCACGAGCAGCGCCGGGGTGACGAGAAACGATCCGCCCATGCCGAAGAAGCCGAAGAGGACCCCTATAACCAGGCCGAACGCAACGAACAGCGACACCGTGGCCGTTCCGGCCCCCGCGATACCCACGCTCATCGGTTCCGGATCGCGTCGGTGATTCGTGGTTCGACCACCGACGTCACCGCACCATAGCCCACGTACAGGGCGAGCGACTCGGCCAGGACCAGTCCGACCGTCCACGCGGCATCGACGGGCAGCGACGGGAGGTCGATCATCGTTCGGTGGTCCCCTCGGTCCGGCCCCGCGACGGTTGTGTCCGTTTCATGGTTTTCTGCTCGGTTTAGCCTACCCGACGTGAGCCCTTAACGGTTTTGGGACAGTCGTACAATACTATACGTCCGTGACCAGTCGATACGTAATAGAAAACCACGACCGGACAGTAGCCCGACTCGAACGCCTCTGTGGCGGAAGGTTTCGGGATGGCGAGGGCAGGAGTCGTCGACTGTGCGTGTTCTAGATGGTCGACCGCATCCCGTTCACCCGATCGTCAACGCCGGTCACGGGGAGTGAGCAAGTAGGCTATTCGGTGGATGCGGGACAGTACCCAACCTGTAAAAATTACCCCTATCGAAGACGTTGGTGTACGCCGCTTGTGCGATCTGATTCGCCACAGTTTGGAGGTTCGTGCCTGACCGGTGGCCGGGCCTACCACGGGGTTACAGACCGGCTACACCGAAGGGATGGTCGAGGAAGAGCCCCATCAGTCTGCGGGACTCGGCGTAGTGTCGTCGCGGCTAGTACGGAGGCTCCGCCAGTATCCCTGGGCGAAGGCACCGAAGAACATTCCGGCAACGCCCCAGAGGATGGGTAGGTTGCCGACGCCGAGGCTGGCGTAGGCCGCGCCGGGACAGACACCCGACAGGCCCCAGCCGACGCCGAAGATGGCGCCGCCGACGACGACGTTTCGGTCGAAAGACTTCAGCCGTCGAGTGTACGCTGAACCGGTCAAGGGGGCGCCATTCCCGAGCCGCGTCGCCGCCTGGAAGACGACGCCCGTCGTGACGGCCGCGCCACCCATCACGAACAGTAGTCCCAGGTCCTCTAACTGGAGGAAGTTCAGAACGACCTCTGGCCGGGCCATGTGGCTGTAGCCGAGCCCGAATCCGAAGACCGCGCCGCCCACGAGGACCAGCGGGAAGAACAGGGGATTGCGACCGCCCGATTGGCCGTCGTTCATGGCGTCACCCCCACAGCCTGGACGACCAGCGCGGTTCCGATGGCGAACACCACGAACGTCACGACGTTGATGATGGAGGTCCGGGAAACGGAGCCGACGCCACAGACGCCGTGCCCGGAGGTGCAGCCCTTGCCGAGCCGCGTGCCGGTGCCGACGAGGATACCCCCACCGAACAGGCGCCACCACTGGACGTCGGTGGTCCAGGCACCACCCTGGTAGACCACTGCCCACACAGCTGCGCCGCCGACGATTCCCAGCGTGAAGACGACACGCCAGTCCCGCGACGTGCTGTACCGCTGGAACCGTTCCGCGTCGGAGACGTACGACAGCGTCGACTCGAGGAAGGTGCTCGCACCGGCGATGATCCCGGTCCCGAGGTAGATGACCGCCGCACCGAGGCCGACGAGGATACCGCCAATTGCGTACCTGCTGATCCCGTGTGGGAACAGGTCGGCCGCCGCGAATCCATGGAGTGCGTCTGCCACCACGAGCAGCAAGTCACCGGTCACGTTAGTCTCCGGTCAGGGTCTCCTGGCTGGCCGCGCAGTTGTTCGGACCGAGTTCGAGTTCGAACGCGTCCTCGTCGTCGACGGACAACTGGCCGAGGTTCGTCGCGACGATGTCCTCGTAGTTGGCCGGCCGCGGCGGCACGTCCGCCAGCACCAGGTCGACGAACTCGTCCTCGTCCATCGTCAGCGCGTCCATGTCCTCGACTAAATCACCGAGCGTCGCCGTGTACGTGCCGTCTTCGCTCGGCTCGGCCGCGTCGCTGAAGTGGGCGCCGCCGACGAGTGTGTCGTCGGGCAACGGTCGGATCGTCTCCTGCAGCGTCTCGTAGAGCGTGCTGGCCGCGTCGGGAGCGCCGTCGGCGCCCTCCTCCAGGTCCGGCCGGGCGACGCTCTCGACGAACAGACCGTCGCCGGTCGCCAGCAGGCTATCGCCGACGAGATAGGAGGTCATACCGGTCGTGTGTCCAGGCGTGTGGATCGCCTCTATCTCGACGTCGCCGACCCGGAAGACGTCGCCGTCGGCGGCCGTCGCGAGCACGTCGACGTAGGTGATCCCTCGCGGGACGGCGGCCGCTGGAACGACGCCCTCGACGCCCTCGTCGTCGAGCGCTCGGACGCCGCTGACGTGGTCGGCGTGGACGTGGGTGTCGAATGCGTACCGAAGCGTCGCGTCCAGTTCGTCGGCGTCCGTGAGGTACCGGTCGGTGAAGTTCCGGAGCGGGTCGATCACAGCTGCCTCGCCGTCAGAGACGACGAGGTAGGCGAGACACCCGCTGGAGGGACGCTGGTACTGGTACACCGACCCCGGGCCTCCGTAGCCCTCGATCTCGTGTCGCTCGTAGACGCTGGCCCAGCCCCTCATTCCATCGGCCAGGGTGACGGCGTCTGCGTCGCGTTCGTCTTTGAGGACGCCAGCGACGTACTCGCTGGAGGCCCCCTTGGCGCAGACGACGACCAGTGGGTCGCCTCGCGGGACGCGGTCCAGCAGTTCGTCGTCCGGGTCGTCCAGAAACTCGAAGTAGGGGACGTTGACCGATTCGACGGACTCGCCGTCGATGGCCCACTCCTCGTGTTCGCTTTCCACACGTGTGTCGAGAATCGTCACGTCCTCACCTGCGTCGATGCGTGCTTTCAGTTCCCCCGGCGCCACGGAGTCGACGTCAGCATCGGGAGTCGGGAAGTCGTCGGCGTTCATCGTGTAGTCACGCTACCGGACTCGGACACATAAGCCTTTAGTTAGAAATTCGCAATATATACAATACTATTATCTCCAATCATCCGAACCTTCGTCCATTTACGGATTTACAAGGGGTAAAGACCCGAATCCCGGTTGTCGTGGCACATCGATAGTGTGTAATATTTCCACGGATCACCATACTTTTGACCCGCCATTCGATATTGTACAGTACGTCCAATACGGACATGATCCCCCAATGCCAACTGACTACGACGTCACCGACACGCTCGACGTAAAGGGCGAGAGTTGCCCGATGCCGGTCGTAAAGACCCGACAGGCCAGCGATGACCTCGCCACCGGCGAGATACTGGAGGTCCTGGCGACCGACTCCGGCAGCGTGAGCGACATCGCCGGGTGGGCAGCCTCGGCCGACGGAGTCGAACTCCTCGCACAGGAGGAGGGAGACGGCGTCTACACTCACTACGTCCGCAAGACCGAACGATGAGTACCGACGCACACGCCACGAGCGAGGCGGCAACCGAGTTCGACGCGGAGGACGTCGCTGCACTCCAGCAGCGCATCGCGGACCTCGAAGACCGGCTCGCCGACGTCGACGCCGACGACGGCCAGCGTAAGATGACCATCATTGCTACGAAAGGGACCCTCGACATGGCCTACCCGCCGCTTATCCTCGCCAGCACGGCGGCCGCCTTCGGCTGGGACGTCGTGGTCTTCCACACGTTCTGGGGCCTCGACGTCCTCCACGAGGACAAGGTCACAAATCTCAAGCTCAGTCCCATCGGCAACCCGAGCATGCCGATACCGAACGCGGTTGCGGCCCTCCCCGGCATGGACTCTCTCGCCACGAGGCTGATGCGAAACAAGATAGACGAGAACGGTACGGCCTCCATCGAGGAACTCATCCAGGTGTCCCTGGAGTCCGGCGTTGACCTCCAGGCCTGCCAGATGACGATGGAACTGTTGGACTACGACGAGGAGGACATGCTTGACGGCGTTACCACCGAAGTCGGCGCCGCGACGGCTCTCGAACACATGGCAGGTGCCGACGTACAACTCCTGATCTGATACCGTGAAAACGAGACCGTCACCGGTCCCGACCGGCGAAACGACCGATACGAGAACCACACCTACGTGATAGGCGTACGAATCGGGCGGCGATGAATGCGGGAAACCTGGTACTCTCGCTGGAGGCCACCTCGTTACATTCCTGCTCGTCGGCGTCGCCGTTACCGAGTTGGCCGGACCCAGGATCGAGTTTTCCCGTTCGTCGGCCTCCCCACCGGCCTGGTAGCGGGGGTAATAGTAACTGCGGCGATATACACGGACTGGCGGCCGATGCGTCGGCGACCAGCCACCGGGTCCCCCTCGCCACAGCCGGACTAGACATCGCATTCCTGGCTACATTCCCGAGCGTCGCTACCGTCCTGCGCCCTGGCGTCATCGCGTCGCTCCTCGTCGCTACCGTCGGCAGTGTGGTCGTCGCCCTCGGCCTCCTCCGGGCGGAGGCGTTCCACCGGACGTCTAGCCCTCGGTGTGGGAGTCGACGACCTGGAACAGTTCGTCCCAGTCCTCGTCGGCCGGAAGCTGGTCGCGTACTTGCTGCATCTCTCTGCCAGACTCGAGTTCGTCGATGACGTCCATGATGACCCGTGCGTGGTAGGCGGCGTCGGCGCGGTCGTCGGGGTCGGTCAGGCCCTCGCGCTCCCAGACCCGGTCGACGAACTCCTGCCAGTCGAAGCGCTGGCCGTGCTCGTCGACGGCACCCGTGAGGTACCAGTCAATCTCCATCGGGAGCGGGCCGGCGAGGTCCGTGGCTTCGCCTTCCTGGAGCCGTTCGCCCAGCGTCGTCAGCGTGGCGCGGATGGCCCGAACGGTCTTGCCGGTGTTCGGAAATTCGAGGCGGTGTTGCACCTGGCCGGTGAACTCGTCGAAATTCATGCGGGACCACCAATCCCTGACGGGTCACAGACCCATAAGCAGCAGTGCATCCCGGCCGTCGTCGCCGGCACCGTCAAGGCCGGCGCCACCGAAGTGACAAACAGGAGATGTACGACCGAGTGCTCATTCCCGTCGACGGGAGCGAGGCGGCGAGTCGCGCGGCCGCTGCCGGGATCAGCGTCGCCGACCTGTTCGACGCCGAAGTCGCCGTCGTAACCGTCGTCGACACCGGACTGCTCGACCTGCGGGGCGACGCCGAAGTCGAACGACTCCGCGAATCGGAGCGGTCGGTCCTCGAAGACGTGACGGCGGAGGCCGATCGCCGTGGGATCACGGCCGCTTCGACCGTCCTGGAGGGCAACCCCGCCGAACGTATCGCCGGGTACGCCGACGAGTGGGATGCCGACCTGGTCGTCACGGGGCGTCAGGGTCACACCGGCCTGGGCAAGCGCATCCTCGGAGGCGTCACCGAACGGGTCCTCCACTGGAGTGACGTCCCCGTGCTTGTGGTCCCGGAGGCTGGTACCCCGGTCGACGCCGAGTTCGACCGGGTGCTCGTCCCGACTGACGGCAGCGAGAACGCCGAGGCAGCCGTGGAGGACGCCGGTGCGGTCGCCGGAGCGACTGGTGCGACGGTCGACGCAGTGTACGTCCTCGACCTCCAGGCCGCGGGCGGACCGTTTTCTGCCGGCGGTCTCGACCGGCAGTTCGTCGAACGACTGGAGTCCCGGGGCGAAGCGGCGCTCGACCGCGTCGCCGACCGACTTGCGGCCGTCGCACCGGACGTCGAGGTGTCGACGGCGCTCGTCCGAAAGAAAGACTTCTCGGGCGTCGCTCCGCTCATCCGGGACTACGCGACCGACCAGGACGTCGACCTCGTCGTCATGGGTTCACACGGTCGCTCGAACCTCGCGCGACAGGTCCTCGGCAGCGTCACCTCCGGCGTTCTCCGGACCGTCGACGTGCCCGTCCTCGTCGTGAAGCGGGGGTCCTGAAGCGCCCTCGGCCGGCAGGGCATCTCACGTCGCAGACCGTGCCCGGGCCGTCAGGTATATCCCCGCCAGGACGACGGCACCGCCGAGGAGCGTCAGCGATCCGGGGATTTCGCCCAACAGGGCCGCAGCGAGGACGGTACTGCCGACCGGTTCGGCCACGAGCGAGACGCTGACGACCGACGACTCCACCTCGGCCAGTACCCAGTTCAGGGCAGTGTGGCCCAGGATGCCCGGTCCGACGGCCATCGCCAGAAAGAGCAGCCACTCCCGTGGCGGATAGCCAGCGAGCGGGAACCCCGCAGCGAAGACGACCCCGAGCAGTCCCAGCGTGCAGGTGGCGTAGACGACCGTCACGTACGGCAGGAGGTCGAGCCGCTGGCGGAGCGACCGGCCGACGAGGAGGTAGGCGGCCATCGCCAGCGCTCCGAGGAGCGCGAGGACGTTGCCCCACAACGGCCAGGAGCCGACAGTCGCTGCACCGGTGAGGAGGTCACCTAGCGACAGGACGACGCTTCCAGCCAGCGCCAGGAGAATGCCGGTCACCATCCGGCCGGTGACGCGTTCGTCGAGCAGCGCCCAGGCGCCGGCTGCGACGAATATCGTCTGGACCTGGACCAGCGTGACCGAGGCAGCGACGCTCGTCCACGAGAGGCTCTCGAACCAGACTCCAAAGTGGAGCGCGAGCGCCAGGCCGGCGCCGGCAGCCACGAGTCCGTCCCGGGGATCGACCTGCCCGACTGCGTCGGTGTGCCGGACGGCCGTCACCGGAGCGAGCAAGAACAGCGTCAGTGCGACGCGGTAAAACGCGGCTACCTGGGGCGGGGCAGTGCTCCAGCGAATGAGGATCGCGCTGGTGCTAACTGCCAGAATGGCCACGCCGAGGGCGACCAGCGGACGAGCCGGTCGCGTCCGGATCGAGAGCACGGAGACGTCTGCGGGGTTGCTGCGAGTCGTGTTCAATGTATCGGCCTGGAACGGTCGCTGGGCCGGTCGAACCGGGCGTTCGACGGGAGCGGAAGCAGGCGGCTACCGGCGACCGTCCGGCAGCGAATATCGCGCATAACAAAACCCGTCTCGTCGCTGCTTCCGGGCAACATGCCTGCAGAGCGCTCCACGGTCCGGGAGTATCTGGTCGAACCGCCGGCGTTGATCGTCGGCATGATACTCGTAAGCGGTGCGGGACTGGTCCTCTCGCGCATCCTGACGAACCCCTACACCGTCGTGCTACCGTCGATGGGGCTACTCGGCGCCTGTTTTGCGGCACTGCTCGTCTACCACTACCGGGACCGGCCCTACGAGATGCACGCCGACTGGCTGCCCGACCTCCGGGTCCCACTCGTGACGGTCTCGCTGGGGTTGGCTGCGGCTACGATCTTCGTCTTTACGGCGGCAGGCTTCCAGCGGACGATGCCCGTTCACCTGTTGCAGTTCGTCCTCTACGGAGTCGTCGGCGCTGCAGCGTTCCTGCTCTCGTCGGCGCGGCTCAAACTCGGACTCGTCGTCGGTGCCGGCCTGGTCCACCGCGCGACGATGTACTACGCGAGTGCCCTCCCCCTCGGACTCGACACGCAGTTTCACAACCACGCGGCCGAGGTCATCGCGGCGACCGGCGAACTCCGGCCTCTGGCGCTTTCGAAGTACTGGTACGCGCCGGTGTATCACCTGCTGACGGCCGTGAGTAGCGGCTTCTTCGGCCTGCCTGTACGGGACGCGGCCTTCCTGACGACGACGCTGTTCGTCACGGTCGTGCCGGCGGTCTGCATCTACGCTATCCTCCAGCACTTCTGGAACGGACGCCTGGCAGTCGTCGGGTCGTTTCTCTACCTGCTCAGCGACTACGCGCTGTCGTCGAGCGTCGTCCCCGGCCCCACGTCGGTGGGTCTCGGACTGTTCGTTCTCCTGCTCCCGCTGTCGATCCGGTACGTCCAGGACGGGGGCCGGTCGAACCTGGTCGGCGTCGGTGCTATCGTAGCGTTGCTCGTCCTCACTCACCAGCTCACCCTGTTCATCACGGCGGTGGCGGTCATGGCGTACCTCGTCGGGCTGGCCGTCTGGCGGGGCTCGGCCAACCGCCAGGAACTGACCCTGGGCGGCCTGTTCGTCGCGGCCATCGGTCTCCAGTGGTCGATCACGCGGTACAGCGGACCGGCCGGAGACGCACCGAGCTTTCTCGCGGTCATCGTCCAGGACTTCTTCGCGATACTGGAGCGGGCGAACGTCCGAGGTACGTCGATGCCACCGAAATCCGCCGACTTCGTCGTCTCGGGTGCCGAAGCGCTCACGCCGATCCACGTCATGGGATTCGGCCTCCTCATCTGTGCGAGCGTCCTGGGAGCCATCTTCTGGCTGAGCCGGACCGAGGGTCGCGTCCGAGA
This sequence comes from uncultured Halobacteriales archaeon, assembly GCA_964523745.1. Classification (GTDB taxonomy): domain Archaea; phylum Halobacteriota; class Halobacteria; order Halobacteriales; family Haloarculaceae; genus CAZGAX01. The sequence continues at coordinate 16,576 of CAZGAX010000017.1, read as the reverse complement.
GTACGGCATCGGGCTCAGCTCGATGGTCGTCGTGATGATGGCCTTCATCTTCGTCGGGCCGATGTTCGGCATCGAATTCCTGATCCCCCGGCGGTGGTTCCGGTTCCTCTACGTTCCACTGGTGATCCTCGCGGTGCCCGGCCTGGCGGCGTTCGTCGGGACGCTGGCCGACCTGCCCACCGGTCGCTTCAACCGGGGGTCGGCACTCGCCCTGGCGGTCGCCTTCGTCGTGTTGCTCGCTCCGTACGTGGTTCTCATGTCCTGGAACTATCCGGGGGCGGTCGACGACCCGGTCTTCGACAGCGCGCCCGGCGCCCAGCGACTCGGGACGACGGACGCCGAGGCCGACCTGTACGCCGCCGTCGCCAGGCACGACGGGGGTTCGACGGTCGTCGCCGACCACATCGCCAGGCAACTGATCGAACGCCACTACCGACAGCCGGCGACCATCTACAAGTCCGTCTACGGCACCGGTGGAACGACCATCGACGGCCCGGAACTGCTCGTCGCCAGGGCCTATGCCCTGACCCCCCACGCCTCCTACATGGTGAAATACGACGGGTCGTGGCTCCGGGTCTTCGGCGCCATCCCGTTCGATCGGACCAGCACGTCCGTCGTCTACACGAACGGCGAGGACCAGGTGCTCTACCGGGACTGACCGTGACGCTATCGCGCGTTCCGCTGTCGGTCCGGTCACCGCCGACGCGTTCGTCGGGTGGTCGGTCGTGAAGCGCCGGCGGTTCCTCGGCACGCTCGCGGCGACAGCCGGCTTCGTCGGTCTGGCCGGCTGTGGCGACGGGCGGACCGAACCGACGGCGACTGCCACGGAGACGGCCCCGGCACTGGATTTCGGACGGACGAGCCTGCCGGCGGGCGTCCCGGCGACACCGGACGCGTTCGACCGCGTTGTCGACGCCACCGACGTAGGAGCCGACCCGAGCGGCACGGTGCCGATTACGGGGGTTCTGAAAGACGAACTCCGGGACGGGACGCTGCTCGTCTTTCCCGACGGCACGTACTCGCTCGACCCGTTCGTGGCCCGAGACTTGCAGGACGTCGGGCTGGTCGCCGCCAGTGGCGCCTCGCCGACGTTCAAGCCGCTCGTCCCGGCGGAAACCCAGGGCAACCAGTGGATACAACTGTTCGGCGTCGACGGCTTCCTGCTGCAGGGTATCGACCTGGACGTGCGCGAAGACGGCCACGCCGGCCGGGTCATGGTCGTCGGCCCCGGCGACTTTGCCATCCGACACCTCACCGCCCGGGGCGTCTACGACGTCGACGACGTCATCTCCTTCCGGTTCGACGTCCGCGACCCCGACGGCACGGCCGTCGTCGACTCGCTCCGGGCCCGGGGCGTGGACCGTCGCATCGCGAAGACGACGGGCGTCTACGTCGGCCGGCTCCACGCCGGCGAGATCCGGTTCCGGAACTGCGTCCTGGAGAACTTTTCGGACAACGGCCTGTACGCCTCCGCGCCGGGCGGCGACGGCGGCAACTTCGAGGGTCGCGACGGCCCGGTCCACGTCGAGGGAGGACTGTTCCGGAACAACAACATCGCGAACGTCCGCATCGGCTCGACCGGTTCGACGGTCCGCGGTGCGACCATCGTCGTCGACGAACGGCCGCCCCTCCCGTCTCCCGAAGACGAGAACGTCCGGGGGATACGCCTCCGGGGCAAACACGACCAGCTGGTCGAGAACTGCTCGATCACCTACACGTCGGAGGCCGGCTGGGGATTCGGCGCCGTCCGGTTCCACAGCACCAACGGCACGGCGACGATACGCAACACCCGCATCCACCTCGACCGGGACGAGGTGCCGGCGGTTTCGGCCGGACCGCCGGACCGGAAGGCGATCGACGGCCCCGTGGGGCCGAGCCTGGAGGACGTCTACGTGACCGGGGACGCCGGTGGCGGCGAAACCGTCCACCTGCGTGACCGGGACGGGACCACCCTGTCGAACGTCTGTGTCTCCCAGACGGGGCCTGACCGCGACGGTTTCCGGTTCGACGGCTGTGCCGACTGCGTCGTCAGGGACTCGACGGTCGACGTCACCGGCGCGCCGTTCGTGCTGGAGGAGTCCGAGGTGGTCCGCAAAGAGGTGACGACAGACGGCGCGAAACAGTGTTGAATCGGAGTGGTACGCGTCCAGTGGTACCCGGGTAGTGTAACTCTGTACGTGTAATGCGTCCGTAGTGACTACCACCATATTGTTCGTCGTTGCGGGTCACAATTCCAGTCGACTCACACGTACAAAATACCAAGCGGTAACTAAATACAGAGTGACCCGTCCGTGGTCACCCGTAAACGGATCCAGGTGGCACATATCGTTATAAATAGTAGGTAGTGACTACCGCCCATGCCGGAACGAGAGCCGGTGAACGGCAACACCCAACCTTCGACAGATGGCACGGACCGGAGCAGTAAGCGTATCCTACCAGCAAGTACAGGGCTCCTGAATCGGCGGTCGCTGCTGAAAGTGGCGGGGGTAACGGCTATCGGGTCGGTCCTCGCAAGTACGACTGCCAGCGCGGCGAGCACCACCTACGACACCGTCCTCGTCGTCGACGGTCGAGACGTCAGCGGGACGACGTCCTATACGTTCTCCGTGGACGGCGAGGTGACGACCGTCGACCGAACGGGGGCGACGAGCGACGCGATCTCCAGCGGAACGGTGACGGGCGAGGTGTCCGACGACGTTCACGGCTACTGGTACTCGGGAGACGTGGTCAGTCTCGAGACGGTCGGGCCGGCGCCGCTACTGTTCGGCTCGGACGCCGATTCGATCCTTCCCGAGCCGGAGTACGAATTCGTGGTTCGCAGCGACACCGTGGTCGATTACGAATTCACCACCGACGGTCCCGTGCGGAAACTCCTCGACAACGGGAAAAATTCCGCCGAGGATGGCAACGACGACGTCGTCGACAACGGCGACGGCACCTACACCGTCTCGGGGTACACAGGGAACGGCTACGGTGATGGGTACGCCGTGCAGGGTAGCGTCGTCGAGTTCAGCCCGATGGTCGGTGACTACGAACTGGTCTTCGACGGCCAGACCGTCACGGCCGAGGAACTGACGGGGAACGACCCCACGAGAGAACTGGTGATCGCCTCGGACACCGAGGTGTCCTACGAATTCACCGTCGACGGCGACGCGATGAGGCTCACGGACAACGGCAAGTACTCAGCCGAGTCGGGCAACGACGACGTCGTCGACAACGGAGACGGGACGACCACGGTCACGGGCTACACCGGCAACGGCTACGGCGACGGCTTCGCGATCACGGGCCCGGTCACCGACTTCAGCCCGCTCCGGGGTGACGTCGACGTCACGCTCGACGGGCAGTCGACGACGACGTACGAACTCGTCGGCCAGGAACCGCCGGAGCCGTCCGACACCGTCATCGGCGGCGGGAGCGGCTACGCCAGCACCGTTCCCCAGAGCGAGGCGGACTACACCGCGACGAGCCGGGCGGAACTCCACGACGCCCTGGGAGCAGCGTCCAGCGGCGACGTCGTCTACGTCCCCGGGTCGGCTGCGATCCACGCCAGCCAGGAGACGTTCCACGTTCCGGGTGGCGTCACGCTGGCCAGCGACCGGGGTATCGACGGTAGCGCCGGCGGCGTCATCTACGAGACGTCGGACACCAGCGAACGGCTGCTGAAAGTCCAGGAAGACGACTCGACCATCACCGGACTCCGCATCCGTGGGCCCCACCACGACGAGGAGAACGCCGGCGGCGGTGCCTGGGACCACGCCCACGTCGGCGTCCAGGTGTCGGGACGCAACGCCGTCCTGGCCAACTGCGAAATATACGGCTGGGGCTACGCGGGGATCAGTTGCAACGGCAACACCCACGTCCACCACTGTCACGTCCATCACAACACCCTCGGCGGCCTGGGATACGGTCTCCTGGTGTCCTCGAACGCCGAGACGCTGGTCGAGTACACGCTGTTCGGCCGGAATCGCCACTGCATCGCCGCACACAGCGACGCCTCCTACACGGCCCGCTACAACGTCGTCGAGGCCGACCAGCGCCACCACATCTTCGACCACCACGGCAGCGGCGGTCGAGTCGAGGTATACAACAACACCTTCAAACCGACGCCGGCGACGGTCGACGGCTACCCCTCGGCGTACCGCCAGCGGGCCTGTGCCGAGTCCACGTCCCTCCACCACAACTGGGCGTACAACCCCAATCCCCCGAACTACGACGACCCCGGCGACAAGGAGGCGACGTTCGCGAACCCGAGCTCCTGCGGCTTCGCGAACACGGACATCCACGACAACCACTACGGGACGGACCAGCCGCCGTCTGGCATCGGGGCACCGTGACGGGCAGCTCGACTAGCCCGACAGCTTCTCCGGACGTTAGCCCGACTTTCCAGACCGTTCGGCCGGGAGGTACTGGCGAACGAGCGGTAGCCGGACGCCGACGGCGTCCTCGACGAACGACACGACGACGCCGTCTTCTGGCTGGAGGCCGCCGACGAGTGCGACCACGACCAGCGTCGCGAGGCCGGTGACGACGAGGAACGGCGCGATGGTCATCGCAGAAAGGGAGACCCACTGTGAGAGGATGGCGGCAGGAGGTCCCAGCACGAGTGGCAGGGCGACGAACGTCCTGACCGATTCCGTCGAGAACGGCGAGATGTCGAACCGGTAGGTGAGAATGCCGACGACGACGGCGTTGAGCCAGCCGAGTGACACGGCCGAGGCGACGGCGGCACCGACGAATCCGTAGCGGGGGATGAGGACCAGGTTCAGCCCGATGTTGAGTCCGAAGGCCGAGCCGTTTGCGACCATGAGATACCTGGTGTGGCCGAGCGCAGACACCGTTTCGCGGTTTCTGCCGCCGAGCGCGTTGGCGAAAAAGCCCAGCGACAGGAGGACGAGGGCCGGGGCCGCCTCGACGTACGCGGCGCCGAAGAAGATCCGCATGACGTCGGCGGGAAAGACGACGAAGGTGAGAAAGGCCGGAAACGTGACGACGTAGACCCACTTGGTCGTCGTCGCGTAAATGCGGTCGATCTCCTCGCGTTCGCCTTCGGCGTCCAGCCGGGAGGCAAGCGGGAGGTAGAGAAACCCGAAGGCCGACAGGACGATGATGAGGCCGTTGGCCAGCGGATAGGCCGCCGAGTACTGGCCGACCTCCGCCGAGGTCCGGAAGAAGCCGACCATCAGCGTGTCGGTCTGGATCAACAGCATCGAGAGCATCGTCGCGATGACCAGCGGCGCCCCGAAGCGGACCATCTCCCGAACGTGAGTGCGGACTGACCCGAACAGCGGGAGCAGTCGATGCAGGAAGTAGAAGGCGACGAGCGCGGCCAGCGCCGTCGCGCCGAGGTAGGCGTACCCCACGGCCAGGACGTCGAACCCGATAGCGAGCAACGCGACGACGCCGCCGATTCGGACGAAGGGAAACAGGAGGTCTTTCGCCACCGTCCGGTAGAGCGTGTTTTCACAGCCCCGGATCGCGTTCTCACCGATTCGGAAGACGACAGTGAAAGGGACGGTCAGGACGAACAGGTACAGCAGCGCGAGCGAGTCGGGCCCACCGAACAGGGACGCCACGATGGCGTCCGACCCGAGGTACAGCAGGAGGGCGACAGCGGTCGCGATGGCACCCGAGACGAGTAGCCCGCTCAGCCAGATGCCGCGGACGTCGGCCGGGTCGTCGTAACGTGACATGTATCGCGACGTCGCCTGGCCGAGGCCGACCAGCGACAACGTCGTCCCGACGGTCATGACGACGATCCCCATGCTGACCTCGCCGTACGCGGCCGGCGAGAGTGCTCGACCGACGACGATCCGCTCGACCAGTTTCGAGAATGCGCCGATGAGCCCGCCGACCGCGACGAGCGTCGCACTCGACAGCAGCGACTCGAGGGCGCTCTCGGCGTCGGCCATCAGAGGTAACCCAGGTCCTCCAGTCGGTCGGTCACGTCGTCGTCCGATCCACTGTCCGCCTCGGCGGTCCCGAACCGAAGGTCGCCGTAGGATTCGCGCTCCACGTCGACGGAAAGCAGGCCGTCGGGGACCCGGCCGGTCATTCGCTCGGGCACCGGTCGACCCGCCAGCGCCATCACGACGGGTGCCACGTCTGTCAGCGAGAGCCCGTCGAGGGCCGCACCGTCCTCGACGTCGGGTCCCGCCGCGAGAAACACGCCGTGGGGCTTGTGGTCGTGGATGTCGATGGGCGTCGTCGTCCGGCCGATGAGTTTCGTCGAGACGGTGTTCTCCCAGTTTCGGGGCTTGAACAGGACGTCCTCGGCCGCCTCGGCCCGGGGACCGTCGAAGACCGCTTCCCGGGGCTTCACCCAGTCGAACGCAGGGAGCCCGTCAGGCGTTTCCAGGCCATCGAGCAGTTCGATTACCGCGTCCCGAACGGCGTCGTACTCCTGGGGCGGGACGACGCCGGCCGGTTCACGGCCCTCGAGGTTGACGCGGACGCCGTGTCGCGTGTTACTCGGACAGAATGCGGTCGATGCCCGCCAGTCGACGGATTCGCCGGCCCCGAGCTGGACCTGCTTGGGTACGATCCGCTTGAGGTGGTCGGCCAGGCCGACGCGCTCGGCGGCGACGTAGACGTCACCCGGCGTCACGCCCAGGCGGGTCAGCGTCGATTCGCCGGCCGCAGCCAGGCGCTGGCGGAGCGAGGTTCCGTACCCGCTGGCGCCACCATCGGCCCCCGAGTCACCCATCAGCCCGGGCTTGGCACCCGCCATGGTCGGTGCCTCCCCGCCCTCGCCGGCCACGACGAACCCGTGGTCGCGCAGGACTTCGTTCACGTAGACGCCGTAGCCCTGCTTGGGACCCATCCCGTGGTCCGAGCAGACGACGGTGTTTACCGGGCCGTCGACGGCGTCGAGTACCTCCCGGGTGAAGTCGTCTGCCGCCCGGTAGATCCGCCGGAAGACGGCGTCGTCGTCGAAGTTGTGGAAGACGGCGTCCGTCTTCTGGAGCTGGACGATCGCGACGTCCCAGTCGTAGTTCGTGAGGAGGTGGACGGCCGCCGCCGTCCGGCATTCGATCAGGTCGAGGAAGCCGTCGAGTTTGGCGTCGAGGTCGGTCGACGTCTCGACCGGTGAGTAGATGCGATATTCGCCGTCACACAGTTCCTCGCGAACGCCCTCGGGATACCCCGGGTCGTCGTCGCCCGCGAGGTATCCCGGCACGAGCACCCCCTGGATCGGTTCCGCCGGGTGGGTGACGGGCACGTTCAGGACGATCGTCGAGGCGTCGACGGCCGAGAGGTAGTTCCACACGGCCGGCATCGAGACGTCGTTCCGGGAGACGACCGACGCCTCGTCCGGGTAGCCGTCGTTCGTGAAGAAGTCGAAGACGCCGTGGTGGCCGGGGTCGGACCCGGTGTACATCGAGGGCCAGGCGCTACCTGTCCACGGCGGGAACGTCGAGGCGAGCGGTGCGTCGACGCCGTCCTCGCGGATGGCAGAGAGCGTTGGCACCGACTCGGCAAACCGGTCGAGGTACCGGGCGTCCATCGCGTCGAATCCGAAGACGATCGTGGGATGGGCTGGCGCTGTCATCTGTACAGGGGAGGAGACGCCGGATCGGTCGCCGCTGGGCCAGGTCGGTCGTCGTCGCAGCCCTCGTCGCCGTCGTAGTCGTCGCGACTGTCGTCGCCGTCGCGGTCGCCACGGCCGCCACCGCCGTCGCGGTTCTCGCGGCCTCCGCTGGCCCGGACCGACCGACGTTGGGCGCTCCTCTCCCGGATCGCCCATTAGTATACGTCGCGTATCGCCGGAAAGCACGGAAGTCGCGGCCTCGAAGACCTCCGCGGCACGGTCGGTCAGCCGTCGGTCGGGGGCCTGACGGTGATGGACATGTAGGCGTGGCGGTAAGCCGTGGCTGGGCCGACGTCCGCCGGCGACTCGCCCCGATAGAGGTAGAAACTCACGCGCTGGTCGGCCCCGACGTCGCGCGACGTGACGGTGACCGAGCGGTTGACGGTTTCGCCGGGTTCGAGCGTGAACTGCTCGCTGGTGAGGACGCTCGCGTTCCGTACCTCGTTCGACCCGTTGGCGAGGTGTTCGTGACGAACCACGAGCGTGTAGTCCGTCGTCGTACCTTCGCTGTTCTGGACGTTGGCGACGACGGGAACGGCCCGATGCTGGACGATCTCCGTCGGAAAGCCACCGGCCGTGAGTTCGCCGGACTCGTTTTCGGACAGGAGCATGAGCCGCGTGTAGGAGGTGCCGCCGGCCGGGCCGCCGGCCGCCAGGGCGATGCTCGATACCAGCAGGACTGCGCTGGCGACGAGAGCAACCGTCGCGATCAGTTCGCCGGCGCTACCGGTCCCGAGCCAGCGCCCCTTCAGGGCGGTCACCGCTCCCTCGGCAGGGACGTCGAGGCGCTCGTCGACTGGGATGCGAACCCGCCGAATCCAGGCCGCGACGAGACCGACCCCGACGAGGGCGCCCAGCACCGTTGCAACCGTCGTCGGATCGAACGGACGCCCCAACGCGAGCAGGACCCCGCCGACCACGGGAACGACGCCGACGCTGACCGGAAACGAGAGCACGAGCCTGTCGGTCCACGTCGGTCCGGCTTCCACGACGGTGATACCGCGTCGAATCGGCTTGTTCCGGTCGGGTCGGCGGGGGAAGGCGACGGCCAGGAGCACGTAGCCCGGAACGAACAGGAGCAGCGGCACGGCCGCAAAGAGGTAGGGGGCGGACCCCGGCGGCGCGACGAAGACGACGCCGAGCGCGACGGCCAGAAACGCCGCGACCGCTACGAGGTCGAGGGGGATGCCAGGAAGCCGGACGCTTCGGTCCCCCGTGTCAGTACTAGACACGTCTCGACCTCCGGGCCCCGGTAGTCGACCGCCAGGTGTCGGTAACTGTCACGCGTTCGACCCCCCGTCGTCGGATCGAGTTGCCATAGGGGGTCCAGCCAGCTTTCGGGCTTTGTTATGACACGTATTCGGTCCCCGGCGCGTCGGTACAGTCCGTCCCTACCACCGCCCCACGCCCCGGTCACCGGTTTACGACCCTTTCGGGCCGCCATCGGTGGCCGCCTCCGACGGCAGGAAGCCGCGAACGAACGGAATCCGGAGGCCCGTCCGGTCCTCGACCAGTTCGAGGACGACCCCGTCGTCCGGTTCGAGACCGCCGACGACCGTCACGACGAAGATACTCGCCAGGCCGACTGCGACGAGAAACGGGAGTAGCGAGAGCGCCGTCAACGAGACGGTCCGCGAGAGTAGCGCCACCGGGGGAAGCAGGAGGACGGGCAGTCCGGCGAACGTCCGGACATTCGCCGCCGAGAACGGTGTCGTATCGACTCGGACGAACAGGAGTACGAGCAACACGACGTTGAGAGCAACCAGCGCACTGGCCGAGGCGACCGCTGCGCCGACGATCCCGTGTCGTGGAATCAGCCAGAGGTCCAGTCCGACGTTCGTCCCGAAGGCCACCAGGTAGGCCACCAGCAGGTAGGTCGTGTGACCGAGCGCCGACAGCGTGTCCCGGTTCAAACCTGCGAGGATCGAGACGAAGTAACCGACCGAGAGGACGACCAGCGCCGGCCAGGCGCTGACGTACTCCGGCCCGAAGATGGCCCGAATCACGTCTTTCGGGAAGCAGACGAACGTCGCGAAGGCCGGGAACGAGACGACGTACACCCACTTGGTCGTCGTCGCGTAGATGTCGTCGATCTCGTCCCGGTTGCCCTCGGCGTCGAGCCGCGAAGCGATGGGGAGGTACATGAAGCCAAAGGACTTGAGCACGATGAGCATCCCCGTCGCGATGGGCACCGCCGCCGCGTACAGGCCCACCTCGTAGGACGTCCGGAACGCGCCGAGCAGGAGCGTGTCCGTCTGGACGAGCAGGAACGAGAGCATCGTCGAGATGATGAGTGGCGCCGCGAACAGCGTCATCTCTCGGCCGTGGAAGCTGAACCGACCGACCAGCGGGACCAGCCTGTGGAGGAGGACGTGGGCGACGACGAGCACGAGCGCCGTCGAGACGACGTAGGCGTAGCCGACGGCCGCCGCACCGTATCCCAGCCCGAACAGGGTCACGAGGATGGCGATCCGGACGGCGGGAAACAGCAGGTCGTTGACCCCCGCCTTGTACGCCGCTTTCTCGAAGCCCCGGAGGGTGTGAATGGCGATCCGGAACATGGTTCGAAACGGGATCGTCAGCAGGAACAACAGCAGGTAAAAGCCCGCTTCGGGGTCGTCGAACAGCCACTCCAGGACCAGGTCGCGACGCCACACCAGGACGGCGCTGAGGAGGAGGCTCAACAGTCCGGGGACGAGCAGGGCAGTCACCCAGACTCCTCTGACGTCCCGCTCGTCCTCGAACCGCGAGACGTAGCGGGTCGTGGCGTGAGTGTAGCCGAACAGGGCTATCGTCGTCGCGAAGGTCATGATGACGATGGCGATGTTGACTTCGCCGTAGACGTCCGGTGGCAGCGTCCGCCCCACGATGATCCGCTCGACCAGCTTCGAAACCGACGAGACGACGCCGCCGAGGACGACCAGCGTCGCGCCCGAAATCAGCGAGTGGAGGTTGTCATCTCGTTCCGACACGTGGATCACCCGAGCGGTAGTGCGCTTGCCGTCCGGCACCGCACGTGGACGGGTCGACGAGGGACCACAGCGGTATCACGCGATAGTCCGGGTCGGCGCCGGCGTCTCCGGTTCGGGTGCCTCGCCCCGGACGAGTTCGAGCATCGCGGCCGTCACGTCCTGCTCGTCCTCGAGCAGTTCATCGCGACGTCGGGCCCAGCGACTCGCGTCCACGCCGTCCCTGGCGATCGCCTTGGCCTTCTCTATGGCCGTCGTCTCGTCGGTGAAGGAAAACAACAGGCCGCTTTCTTCCAGGCGGTCGAAGTTGTAGAGGTCGTACTCCCCGACGAACGGGTGGATCCGGATGGTGGGCGTACCGAGCAGTGCCGCCTCCGTCGACATCGTCTCGGAGTCGCCCACGAAGCAGTCGGCGTAGTACAACAGGTGGTGGACGTGTTCGGGCGGGAGCGTCAGCCGGTAGTTGGCGAACTCGTCGGGAAGTTCCGCCTCGCTCGTGACGTACACCTCGCCCCGGTCTGCGAGAAACGATAGCAGCTCCCGCTTGGCCTCCGGCGAGAGGCCTTTCTTGCCGACGTCGTGGTAGGCGTCCCAGGCGGAAAACCGGACGACGAAGAAGGTGTCTTTCGGCGAAATACCGTGGGTCCGGAGCACGTCGGCGCTCGGCTCGAACCGGTTCGGGTGGAGGTACGCGAGTTCCTGAAGGCCGAGGTCGTGGTGTTTCTCGTCGGGAACCTCCAGGTCGAAGCCCGGCGGCGTGCAGACGTCGTCGACGAACCGCAGCGTCGACCGGTGGATGAGCGTCCGCATCGGCTCCGGGAGGACGCAGTCTTTGATCACGAGGTTTCGACAGCCGACGACGCGAGAGGCGTGGACGGCGGCGGGATTCAGCCGACTGACGACGACGTCCGGGTCGAACTTCCGGGCGACGCGGGCCATCTTGACTTCGCGGACGGTCCACTCGGCCACCAGCGAGAGGAGGCCGTCTGCGGCCGCCGTCAGGGGCCGGTGGTCGACGTCGTAGGCGTCCAGCAGTTCGAGCGTCATCTCCTTGTCGCGGGAGGTCACCAGCGTCTCGTGGCCTTCAGCCTGGAGGGCGTCGATGGCGTTCCGGAACAGGTGGACCTGCGCCGGGTGGTTCACGTCGAAGAGGACCTTCATTGGACCGCCCGATAGGAGGTGGGTACGACCCAAGGTAATGCGTCCTATTCGGCCCCGGAAGGCGCCGACTTCCGCCCGAGCGACCCGTTCCGCGGATAACCTGTGCTTACCAGGGTTGGCGGGGTCCGGACGACCCGCCGGCCACCGACGACTCGTTCGGCAGTAATATCGGACATAACTATCCCGGCCCGAGCACCCCTCTCGTCCATGGAACCGACGCGTTCGATCGCTGGAGGTGCTCCGGTGCCGTGAAGGTACTGAACCTCGTCACGACCCGGTCACCCTTCTTCGAGCAGCAGGTCGAGGTCCTGGAGGGGATGGGCGTCGAATCGACGACGGTGTCGGTGCCCGGAAGTCGGGACCCCGAAGCCGACGACGGCCGGTCGCCGGTCGACTACGCCAGGCTGTACCGGCGAGTCGTCGCGGCCAAACCCTGGAACTACGACGTCGTCCACGCCAACTACGGCCTGACGGCGCCGGCAGCGCTCTCGGTGCCGGGTCCGCCTGTCGTGCTCTCGCTCTGGGGCTCTGACGTGTTCGGCCGGTTCGGTCGGGTCAGTCGGGTCAGCGCCCTCCTCGCAGACGCCGTCGTCGTGATGTCGCCCGAGATGGCAGAGGCCGTCGACGCCGACAGCTACGTCGTCCCGCACGGCATCGACTTCGACCTGTTCGCGCCCCGAGAGACGACTGCCGCCCGGGCCGAAATCGGGTGGGACGACGAGCCGTACCAGGTGCTGTTTCCCTACTCGCCCGCCCGGACGGAGAAGAACTTTCCCCGCGCCGAGCAGGTCGTCGAAACCGTCGACGACCGCCTCGACGCAGACGTGCAGATCCAGGTCGTCACCGGCGTCGCCCACGACCGGATGCCGACGTACATGAACGCCGCCGACGCGCTGATCCTCACGTCGACCCACGAAGGCTCGCCCAACGCCGTCCGGGAGGCCCTGGCGTGTAACCTCCCGGTCGTTTCGGCCGACGTCGGCGACGTGTCCGAACGAGTCGCAGACACGTCCCTGTCGACGGTTGGCCAGACGGACGCCGATCTTGCTGACGCCCTCGAACGAGCCCTCACCAGCGACACCGAACTCGACGGCCGCGACGCCGTTCGCGAGGAGAGTCTCGAACGGATGGGCCGGCGACTCCTTCGCGTCTATCGTACGGTGACGACCGACGAACCGCCGACGGCTGCGGCAGGAACCGGGTCGGGAACCGGGACGGACGGCGAAACGGGTACGAGGTCGGACAGCGGGTCCGGATCGTTGACGGGCAGTGGGCCCGGATCGCTCGGCACCGACCCCGAGTCCGGCGACTGAGTCCTACGACTCGACGACTTCGGGTTCCTCGAGAGAGGCGTGGTCGAGTTCGACGGCGTGGGTCGTGTGCCGGGCGTGGATTTCGCTCCAGCGGCGGGCGGCGTCCTCGGAGAGCCGCTCGACCGATTCGGGGCACTGTCGACAGTTCGCCAGCCAGGTCGAGACGCCGTCAGGGAAGTGGCCGGTGTGTCGCTGGTGGTCGAGTGCGAACTGCTCCACTGCCTGATTCCCGACCTTCAGGTCCTCGAGTTCGAACGTCAGGTCCCACTCCCGGTTGCAGCGCGAACAGGAGACGACGGGCGCGTCTCCCGGGTTCCCACCGGGTGCGTCGGGTGAGGGGTCGTGTGAATCGGGCACGTTCTCCAGTACGGAGGGCGTCGACTCAAAGGTGTGGGGCAATCCGACGTGTGGAAACCGGACGCTCAGTCGCTCGCCGCCGTCGCGACCATCTCGGCGACGCGGCGCTGCTCGTCGCGGTTGATCGTGTGACCCATCCCCTGGTATATCTGCTCGGTGACGGCCCCGTTCATACCCTCGAAGGCATCCCTGGTCTCGTGGACCCGTTCGACCGGGATGTGCGGGTCGCTGTCGCTACAGCCGAGGAACACCGGGGTCCGATCGAGGTCGCCGTCGTAGTCGAAGGTCGTCCCTTCGGGACCGATGAGGCCGCCGCTCAGCGCGGCGAGGCCGCCGTAGCGAGCGGGATTCCGGGCGACGTAGTCGCTGGCCAGGCAGGCGCCCTGGGAGAAGCCGACGAGAACCAGCCGTTCGAGGGGGAGGCCGGCGTCGGTGGCGCGGTCGACGACGCGCTGGAGAAAGGACAGGGCCGACGAGAGCCACGGCTCGTTCGACTCGATGGGCGCGACGAAGCGGTCCGGATACCAGGTGCCCCGGGCGGCCTGCGGAGCGAGATACGCGACGCCGTCCACGTCGAGCGCCCTGGCGAACTCGAGGAACCCGGTCGCCCGTGCTCCCCGGCCGTGGACGAGGATGGCAGCCGCGTCGGCGTCTTCGAGAGGTTCTCCGGTCGTCTCGACCGGTTGGTCGCCGTGTGGGTCAGTCATCTGTGGTCCGGTTGGACCGGGGCGGTGTTAGGTGTTGGCCGACGGCAGGTCTGGCCAAGAGCTACGGGGCTCGGCCTCCCTGTGTCGAGCATGGACGACGCCACTTCCCGTCGACCCAGCGGCTTCAGGTTCGAGTACGACCCGCCGACCATCCGCTTCGGCGCCGGCGCAGCGGCCGACCTGGGCGACGAACTCGATAGACTGGGAGTCAACCGGGCCATGCTCGTCTGCGGACAGACCGTCGGTGACACGCCGGCGGTGATGGACCCGGTCCGGGAAGGCCTGGGCGACCGACTCGTCGCGGTCTTCGCCGAGACGACGCCGGACAAGCGCCTGTCGACGGCGGTCGCGGGGGCAGAGCGGTTCGACGCCGTCGGCGCCGACGCCATCGTCGCCCTCGGCGGCGGGAGCAGCCTCGACGTGGCGTCGGTGCTTCGCGCCGTCGTCGCCGACGACAGGTCAGCCCAGGAGTTCGGCGGGGCGTTCGAATCACGCGATGGGGCCGTCCCCGTCCCGGAGCACGGACTGCCACCGCTGGTCGTCGTCCCGACGACCCTCGCCGGCGCCGACCTCTCGCTGGGAGCCGGCATCACGGCCGACCCCGGCGGCGGATTCGTGGACGAACCCGTCACCGGCGGCGCCTGGAACCGCGGACTGATGCCGAGTGCTGCCGTCTACGACCCCGTCCTCGCCGCGACCACGCCCGTCGACGTTCTCACGGGGTCTGCGATGAACGGCTTCGACAAGGGAATCGAAACGCTGTACGCCCGGAACGCGACGCCCGTCACCGACGCCACTGCGGCCGCCGGGCTCGAACTCCTGGCCGAGCACCTCCCTGACCTCGGCACGATCGGGGCGGACCCGAACGTGCTGGCGCCGATACTGGAAGGGATCGTCATGGTCCAGTACGGTATCTCCCGGCCCGACGGCACGACGCTCTCGGTCATCCACGCCTTCGGCCACGGCCTCACCTGGCGGACCGACCTCCAGCAGGGGGTCGCCCACGGCGTCGTCGCGCCGCACGCCCTCCGATACCTCTTCGACCGCGTCGACGGCCGCCGAGAGCTGTTGGCCGACTCGCTCGGCGTCGGTGATGCCGAGGATCCTGCCGAAGCCGTCGTCGATGCCGTCACCGACATCCGGGACGCTCTCGGCCTGCCGACCCGCATCAGGGACGTCGATGGCCCGGCCCGCGAAGACTTCGACGCCGTGGCCGAGTACGTCCGTGACGACGGCATCATGCGCAATGCCCCGCCGGGGCTGGACCCCAGCGCCGACGAACTCCGCGAGGTACTCGAGGCGGCCTGGTGAACGCGGGCCGGGAAGCGATGCGTTCCATCGGACTTATCGGAAGTACCCCGGTTCCGTTTATGTGACTACGTTTCGTAGCCAGGTACATGATCGAGAACGCTCGCGTCCTGCAGGAGGACTTCGTCCCGAAGGACGTCGAGCACCGCCACGGGGAGATAGACCGGCTCTCGGCGGCGCTGGAGCCGCTGCTCGACGGGGAGGAAGCGGAGACGCCCCTCGTCATCGGCCCCACCGGGGCCGGGAAGACCTGCGTCGCCCGGTACACCGTCGAGCGCCTCCGGGAGCGACTGCTGGACGTCCGGACGACGTACGTCAACTGCTGGCGCAACCACACCCGGTTTCGCACCTGCTACGAACTGCTCGCCGCCGTCGGGCGCACCGCCGACGTCCACCGGCAGTCCACACCGCACGACACTCTGCTCCAGCGGCTCCGCGAGCGGAACAGCCGGCCCATCGTCGCCATCCTCGACGAGGTCGACCAGCTGGACGAGCCGGATCTATTGTACGAACTGCTGGAGATCGGCCACCTGCATCCCATCCTGGTGGCCAACCGCGAGACCGATTTCTTAGTAGGGCTGGACGACCGCGTCGAGAGCCGCCTCCGGGGGAGCCCCCGCATCCGGTTCGAGCGCTACAGCCTCGACCAGCTCGTCGCCATCCTCGAGTCCCGGGTCGAGAAGGGGTTCGAGCCGGGAAGCGTCCCCGCCGAGCACCTGGAAACCATCGCCGACGCCGCCGCCGGCGACGCGAGGGTGGCGATTCGGGTGCTACGGAGTGCTGCTCGGCTTGCCGAAGCCGACGGCGAGACGACGATCACGGCGGACCACGTCCGGGAGGCGATCCCCGAGGCGAGACAGTCGATCAAGCAGCGGACGGTAGACGCGCTGACGCGTCACCAGAAGGTGCTCTACGAGATCGTCGGCGAGGCCGGTGAGATCGCGCCGGGGGAGCTGTACGAGAGCTACCAGGGCCGGGTGGACGAGCCCAAGAGCAAGCGGACGGTCCGGAAGTACATGAGCAAGATGGACCAGTACAACCTGATTCGCTCGCTGGGCGAGAAGCGAGGTCGGACGTACGAGATTGTGGAGTAGGTGCCGTACTGGTTTGAGTTTCCTTCGTGGGTATTTCCGCAACCGCCACCGCACCGACGGTGAAAGCCCTCACCGCTGT